>CAMATU010000031.1 GCA_945861225.1 Klebsiella pneumoniae
GGCCGGTGTCAGTGTCGGCCTGAATGTCCGTGATCCCGGATAACGCCTGGATCACTGGGTCGTATACGCGCTTACCGGCGAACGGCCCGACCGCGCCAAACCCGCTGATCGAGACATAAATAATGTCGTCCCTAATCTCGCGTACTGCCGTCAGACCAAGACCAAGCTTGGCGGCCGCGCCCGGTCGAAAATTTTGTACGAACACATCGGCGGTCTTCAGTAAACGCCGCACAATACCAAGACCCGCCGCGCTATGAAGATCGAGCGCCATGCCGCGCTTCCCACGGTTGATGTTCAGAAAGCCGCACGTCATGCCGTCGCGGCCGATTCCCATCATGCGCGTGATATCGCCATCCAGTGGTTCGACTTTGATGACGTCGGCGCCTTGATCTGCCAGCAGCATGGTCGCCGCCGGGCCCGACAGCACGCGGCTCAGATCGACGATGCGATAACCGGCGAGTGGACCTTCTTGTGCGATGTTGGCAGCCTCGTCCAAGTGCTTAGCTCCCTAGTGAGGCGAGCACGTGCGTGCGTGTAGTCAACAGGTGCTTGCTCGCCGCTGAGCTCACCAGGTTTCAATCGCGGTTCGCATGTCGACCTCAAACGACCAGCCGCGGCGCGGTTGCTTGTAGAGGTATTCGTAGCCATCAACGATCGCCTGGATATCGATCAGGCCATTGTCGCCGAGCTTTGCTGCATATTCGGGAAAGCGCGTGCGAATTTTGTCGCCAGCAATCGCGCCATCAATAACGACGTGGCCGACGTGGATGCCCTCGGGGCCCACTTCCTTCGCCAGCGCATGCGCGAGCAGGCGCAAGGCGCCCTTGGCGGAATTGAAAGCGCCGAAGTTCGGTTTACCGCGCATGGAAGCACTCGCGCCGGTAAAAAGTAGCGTGCCGCCACCATCGCGTTTCATATGCTTCACTGCTTCGCGGCCGTACAGAAAACCGCCCAGGCAACACACTCGCCAGCTGTTCTCGAAATATTCCGCCGTCATGTCTTCAATCCGGCCTGGCGTGTTATTGCCGGTGTTATAGATGACGAGATCGATTGGTCCAACCGCGCGCGCCTGTTTGAATAATTCTATAGTCGCTTGTTCGTTGGTAGCATCGGCCACGGCAGCGGTAGCCTTACCGCCATCGCGCACGATGCTCGCAGCGACCGCATCCAGGCTCGCCGCCGTGCGACCTGCCACGAACACGTGCAGGCCGAGCTTCGCGAAACGTCGCGCGAGTTGCGCACCCATGCCCTGGTCCGGGCCGACGCCACTGATGATCGCAGTCTTAGTCATGAGGATTCCTTGGGAAAATGTTAGAGGTGGGCGCGGCGAGCCCTGGCTTGCCCTGACCCCAGCGATTGAAGTGAGTCTTGATGTCAGGCGGTTCGCGCGACACCGGGCCGAACTTGCCTTGCGGGAATCCAAGCGGAATCACGGCCACTACGCCATGGGTTTCCGGGATGCCAAAGAACTCATGCATTTCGGGCTCGAACATCTGGTGCATGGTGGTGAGGCTCGCGCCGAGGCCGAGCCCACGGCAGGCCAGCAGGATGTTCTGCACGCAAGGATAGATCGATCCATAGGACGGTGGCGCGAGTCCCACGCGCTTTTCCGCCGGCACGACAAACGGCCAATCACGCGTCCCACAACAGAACAAGAGCACCGGAGCTTCGTGCATATGTTCCGAGAGATGCATCGCGGCATTGATTAATCGTCCTTCCTTAGTAGCTTCATTTCTACGCTCCAGCATGCCGCCGAAGCGGTTGCGCATCCAGTAGTCATAGCGCTCGCCGAAGAAGCGTTTGCCTTCATCGTCGGTGACCACCAGAAAGGCCCAGCGCTGTAGATTCTGACCGCTCGGCGCGCAGGTCCCGGCGGCGAGAATTTTCTTGATCAATTCGTCCGGCACCGGATCGGGCTTCAAGCGCCGCATTGCACGCAGGCTATGAATGGTGGCGAACAGGCCGGGATCTTGCGTCATGGAGGCGCGTCCTGTGTAAGCGAAGTGGGTGGTATCAGCCGCGCAATGCAGCAGCGACAAAGTCCAGCCGATCCTGGCCGAAATGCATTTCCGCGCCGACGAACATTGTCGGCGCGCCGAACACCCCGCGCGTGACGGCCTCTTCGGTGGTTGCGATCAGCGCCTGTTTCACGGCTGGATCGGAGATCAACGCCTGGAAATCAGTCGGATCGAAACCCGCGTCGCACAACACCTCGGCGACGACTGCGGGATCGCCCATCGCCAAGCCGCGCGCGAAGATGCCCTCGAATGCGGCCGTCAGATAACGCGTGAGATCCTGCGGATGTTTCAGCTGCATGCCCGCGGCACCGCGCATCAAGGTCAATGTGTTAACCGGGAATTCCGCCGGAATGTTGAGCGGTACCCCGTAGCGCGCAGCAAAACGTGCGAGGTCCGCCATCAACCACCGACCTTTGGCCGGGATGGTCACCGGGCTTGAATTGCCGGCGGCCTTGAACACGCCCCCGAGCAGCATCGGTCGCCACCGCACGGTAGCGCCGGTTTCGGCGACGATGCGCGGCAGCTGTGTCCACGCGAGATAAGCTGCCGGGCTGCCGACATCGAAAAAAAATTCCAGCGTCTTGTTCATGACTGCCTCGGCGGTTTCATGGATTGGAGATCTCGCAGGCACGCTACCAGGATTCCAGCCACGGTCGGAGATCGATTTCGTGGGTCCAGGCTGAGCGCGGCTGGCAGTGCACTTGCCAGTAAGTTTCCGCGATCGCGTCCGGCGCAAGAATGCCATCCTGGTCACGCAACGCATAACGCTCCGGAAACCGCTCCTCAATGAAAGCTGTGTCGATTGCACCGTCGATCACACAATGCGCGACATGAATGCCCTGTGGACCGAGTTCGCGCGCCATACTCTGCGCGAGTGCCCGTAATGCATGCTTACCGCCCGCGAAGGCTGCATAGCCGATACCACCGCGCACACTGGCAGTCGCGCCGGTGAAAAGGATCGTGCCATGCCGGCGTGGCAACATCATTTTGGCCGCCTCGCGACCCGCCAGAAAGCCACCGAATGCGCACATCTCCCACACTTTGCGATAAACCCGCGCAGTGGTCTCGGTAATCCCAAAGCGTACGTTGCCACCGATATTGAAGACCAGCACGGTGATAGGACCAAGCGTGGCTTCGATGTGCGCAAACAAACTGACTACGGCGTCTTCGTCTCGTGCATCCGAGCCGAAGGCGTGACACACACCGCCCGTCGCCTCGATAGTGGCCTTGAGCGGCGCAAGCTTTTCCAGGCTCCGGCGGGTCACACAGGTGATGAAACCTTCGCGTGCAAACCGGCGCGCGATGGCGCCGCCCGTCGCGTCGCCGGCGCCGATGATCAGGGCCACGTCGTTCAAGCTGGAGTCTCCTGCGGCACGCTAGCGCTCAAGCGTCGCCTGAAGGCCGCTGTCTTGTGCAGCGGCATGCCGGCGAAGCCAGTGGTTCCGTTCCGCACGTCTGTGGTGTCCGTAAGTTCGGCAGGACGCAAGGAACGAGCGTCGTAATCCCAGCGCCATGACCCCAATTCACGCGACGAGCAACCTCTGATCTCCACCTGCACACCATTCAGGCGTGCCGCGATGGTCGCTTTCCACAAGCGCGGGTTCGGCAGGTAGGAGAGGATGCGGAGTTGACTCATCGGCGAGCGCGCTCAGATTTATTGCATATACAACTAATATGAATACAATATAAACATGGCATCACCACTGCGCAAGCCGAACAAGCCGCAAGGCTGCACCAATTTCAAGCTGCGTCAGTTGTTACGCTGCGTCGCCCGTCATTACGATCTCGAGATGGTGAACGTGGGCATCAGAACCACGCAATACTCGATGCTCAGCCACCTCATCAATCGGGGGCCGGTAGCGCCCAGTGAGCTCGCACGCAAGATGGGAATCGAGCCCTCGACTTTGACCCGCAATCTGCGGTTACTGATTGCACAAGGCTGGGCCGTGCAGGGGCCTGGCACTGATGCGCGCAGTCGGTGGGTCGAAATCACTGCGGCCGGTCGCGCGAAACAGATCGAGGCAAAACACCATTGGAAGAAAGCGCAAGTCGCACTCAATCTGCGAGTAGGAGAACAGCAGGTTGCCGAACTGCACGCGTTGATTGAGCATGGCTTGGCGAGTTTTGCGGCTACAGTCGAGGAGCCCGCAGAAGAATTTTGACTGTGCGCGCTAGGCCAGTTGGATAGGATTTTCGAAGTACGATCACCAGTCGATTCGGCGGAATCGAGGGTCGTCAACAGGACCGAATACAGCGCGAGAACGCACGATGTCATACACAGAAGCAGCTTTGATTTTAGGCGAGCTGGGCTTGGCGCATCCGCCGGTAGCCTTGGCGATCGTCGACACCAAACCCGCCGATATCAACGTGAAATCTTCACGCGTCGTAGCGAGCTGTGCGTTGTGGCGGGCCGCAGAGGTCGAGCTTTTTTTTGCCTCAGCTGAGGACCATCGCGGCTGTGCGGTGGGCGCGCACGTGATGGGGCTTCCGCTGTCTGCGAACACCCGGCAGGAACTTGCCGGCGCAGTTGCGCTGATGTCGGAAGTGGGATACCTGCCGGCGAGCGAGGCGGCCGATATCCCCCAGGTCCACAATTCTGGAACAGGGGTGGTTTACGGACCGTTGGCCAGTTTTCCGCTATCAGCGGATTGCGCAGTCGTGTGGGTCAACCCCGGTCGCGCACTGTCGACGCTTGCTGGGGATTTAATGCAGGCTCTTAACAGCAACCATACAATGCTTGGCTACTATCAGGATAAAAAGCATGCATTCGCATAATCCGCGCGGCTGGCTGGACAGGAGCCTGTTCAGGCTGGTGCTCTGGGCCCTCGGCATGGGCATGACAGTGGCTTGCCGGCTGAGCGAGACGTTCCGCTGCCAGGTCACCCGCGACCTGACAGTCCAAATCGGCAGCGCGGAGGGCGTCTTCCACCATTACGTATTCGCGCCGCGTACCGTCAGGTCCCACTCCGGGGCGGCTGGCGCGCCGACATTGAGCTTGTGCTTCGACAATGCCCGGCAGGGCTGGCTTGCCCTGGTGTCGCCCCACGCAGTCGGCAGAATTGTTCACGCGCTACTCGAGGGGCATGCGCAGTACGCAGGCAATGCGGTACTTATCTTGTGGTTTTATGGATTAACGCGATTCGTGTTGCCGATCGGCCGCACGGCGCCGCTGCCGATTCCACCACCTGATGCCTATGTCGCGCCGAATACGCGCAGCAAGGTCGCCGCCCGCATCGTTCGCGAGCCGCCTGCGACCGCGCTCGACCCGCGCTGGGAGTCGGCCCATCGGCAGCGCGCAAAATTGGCGATGATTCGGGGTTCGGCCGGTGAACCAGTCCCAATGTGGTAAACGCGCGATTGCAAGCTGACTAACCTACGGAGTCTCTTCGATGCAACCCAACGCTTTTCCGCGGCTTGATGATCGCGCGCGTGGTTGGCTGCGTTTCATCTGGGATAAGGCGACGACGCCTGATGACTGGAGCAGCAACGGCGAACCGCATCCCTGGTGGGATCGCTACAGCACGGCGCCGATGTGCAGTCTGGCGCGCTTCGATTTGCATGAAACCGGTTACGTGCTCCCCGTCATGTGCGACATCACGCCAGCCTGGCGCGAGACCTATACGCGCATTGCGGACGGCCTCGTATCTCGTCATACCACCTTCTGGGCTGCCATCGACTGGCTGACCATGATCGGCCACGATCCTGACCAGCGAAACTACCCGCCGGAATGGCTGGCCGTGCTCCTTGAACACCTGCGCGGCCGCTACGACGCTCCGGGTTGGGTTGCCAATGGTGTGAAGCCGTGGGGCCTGCAACCTGATCCGATTGGCGCGGATGGCAACAACTTCTTCCGCGGCTTCTTCAACCTGCTGCTGTGCTTTTATCGCTATGTTGCGGGCGATGATAAATGGGAGCAGCCGTTCAAGGTGGCCGGCTACCAGGATCGTCTGTTCGATTGGGATCATCACCGTATCGTCAGTTTCATGCACGACCAATGGGCCGAACGGCCGCAGGGCGTGCACTGCGAGAACACCAAGATATGGCCGTTCTGCGTGAGCGGTGCCGGCCTCGGGTTGCAGCTCTACGACGGTCTGCACGGCAAGCACACCAATTGGGTATTCGAGCGCTGGATTGAATACGCCCGCAAGCACTACCTGGGGCTCGACGGTAAAGGGAATCTCGACTGGTTCGCCTTTTATTACGATCCTATCGAGCGTTCCATGTGCACGTTCCGCGATGATGTCGGCGCCTATGCGGCGATTGCGATCGCGCTGTATGTGTTGCCGCAAAATCGCGTGTTCGGCACTGAGCTCTATGAAATGGCAGTGCGCAAACTCGGCTGGAATGATCCGAAGAAACCGCTGCTGCAGCTGCACCCCGACCCACGCTGGCTGGCACTCGGCATCATGATGGCGCGCGAACTGGGCGACACCCTCACGGAAGTACGCCTGCGTCAGCTGGCAGAAGCGGCCTTTGAACCGAAGTTCTTTGGCCCGGACGGCGATCGTTTCGGTTGGTGGTTCAAGTTCGGGGAGGACTGGCCACGCGGCCAGCTCTCCAGCCTCATGGTATTGACTGAGCTCGGCGAACCCGGCGCCTGGTCACAGGTTTTCAAGCAACCCAATCTTGCGAAATTCGCGCAGCCCACCGTCTCAGGCGTCGATTACCCCACGCTCGGTATTTCACAATGCTGGAACGATCTCGACGCTGGCGCGCTATGGGTGGAGACGTATTGCGCGACAACTTCTAAGCGTGGTGCCGCGACGACCTGGCGAGTCAGCGGCCTGCCCAATCCGGCAGCGGTGCGCGTGATGATGGATGACAGCGATTTCAGCGGATGGTCAGTCAGCGGCGCCGATTCAATCGCGATCCACAGTGACATCGATACGCATCGATTCCGTATCGCGACTGGCTTCACCAGTGATTCGAGGGGTATCCCAGCGCTCGCCGCAGCGACCCCAACTTCAAGTGTGAACATCTCTGCCGCATCCAGTGTGCTGGCCAGTGCCAGCGTGCACCTTGCGTCGAGCAGCAGCTGCAGTTGTTGCTAGCGCCGCGCGCTTCGTTCCCAGTACTGTAGGCGCGGCTTTAGCCGCGAGGGAAACTCCGGGGACAGCTTCTGCATACGCGCTCAGTGCTATCTGTTTCAAGCGCGCGAGCGACGGCCTAGGTTGGAAATCGGTAAATTGTCCCTGAGCGATCCCGGTTTACCTGCCGGTTTCGGCGACAGCTCCCAAAGACCCTGCTAAGGTTAACCCTCACGCGCCACGGGGATCCCTTATGCATGATCTTGTAATCCGCAATGCCTTAATCGTCGACGGCTCAGGTACGGACGCACGCGCCGGCGATGTCGCCATCGATGGCGAAAAACTCACCGCAGTTGGCGGCAAGCTTGGCAAGGGTCGGCGCGAGATTAATGCCGAGGGACTCATCCTCGCCCCAGGTTGGGTGGATGTGCACACCCACTACGATGGCCAGGCGACCTGGGATCCCTATCTCACGCCCTCTTGTTGGCACGGAGTGACCACGGCAGTCATGGGCAATTGCGGGGTAGGCTTCGCACCGGCGCACCCGGCTAAACGTGACTGGCTGATTGGTCTCATGGAAGGAGTCGAAGACATCCCGGGCAGCGCACTCGCTGAAGGCATCGATTGGACCTGGGAAAGCTTTCCCGAATATCTGAATGCGTTGGAGCGCATGCCGCGCGCGCTCGATATCGCGGCGCAAGTGCCGCATGGCGCAGTCCGTGCCTATGTGATGGGTGAACGCGGCGCGACTGATGTCGTGGCCAATGCCGATGAACGCGCCGCGATGGCGGCACTCGTCAAAGAAGCGATTATGGCTGGCGCGGTGGGCTTTTCGACGTCGCGGACTGTGCTGCATCGCGCGATCGATGGCGAATTGGTGCCGGGCACCACGGCGGATGCACTTGAGCTCACCACGATTGCGGATGCGATGGGGGAAGCAGGAGGCGGGGTTTTCGAAGTGGCCTCTGATTTAGCGCCGGAAGCGGCGGAGCTCACCTGGATGGATCACATCATCGATCGCGCGCACTGCAAAGTGACTTATGCCTGCGTGCAGAACGATGACGATCCGCTGCAATGGCAGCGTCTGCTCGCACACGCGGCGCGCCGCGCGGGTGGGATCTTTCCGCAGGTCGCGATTCGTCCGCCGGGTGTGTTGCTGTGTCTTGAAGGGACTCATCCGTTCACCGGTCGCCCAAGTTACCGTGCGCTCGCGCATTTACCCTTGGCCGAAAGAGTGGCGATGATGCGCCAACCTGAAGTGCGCGCCCGCATTCTTAACGAGGCCGGGCCGCGTCCGGCCCGCCTGCTGCGTTTGCTCTTCATGGAAGGCAAGGCGATGGCGTCGACCATCCGCGATTATGATCGTGTGTTCTGGTTGGGCGATCCGCCGGAATACGAGCCCGCCCCGGAACTCAGCATTCAAGCCATTGCAGCGCGTGCAGGCATCTCACCGGAAGCCGCTGCTTATGATCGACTGCTGGAAGCCAACGGCAAGGCCTTTCTGTATTCGCCGCTCTTCAATTATCACGCCGGCAACTACGATGTCGCGCGCGAGATGATGCTGCACCCGAACACCATTCTCGGCATTAGCGATGGCGGCGCGCATTGCGGCATGATCTGCGATGCCAGCGCACCCACCTACTTGCTCCAGCATTTTGTGCGCGATCGTTCGCGCGGTCCACGCCTGAAGCTCGAACATGCGGTGCGCATGCAAACGCGGGAGACTGCCGAGCTGTATGGATTCTCTGATCGTGGCATGATCAAACCCGGCCTGCGCGCCGACTTGAACCTGATCGATCTCCAGCGACTTGCACTCCCTGCGCCACAAATGGTGTATGACCTGCCAGCGGCCGGGCAGCGTCTGATTCAGCGCGCGTCCGGTTACCACACCACGTTGCTGCGCGGCCAGGTCACTTTTGAAGAGGGCGAGGCGACTGGCGCCTTGCCCGGCAAGTTGGTGCGTGGCGCGGAAGTCCGGATCTGAAGCACACCACGAGCAAAGCTTTCTTGAAAGAAATTTGATTAACCGGCGCAATCTTGAGGCGCCGCAGGATAAGGAGCAGTAAATGAGCAGCCCAAACCCAGTCGCCCGCGCACAAACCAATCCGCAGTACGAAGTGATCATTATTGGTGCCGGTGTGGCGGGCATCTACCAGCTGTATCGCTTGGCCCAACTGGGGGTCAATGTCACGGTGCTTGAGGCCGCTGGAGGTTTGGGTGGCACCTGGTATCACAACCGTTACCCAGGCTGCCGCTTCGATTCGGAATCCTATACCTACGGCTTCTCGTTCTCGAAAGAACTGCTCGCGGAGTGGGATTGGAAAGAGCGCTTCTCGGGCCAGCCGGAGAACCTGCGTTATCTGAACCACGTGGCGGACAAATTCGATCTGCGAAAGTACATGCAGTTCAACGCCAAGGTCGAGTCGGCACATTTCGACGAGCACAATAATTTGTGGAAACTGCGTCTCTCCGATGGTCGCGATCTCACGTGCCGCTTCCTGGTCACCGGGCTCGGTTTACTCTCGGCACCGACGGCGCCCCGCATGGCAGGGATGGAGAGCTTCAAGGGTCCCTCATTCCATACCTATTACTGGCCGCAAGAGGGCGTTTCCCTGGCGGGCAAGAAGGTGGCGGTGATCGGCACCGGCGCCACCGGTGTGCAGGTGATTGGCGAAATCGCGGACAAGGTTGGCGAGCTCACGGTGTTCCAACGGCGACCCAACTGGTGCGCGCCGCTGAACAACGGTCCCATCTCCAAGGAAGAGATGGCGGACATCCGCACGCGTTACGACGAGATTTTTGAGACCTGCCTACGCACGCCAGGCGGTTTCGAGCACGAACCTGATCGGCGCGGCTTCTATGAGGTCTCGCCTTCAGCGCGACGCGAGTTGTGGGATCGGCTGTACGGTGAACCGGGGTTCGGGATCTGGCTCAGCAACTTCCGTGAGATCTTCATGGATGAGGTGGCGAACGCGGAGTTCTCCGAGTACATCGCAAGCAGGATCCGCGCGCGCGTGAAGGATCCGGTGCTGGCTGAGAAGTTGATCCCGAAAGATCACGGTTTCGGGATCCAGCGCGTGCCGTTAGAGACGCGCTACTACGAAGCCTACAACCGTGAGAATGTGCACCTGGTCGATATCCAGGAAACGCCCATCGAGTGCATCACGCCCACCGGGATCCGCACTACCGAGCGTGACTACGAGTTCGACATCATCGTTTATGCGACGGGCTTTGATGCGATTACCGGTTCTTATGATCGCATCGACATTCGCGGCGTCGGCGGTCAGCGCCTGCGCGACAAATGGAATGATGGCCCGGTCACTTTCCTCGGCATGCAGATCAGCGGCTTCCCGAATTTCATCACCGTGGCCGGCCCGCAGAGCGGTTCAGCCTCGACCAACTATCCGCGCGGGATTGAGATCGGGGTGGATTGGGTGACCAAGCTACTCGAATACACTTGGCAGCACGGTTACACGCGGTTGGACGCCACGCCCGAAGCCGAAGCCCGTTGGACCAACCACGTGGCGAAGATGTACAGCGCCGTGCTGATGCGCAAAGCCAAGGGCTGGTTCACGGGCTACAACTCCAACGTACCCGGTCACGAACATGGTCGAGTTCGCCATCTCGTGTACAACGGCGGCGCGCCAAAGTTTCGCGCCACTATCACGGAAGTGGCTGCAGAAGAGTACAAAGGGATCAAATTTGGTTGAACCCGGAAGAGCTGTCGTTGCGAGGAGCCGCAGGCTTTGCTGCAATCCAGTTCATAGGGCGGAAAAGCGCAGCGCCTTCCGCCGGATTTGGTCACCTTCTAAGCCCCGTCATCCCGGGCGCAGACCCGGGATCCCTCTTCTACATCGAGCGCCCATGGATCCCGGGTCTGCGCCTGGTCTGACGAATCAGAGGTCCGCATGCGGCGGAAGGCGCTGCGCTTTTCCGCCCTACGGCGCGCTCCGATGCGAGAAGCCAGCGGTAATTTTCACACCAGCCTGAACACCGGCACCGGCTGGCCCTCGCGCGTTTCGAAGCCAAGTTTCACTGCTTGCCCAATCGCGAGCGTGTCGAGATCGGCATCCACAATATTGGTGAGCAAGGTCGGACCTTCTGCGAGCGTGACAAAGGCCGTCGCATACGGCGGGGCCGCGCGTCGCTCCACGCTCCAGGAGTAAATCGTGCCCGTGCCGACAGCCTCCTGCCACGCGGTATCCTCACTCATGCAGAAGGGACACAGTGGACGCGGGTAGTAATGCGTCTTGCTGCAACTGCGGCAATGTTTGAGCAGCAGCTTGCCTGCGCGCGCGGCGGCCCAATAGGGTTCCAACGCCAGATCCGCGCTCACTGCATTTTGCTTGGTATCCGTCATGATTAAACCCTCTCCATAATGAGTGTGGCGCTGCCGTGCCGGGTGCCGAGCAAGCCGCCGGTGCCATGCGCGAGCGCTAGATCGCAATTCTTAACCTGCACCGCAGGATGCGCCTCGTTGCGCAATTGGCGCACCGCCTCAATCACTTTGGTCATCCCGCCGCGATTGCCGGGATGATTGTTGCAAAGCCCGCCACCATCGGTGTTGAAGGGCAGTTTGCCCACGCCTGAGATCAGATTGCCGTCCGTGACGAAGCGGCCGCCCTGGCCTTTCGCGCAGAAACCGATGTCCTCGATCTGCATCAGCACCGTGATGGTGAAGCTGTCGTAGAGCGAAGCGTATTTGATATCCGCGCGCTGTATGCCCGCCTCCTCGAAGGCCTTCGCGGCCGACCATACTCCAGCCGAATAGGTGAGATCGATGTCGCCGCCGCGCATGTGCTTGATAGCCTCACCCGCCCCGAGCACGCGCACTTTCGGGCGCTTCAATTGCGCGGCAATTTCGGGTGCGACCACCACCAGTGCGCCGCCGCCATCGGAGACCACACAACAATCAAGGCGGTGCAGCGGATCGGCGACGAGCGGCGAATTGAGCACGTCTTCCACGGTCACCACCTCGCGCAGCATCGCATGCGGGTTATGTTGCGCATGTTGAGAAGCCGCGACCTTGATCCAGGCGAGTTGCGCCGAGGTGGTGCCATACTCGTGCATGTGCCGCTGCGCGCACATCGCGTAGATATTCAGCACCGTCGGTTTGAATGGCGCCTCAAAGGGCGCGTCCGGCGGCTGGATCGACATGGGTGCGCGACCGGGCTGCGCACCACCCGTGCGCGGTTTGCCCGCCAACGTGATCAAGGCGACCTTGCACTTACCGGTTGCGATAGCCTGCGCCGCGTGGTTCACATGCACGACATAGGATGAGCCGCCGGTTTCGGTGGTATCCACATGGCGCACGCTAAGGCCTAGGTAATCCGCCATGGACAAAGCCCCGAGACCCGGCGCGTCGCCGGCGCAGAAGTAGGCGTCCACGTCCCGTAGCTCCAGGCCCGCATCCTGTAGCGCCCCCTTGGCAACCTCGGCGTGAATCTGCGCGATCGGAATGCCTTCCGCTTTGCGTGTGGGATGTTCGTAGATGCCGGCGATGTACGCCTTACCCTTAATACTCATGAACCTTTCGAACCTCTCGCTTCTAATTCGTTATGCGCGCCGGCGCCCGGGTTCGAGCTTACACCAGGTGCCGGGTTCAAGGAGTCAGCGCCGTTGATTCAGTTCTCTGTAGGAGCGGCTTTAGCCGCGAACAGCGCTGAATCACCCAATCGCGGCTAAAGCCGCTCCTACGGTAGTATGGTCAAAGTGCGAGTGGCTTAGCCTTGCCGCGTGCACTTAAGTTAAGTGCGATTCAACTCGGACCCTTTGCATAAAACCACAATCAATGGAGGCATCCCATGACCAACGATCCAATCAATGTCGCACAACGCTGGATTGCGGCTTACAACGCGAAGGATTTCGGTGCGCTGCGCGGCATGATGACCGACGACATCCATGTCGAGCACCATAACCGCGGGGTTGTGCTCGACGGCCCCGAGGCGATGATCACAATCATGACCCAGTTCGAAGGCTTGCTGCCGGACCGCCGCTTCCACTCTGTGCGGCGCCAGTTTGCGGCTGGTGATCAGGTGGTCACCGAACTCACCTGGGAAGCCACCCCGACCGCCGACATCGAGGGCTTCGCGAAGAAGGGTGAAGTCATCCGCCTCGAATTGGCCTGCGTTTGGACGATTCGCGAGGGGCGGATTGCGGACTATCACGACTACGGATGAGACATGCGCAGCGACGATAGTATCGACGCCTCAGACACCGTCTAGCTGCTAACGGATGCACTACACTTCAAACACGACTCTCTACCGCAGAGTGACCCGATGCTGAAATGCGCAAGCTGCATGCACGACAACCAGCCAGGCGCGCGGTTCTGTGCGAATTGCGGCGGGCGGCTCGCCGTGCAATGTCAGGCCTGCGGCGAACCCGCTACGTCCGACCAGCGGTTCTGTACTGCGTGCGGTGCGGCGCTGGCGCCTGGAATCGCGGTACCAGCGGGGGCCGAGCTCGCGCTTTCTCCAGTCAATTACACGCCACCGCATCTCGCGCAGCGCATTCTTGCGAATCGGCAGGCACTCCGCGGTGAGAAGAAACAAGTCACGGTGCTGTTTTGCGATGTGGTCGAATCGACGGTCCTCGCGGGTGAACTCGGCGCCGAGGGCATGCACACGTTGTTGTCGGATTTCTTCACCCGCACTCTCGCTCAGGTGCATCATTTCGAAGGGACCGTCAATCAATTTTTAGGCGACGG
The DNA here is from genome assembly GCA_945861225.1 of Klebsiella pneumoniae. GTDB lineage: Bacteria > Pseudomonadota > Gammaproteobacteria > CAIKBL01. Next base: position 13,752 of record CAMATU010000031.1, read on the forward strand.
GTTCATGGCGATCTTCGGCGCGCCGCTCGCCTATGAGGACCATGCAGCACGCGCCGGCCTCGCCGCGATCGCAATTCGGCGAGCGGTTGCAGATGCCTGTGTGTCTTCCGCAATCCGCGGCTGGAGCAAGGTGCAGATCCGGATGGGGCTTAATTCCGGACAGGTAGTCGTCGGCACCATCGGGGACGACTTACGCATGGACTACACGGCAGCTGGCGACACCACGCATTTGGCGGCGCGCCTGCAGAGCGCAGCAGCGCCAGGCGAGATCCTCTGTGGTGAAACCACAGTGAATGCGGCGCGTGGCGCACTTGAAGTGGAGGCGCTGGCCGCAATTCCGTTGAAAGGGATAGCGGCTCCTGTGGCGCGTTTTCGTTTACTGGACGCACACGAGCACACCAGCCGGAGCGCGCAAGGTGAGACGCTGTTTGTCGGCCGTGAAGCGGAGCTCGACGTATTGCTCGCAGGGGTGGAACAAGCGGTAGCAGGACGCGGCGGCGTGATTGAAATCGAAGGCGAGCCGGGTGCCGGCAAGTCGCGCTTGATCCGGGAATTCCAAACAGGCTTGCCAGCGCACACGCGCACCGTGCTGGGTCAATGCATCACTTACGGCAAGCAAAAACCCAACGTACCGGTCCTCGAACTCGTGCGCGGATTGTTAGAGACTGAGGTGGCCGGCAACGCTGCCTCCCTCGCTGATAACGACTATCTGGCGGCCTTGCTCGGTGACGACAAAGCGTTGAGTCGGACCAAAGACATCGATCCGGCGACGATGCGCGGCCGCACCCAGCAAGCCTTGGTCGAGTATGTGCTGCGCAGATCCCAGCATGAACCGCTGGTCCTGTTGGTCGAAGATCTGCATTGGGCGGATCCCAGTTCACTGGAGTTTTTGAGTGTACTGGCGACGTCGCTGCACGGCAGTCACGGTCTGCTGGTGGTGACCTTTCGGCCGGGCTCGGATCCGCCCTGGCCAGCTGCCGCCCGCTTGGAACGAATCAGGCTGACACCTTTGCCGACGGATGCCATGCAACGGCTGCTCGCGCAGTTGCTAGTAGCTTCATTGCTGTCGCCCGAGCAGCAAGCACAGGTGGCCGCACGCGCGGAGGGCAATCCGTTCTTTCTGGAGGAGTTGGTACGCGCCGCGGTCTCGACCGGCGAGCAGGTACCGGGGGACGTCTTCGATGTGCTCGGTGCGCGCATCGATCGGCTGACCGCACCGGACAAACGCAATCTGCGCACCGCTGCGGTGCTCGGGCGCGAGTTCTCGCTCGATCTTCTGGAAGAAGTCGCAGAGGGGCCACGCGCGCAGCGTATACGGTTGGAACAGTTGATCGGACTCGGCTTCATCGAATCCACGCCAACGGCGCGCCGCTATCGGTTTGTGCACGCGCTGACGCAGGAAGTCACCTATCAGGGCATGCTGGGCGACGAGCGCAGGCAGCTGCACACAACGGTGGCGACGCGGCTCGCGGCCAAGGCGAAAGAAGCCGAGCAGGATTGTGAGGAAATCGCCCGCCATCATCTTGCCGGCGAAACGCCGGCATTGGCATTGCCATTTTTGGAGGCGGCGACCGCGAAGGCAATTCGCAATTACACCCTGGAAGCGGCGCATGGATTTTTAATCGATGCGATGAGGCTGTTTGAAGCAGAGGAGATGACGACCGACCGGCTGGTGCGCTGTGTGGTGTACCTGCTGCAGGCGTTTCCCGTTTTTCATTTTTTGCACAAGCACCGCGAGTATGCGGAACTGCTGGAACGTTATGCGCCGCAGGTCGAGGGCCTCGGTATGCCAAGTGTGTTGGGACCGTTTCTTGCGCAGCGTGGGCACCGGCTGTGGGTGGCTGGCCGTTTCACCGAATCCGAGGCATTACTTAAACGCGCGCTTCCTTTATGCGAAGAAGCCCGGGATCCAGTCAATGCAGCGCACACCTGCTTCCTGTTGACCTGGCTTTATGCGAACCGCGGCGAATGTGAACTTGGCGAACAATATGGCATGCAGACGCTGCGTTATCTTGAACAGGCGCCAGTACCCCTATTCCTCACTTTTACCAATGTTGGACTCCTCTTATGTGCTACTTATCGTGGACATTGGCCCGCAGCGCTGCAGTATGGCGAGCGTGCGCGCGACATTGGGTTGGCCGCTCACGACGACGGTCTAGCCGCGTTTGGCGGAGGCTTTCTCGCGTGGTCGCTATTTGAAATGGGTGAAGATCAGGCGGCGCTCGCAGAGGCTCAGGCTGCGCTTAAGATTGCGCCGACAAATTACTTCAGGGGTTGGTGCGCCACTTATATGGCGGCGATCATGGCTCGTCTCGGCGAAGCACAGGAAGCGATGACAATTCTCGATCAGGCCGTGGGTTATTCTGAACAAGCCGGGCACATCACTGGCTATACGCTGGTGGCATTGCTGCGCGGCGAAGCGCGCATTCATGCGCAGGAATATGCGAAAGCCTGGCAAGAAATGGACGCCCTGCGCGCGTTAGCAACGACAATTCCGTACCCCTTTGTCGCCGCAGGCGCACTTCAGGTCCAGGCCGAATGCGCACTCCGCTCGGGGCGGGCGCCACAGGCACTAGAACTGTTCAAGCGTGCGGAGCTGGAATTCGCCGCGATAGACGCCGCGCATAGGGTCTCGCAAGTCCGGGCCGGGGCCGAGCGTGCGTCGCGTGTGGCACTAGGCGGTTAAAGATCGCTGGAGTCAGATTCTTGTTTACGGTCTGGAAGCGACAAGCTCCGCTAGCGAAAACGTGACATTGACCACGTCATCAATTAAACGTACTTTCTTTTTGTACGTTTGGAGCGTCCATGAAAAATATCAGTGTCACCGTTCTGCGGCAGAAATTGCCCGAATACCTCGCACAGGTTGAGCGCGGAGAAACGCTACGGGTGACAGTCCATGGTCGCACGATTGCCGAAATCTCGCCGCCCACCCCCGATCATGACGAAGCAGCCGCGGCGCGGATTCGCCTGCGCGGAAGCCTGTTGCGCTACGAGAAACCGTTGGAACCGGCAATCGCCCCCGATGAATGGGATGTAAACCGCTGATTGTGCTCGATACCCATGTGCTGATTTGGTGGCTGAGCGACAGCGCTTCGCTCTCACCGAGAGCCCGCAGGCTGATTGCTAAGGAGTCATCGCGCAAAAGCATTGTGGTCTCGACTATCAGCGCACTTGAAATCACCACGCTTGTGCGGCGTGCTCGCTTGCGGACTCGCAGTCCCCGTCGATTCATGGTTGGCTGATGCGCGATGTTTGCCTGAATTACGTTTCGAAGCGGTGAGTGTCGAGATCGCACAATTGGCTGGCGGCTTTGGTGAAGAAATTCCGGGCGACCCTGCCGACCGTATCATCGCTGCGACTGCCACGGTCCTGAATGCACCGCTGGTGACGGCGGACGCGAAACTAAGGGCGTATAAGCCGTTAGCGACCGTTTGGTAGGCCTACCGAAATTCAATCTCAATAAAAGGTTCCACGCATGACCAGCCACATTGGCTTCGACGATATCCACCTTGAATATCTCAGCATTGCCGAAGCGCGCCAGCGTGGCGGTCTGCGCTTAGTACTCGGTGCTTATACGATACCGGGGCCGTGGCGCGAGGCGTGCAAGGGATTGTTCGATGTGAAAGGTCTCGCCTATGCCTGTGTGCGCACGTCGAATGCGGACGCCTCAGATCTCGATTTCGGGATGGACGATTCCCAAAGCGAACTCTGCGCATGGACCGCACAATCAAGCGCGCCGGTCGCGATTTGGAATGACGAACGGCCGCGCGCGTCGTGGCTCGATCAGCTCAACTTGGCCGAACGGCTTGCGCCAGCACCCTCGCTCGTGCCGCACGCGAGCGCCGAACGTATGCAGATGATCGGGTTCATCAACGAGATCGCGGGCGAGAATGGCTTCGGTTGGAGCAAGCGCCTGCAGCTGATCCATGCTGCGCTTAGCACCATGTCGGCAACGGACGAAGGGTATACGTTCTGGAAAACCTTAGCCGACAAATATCTTTACACACACGAACGCGGCGAGGCGGCCAAGGCCAAAGTGATTGAAGTGTTGACCTTGCTCGCCGCCCAACTCGCGGCCCAGCAGCAGGGTGGTCGCCGCTATCTCATCGGCAGCCAATTCAGCGCGCTCGATATTTATTTTTCCACCTTCTACGCGCTGATTGAACCGCTGCCACCGGCGCTGTGCCCGATGGCGAGCGATTATCGTCCGGCCTATACCAATCAGGATGCAGACATCGCGGCGGCAGTTACGCCCGCCTTAGCGGCCCACCGCGACTTCATCTACGCCGAGCATCTGGTGAGCCCCATCGTCTTTTGAAATCGCCTGATCGCGGCATCCTTATGCGGCGGGTGAAGGCACATAAGCTGACGTGCGCAGCACTCGCCCGGGCAGCTTGCCCGTGCATTCGTCGTATTCGAAAGTGGGCACGCCGTTCACGATGATCGCGCGATAGCCCTTGGCTTTCTGAATCAGCCGTTTGCCGCCGCCGATAATGTCTTCATACACCGGCACCGAAGGCGTGACCTCGAGTTTTTCCAGGTCATACACCACGATGTCTGCCGGCATTCCGACTTGCAACGTGCCAATGCCTTCGAGCCCGATTGCAGCGGCCGACATATACGACAACCGCCAGTGCGCTTCCTCAAGCGAAAGTACGCCCTGATCGCGCACTAACTTGGTGAGCATCGACGTTGGATACTTACCCAGGCACAGAAATTGAGTGTGCGCGCCGCCATCCGACAAGCCGGGCACCACGAACGGGTGGCTCATGATTTCAGCCACGGCGTCGTCTTCCGTGTTATTCAAGTCCTCGATCAGGAACAGCGTTTTGAGTTCTTCGGCGAGTGCGATCTCGCAGAACGCATCGAGTGGCGTAACCCGCATGTCGCGCGCGATCTCGCCGACATAGCGGCCTTTGAGTTCGGTTTTCGCGGAATCAAAAACCTTTATCCGATCCCAGTCGCCAGACCACAGTCGATTTTTGTAATGATCCAGATCGTGTTGCAGGCGCGCTCGCACTTTGGGATTCTTGAGATTGGCGAGGCGTTCTTCCATTGGGCAGGCCAGCGCGGTGTTCCATTCCGGCATGTCGTCGAAAAGATTGTATTCCACCAGACTGAACAGCGATTCAATGCGATGCGAACTCCCGAGCGCATAGATGCGGTGACGCTTGTTCATGTCCTCCAATCGCCCCAACGCTTCTTTCCATTGGCCAGGCAGGTGATGCACCTGCAGAATCGCGTTGTAGTACACCGGTCGCCCGCTCAGTTCGGCCCAACGCTCCAGCATGGCCGCTTCCTCCGGCCCGAGGTGCAGTGATTGCGGCGTGACTTCGATGGAGCCGACATTGAATTCGCGGGCGACGGCGATCAGGGCTTCAGTTTCTTCGGCACTGGCAATCAGGCTCGGCAGTTTCGAGCCGTCGTAATCGCGGTCAATCAAGTTCAAATCAGTCGATAGCCCAAGCGCGCCGGCACGATAGCCATCGCGGACCAGTTCTTTCATTTGCTCGAGTTCGTCTGGCGTCACTTTTGTGCGCCGCGTGTCTTCCTCGCCGAGCACCCAGGCGCGGATCGGTGACTGCGGAATGTAGGACGCGACATTCACGCCGATCCCGGCGCGTTCGAGCGATTCGAGATAATCCCGTTGCGTCACCCAATCCCAGCGCATGCCTTCTTTCATGGCCTCATAAGGAATGGCCTCGACTCTCGTCATCCGCCGCATCGCGCGTTCGCGATCCTCGGGCCGGCAGGGCGAGAAGCCAAAACCACAGGCGGCGATCACGATACTGGTGATGCCGTGCCAGCAAGATTGAGAGGCGTGAGGATCCCAGTTCAATTGCGCGTCGTAATGTGTGTGCACATCGATGAAGCCGGGCGCCACGATCAGCCCCTGCGCATCGATTTCCTGACGACCTTTGCCGCGCACATTGCCGATCTCGGCGATCAGTCCATCTTTGACTGCGACATCACCGTTGAAGGCCGGCATGCGCGTGCCATCCACTACGCGCCCTCCCCGGATGACTAAATCGTATTCCACGCTTGAATCGGACATCGCAGAGTCTCCTTGAGTTGATGCAGTAGGAATTCGTGAAGGGTCTGGCGCCAACGCATTTGGGCGCGCTTATATTTGAGAACTCATAGTCTGCGTGTGTGCTTAAGCGGTCAAGAAGGGGGCAGATTAGAAAAGGTGCGAGGGGTGAATGGCACTTAACCTAAGGGAAGAAGCATTGGTTTAAACGTCGCCAGGAAGACACGCTAGGCCAAGCAGGTATTTCAGTAGGAGCGGCTTTAGCCGCGAACAGCGCTGAATCGCCCATCGCGGCTAAAGCCGCTCCTACGGTCACCAATTCGATGCGCATGTCGCTTTGCCTTGTCATGGGCCTTGAGCAATGGTCATTCGTGCGAGGGGTCTATCAATTTTCCAGTGACAGGACAGAGAGGTCGCGTAGCGGAAAAAACTTAGGTATGTTTTATCCGGCCATTCGAAACCGAGGATTTTCCGATGAGTAAGCCTAAGCTCGATTGCGAGACTGTGCCCCTGAATCAGCTGGAATGGAAACCCCTACCCGAAACATTCAGTGCCGGTGGCGCGACATGGCAACTCCTGCATGTATCCCCTGAAGCGGGATCCTGGACTGCCGCGTTTCGCTATCCAAAGGGATCGTCAGTCCCGAGTCATATTCACGTCGGCCCCGGCGAATATTTCCTGATGCGCGGGAAGCTGGAAGTTCGCGGCGGCGATTATGGCGGTGGCGATACCGTCACCGCACCGAGCTATGGTTATGAAGCAACAGGTGCCCGCCACCACGAAACATTATTTCTGGAAGATTCAGAGGTCTACATGCGGTTTCAGGGGCCATTACAAATGGTGGATTCGAGCGGTAAGACGGTCGGCGTATACGGGTGGGAAGAAGTTCAGGCGCTATGGGCTGCACAAAATGAAGTGCGTCCCGCAAAACGACGTCGGAAGATAGCGTAGGCAAAATAGGTAGCGCGCGAATCTGGAGAAAGTTTTAATGAGCCTGAAATTTGGCATTTTATGGTCATTTCGGAATCCTGCGTTCGCGCGGGTGCCATGGTCCACACTTTATCGCAGTCATCTTGATCTCTGTGTTGAGTCCGAAGCGCTCGGATACGACAACATTTGGCTCACTGAGCATCATTTTGTTGATGATGGCTATTCACCGTCGTTGTTCCCGATAGCGGGTGCGCTTGCGGCGCGCACCAAGCACATCCGAATCGGTACCTATCTGATTTTGCTGCCCATGCATAATCCAGTTCGTATCGCTGAGGATACGGCCACCATCGATCTCATTTCGGAGGGCCGGTTCGATCTCGGCGTGGGGCTCGGCTATCGACCCGTAGAATTTTCGGCGCAGGGAATTTCCCCTAAAGAGCGAGGCGCACGACTGACTGAAGGGATTCAGATAATCCAGCGATTGCTGAGCGACGAGTCGGTCACCATCGATGGGAAATTCAGCCAACTGCGCGATCTTCAAATCCGGCCACCCGCGCTGCAACGGCCACATCCACCCATCTGGCTTGGTGCGCTGGCACCCAAGGCCATCGAGCGCGCGGCCCGGCTTGGCTTCCATTTCCAATCAGTTGGACCGAGCGCGCTGAACGCGGCCTATGATCAAGCGCTGTTAAAATTCGGACGCCAACCTGCCGATTTTCAAATTGCGCAGGCGCGTGCCGTCTATGTTGCACCCAGCCGAGAACAGGCTTGGGAAATCGCTGCAAAGCCGCTGCACTACATGACTGAGCAATACGTGCGCTGGTTTATTGAAGCATCCGATATGCCGGGAGCGGACGAAGCATTGAAGGCATTAACGAGTGTTGATGAAATGATTCAGAAGCAACGTTTTGATTTTTTAGGCGAGCAGGCCATCGTGGGCACGCCAAAAGATGCGATCGAGATGATTGAGGAATATCGGACACGAGGTCGGATGACACACTTTGTATGCTATTTCCCGACATCCGGGATGCCACCGCACCTTATTCGCGAAGGAATGACGCTGTTCTCACGCGCGGTTATTCCACATTTCAGGTAAACGGGGAAACTGTCCCAGAGCGAAGCACAACGCTTCCGAGCGCGGTCCGCCAAGGTCCAGTCAAAGCGCTTAGAATGACTAGATGAATTGTCCTGCCTGCCAACATCAGAATGATTTGGGTACGAAATTCTGCGAGGAATGTGGCAACAAGCTAGCGCGCGTTTGTTCAGTATGCGGGGTTGATCTGAAGCCTGCCTCCAAATTTTGTCCTGAATGTGGCGCGTCCAGCGTGGTGGTCGCGGCAGCGACGACATCCCCCGTCCGCAACATGGCCGATTACACCCCCAAGCACCTCGTCGAAAAAATCCTTCATTCGAAGTCCGCGCTCGAAGGTGAACGCAAACAGGTCACCATATTGTTCGCCGACGTTAAGGGTTCGATGGAGCTCGCCGAGCAGCTCGACCCTGAGCAATGGCACCAAATCCTAGATAGTTTCTTCCAGATCCTGAGCGACGGCGTGCACCGCTTCGAAGGCACGATTAATCAATACACCGGTGACGGCATCATGGCGCTGTTTGGCGCACCTATCGCGCACGAAGATCACGCGCAAAGAGCCTGTTACGCGGCGCTTTATCTACGCGCTGAAATTGCCCGCTACGCGACCGAGGTAAAACGCCAATACGGTCTCGGTTTTTCGACCCGAATGGGCATCAACTCGGGCGAGGTGGTAGTCGGCTCAATCGGTGACGACTTGCGCATGGACTATACGGCGCAAGGGCATACGGTGGGGCTCGCCCAGCGCATGGAAAGTCTCGCTGAACCGAATACTTGCTTCCTGTCGGCGGCAACAGCAGGGCTCGTCAGCGGGTATTTTGCAATGGATGACCTTGGCCAGTTCCGAGTAAAAGGCACTTCAGCCCCCCTTCACGTCTATCGCCTGGCCGGCATCGGCGACTCGCGCAACCGGTTTGATATCTCGCGGAGCCACGGCCTTTCGCGCTTTGTCGGCCGAGCCTCCGATCTGCGCACCTTGGAAGACGCCCTCGCGCAGACCCTGCTGGGCCACGGGCAGGTCGTCGGTGTGGTTGCCGAGGCCGGCACGGGTAAGAGTCGGTTGCGCTTCGAGTTCCTGGAGGAATGCCGCGCACGGGGGCTGCAGGTCTACGAGGGCCGCGCCGTGGCACATGGTCGCAATATTTCGTTGCTACCAATCCTTGAAGTGCTCCGTGCCTATTTCGGAATTACAGTGCAGGACAACCCGCGCGGTGCGCGCGAGAAGATCGCTGGGCGCCTGGTGGTACTCGATCAGCGCTATGCCGACGCGTTACCGCTATTGTTCGATTTCCTCGGCGTCCCCGATGTCGAGCACCCTGCGCCGCCGCTTGATCCGGAAGTTCGACAACGCCAGTTGATCGACCTGATGCGCGAGGTCACACAACGCTCGGCTACTTCCCAGCCGATGGTGACGATGATCGAAGACCTGCACTGGCTGGACGATTCAAGTGCCGAATTCCTGGAACACATGGTTGATGTCTGCGCCAGTACACGCTGCTTGCTGTTGTTGAATTTCCGCCCGGAATACCGTGCAGATTGGATGCAGAAATCCTGGTATCGCCAGATCCCGCTGACTCCGCTTGGACGTGAATCGGTTACCGAACTTCTAGCCGATCTGCTTGGGAACGACCCAAGCCTCGACGCGTTGGTCAACCCCATCCTCGCGCGCACCGGCGGTAACCCGTTCTTCATCGAAGAAATTGCACAATCGCTGATCGAAGCCGGCCAAGTAATCGGAGCGCCGGGCGCGTACCGGCTGGTCACTTCGGTCGAGCATCTGACTGTGCCGGCCACGGTGCAGGCCGTGCTTGCGGCACGCATTGACCGCCTGACCGAACATGAAAAGCGCGTACTGCAGGTGGCAGCGGTGATTGGCAGAAATTTCAGCGAGCCACTGTTGGCGGAGATGGTGGAGTTGTCCACCCAGGAATTAAAGACGGCGCTCACCGCGCTGCGCCGCGCCGAATTCATCCATGAGCAGGCAGTTTATCCGGATGCCGAATATATTTTTCGGCATCCGCTCACGCAGGAAGTCGCGCTCGGCAGTCAGCTCAAAGAGCGTCGCCGGCAGCGGCACTCGCAGGTCGCCAAGGCGATCGAGCAACGAAATTTAGACAGCCTCGATGAAAGCGCCGCATTGCTTGCCCATCATTGGCAGGAAGCCGGTGAGGCGCTCAATGCCGCACGGTGGCATCGCCGGGCGGCAGAATGGATGAGTCGAACCGACTATGCAGGTGCAAGGCTGCACTGGGATCAGGTGCGGGTATCGCTGCGTGACCTGCCCGCAGCGCATGAAGCCCTCGCACTCGGTCACGCAGCCTGCACGCACTTGTTGAGCACGGCCTTTCGTGTCGACACGTCGCTTGTAGAGGTGCGGACGCTGCTCGAAGAAGGGCAGCGATATGCCACGGCGCTTGGCGAGCAGCGCGCGTATTTCCGCTTAACGCAGGCCTACGGTTTCGCGTTGTACGGCACGGGGGACGTGGCGGGCTTTTTTGACATCGCCGTGCAAAACCATCGCGTTGCTGCTGAGACTACAGACGTTTCGGTGCAATTACAGGCCGCGGCATCAATGGTGTTTGCGTACTTCCTGACCAGCTGCTTCGCGGAGGCAATCCGGCTGGCGGAAGATGCGTTTACTCGATTTTCCCGACACGTTCTCCCTGAGGATTGGCTGATCGGGATGAACCCCTACGCGCTGCTTAAATTCTGGTACGGGTTATGTCAGACGAGCACTGGTCGCTTGGCGGCGGGCCTGGAATCGCTCATTCAGGCGCGACGAATTGCCGAAGAGGATGACACACCGGACTTGATTTGCGCGACGCTCGCCTTTGCTGCCGAAACTCACTACCGCGCGGGAAACGCGGAGCATGCACTGAGTAGCGCCTATCAGGTTGAGGAAGTTTGCCAAAGGCTCGGCGCGCCGCCCACCCGAGTCGCCCTCATAAAGGTCGCTTTCGGTTACGCGTATCTCGCGAATGGGAACGCCAAAGACGCGATAGCGGCAGCGCGGGTTGCGCTGGAAAATCATGAGCGTGTCGAAAAGACGGGGGCAGCCTGGGATATGACGTTACTGACTGCGGCGCTGCTCGACCTAGGGGATCTGACGGGTGCCGAGAGCACAGCGACTGAGGCGATTGCGGTGAGCAGACGGTTGCGGAACGTCTACTTCGAGGCCGAAGGGCACGGCTTGATGGCGCGTATCCTGATCCGCCGCTACGGCCTCGCCGGCCAAGCAAGCGCTGAAGCCTCGCTTGCCACTGCCGAAGAACTTGTGAGACGCATCGGCGCGCACACGCTCGGACCCGTGCTCTGCGAATGGCGCGCTGAATTGGCCGCCGTAGGTGGGGATGATGAAACGCACCAACGACTGTTGGCGAGGGCTGAGCAAGGCTATCTCGAAATTGGAGCCACTGGACATGCGCTGCGACTTGTTGCACAGAGGGAAGCTTGCTTGAAATGATGACCGGCCATACTGGCTCTTTCCGGCCAGAACTGGTCTGCGACATCTCTAGATAAGTGATGCTCACGAACCCAGGATAGTCTACAGATTTCCAAGTCGGACCATCGCTCGAAGTCGATGAGGGTGAACGTGTAATCGGTAAACTGTCTCGGATTCGAAAGAGACGACACGCTGGAAACAGTCCCGCGCGCGTGGTAGTTAAGTCTTTATGGCAACCACCGACCCGATCCTAACGGAATTTAAAACGGCGCTTAACGCAATGTATGGCGATCAACTAGCGCGTGTGGTCTTGTTCGGCTCGCGTGCACGGGGCGGCGAACGCCCGGATTCCGACTTTGACGTCGCGGTGTTTCTCAAAGAACTTCCCGATCGGTGGGTTGAACTCGACAGGCTAGCCGGGTTGCGCGTCAAGTTTCTTGATGAGACTGGCGCTGTCTTCGACGCAAAACCCTATCCAGTCACGGCTTATCACGAATGTTCGCCGCTGATGCACGAAATCCGACGGGAAGGTCGCGACCTGTGACCCCAGAAGCCGACCTCTTTTTGCAAAAAGCTAAGAAGCACCCGGAACGCGGGCACACCATGTTGAGTGTGAATCTTAACGACGATGCACGGCGAGCTACCTATCTCGCTGTCAAAACGTAGCCTCTAAACCTACTCCGAAATGGTTAACGGTTGAGGCAGCGTCCTATTCCGTTTGAAGTGACGCCCCGAACCGGCTACAAAGAAACCTATGGATAAGATCGTTCGCAAATACACCGACTTCGCTGAGATGAAGGCCGATGAGTATCGATACTGGCAAAGTCGACCGGTGCATGAGCGACTGGACGCGGTGGAGGAGATGATCGAAACCGCCTACGCCCTCAAAGGCTGGGAGATCGGGCCGGATGTACCAAGACTACAAAGACCTTTTGTCCGCCTTCCATGCCCATGGCGTTAGATACCTTATCGTGGGGGCTATGCGGTTGTCATTCACGCCCAGCCGCGCTTTACGAAAGACATTGACCTGTTCATCAAAGGCGATCCCGCGAATGCCCAAGCGACTTATGACGCGCTCACCGAATTCGGTGCTGCGCTCCAAGGCATTCGCCCGGAAGACTCAGTAAACTGTCCCCCGACTGAGAGCCGGTCAACTGCCGTTTCTAGGTTCAAAACAAGGAGAGCTTGCGTGCGCGTGCGATCGCCGTCGTGCGACTCTTGACCCCGAGTTTGCGATAGAGATTATGCAGATGCCACTTGACCGTCTGTTCAGAAATGAACAATGACTGCGCGAGATCGCTGTTCGAGCGCCCGGCCTCGATGAGTTTCAGGAGTTGTCGTTCACGCCGCGTGAGTTCACTGGTTGCGCCTGCGTCAGTCATCTCTGCGCCGTCGTCCCGGTTCAGTGGCGTCAACGGCAAGTAGGACGGATCAGCCACACTTGCCGCCTTCGCGAACGCGTGCGCAAGGGTTGTCACAAATCGCGCGGTCGAATCTGGCGTGGGCGAATCCACAGAGGGCCGCCGATTCAGCATCCGTGCGTGCACAATATCGCGCGTCACCGCACCCTCGTCGATGAAGACCCGGACGAAACCCTCCGGTGCCGCGAGACCCAACGCAGAATCCAGCTCGCGCTGGGCTTCCAGGCTTCTGCCAGCGAGCCACAACGCGTTGGCCTTCACAATATGCAGCTCGATCAGACGGCGCACGCGCCCGCTCCGTTTCGCACTCGCAATGTCGAGCGTGAGGGTTGGCAGCACCTGCTCGGGTTTGCCCTCATGGAGGAGCATGCGGACGTGGGCCAGGCGCCGGATCTCCTGCACGACCTCGCGCCTGTCGGCATCGCGCGGCCCGCCACCGTTCGGATTGAGTCCCGCCCCGCGGGACACCGCGCAGGCCCCCGCCCAGTCGCCATAGCGCAGCGCGACTGCGACCTGTTCGCCCAGCATCGCGGCGGATAACCGCGGCAGTCCGGTCGCCTGACCGAGACTTGCCGCTTCCCGGAGTACTGCGAGGGCTTCGTCGTATTGCCCCGCCAGCGCATTCAGCTTGGCCTGCGTGCCGTAACCGGCCATCGCAACTTCCACCGTGCCGTGATTGTTCAGAAACGGTCTCGCCTGCGTGAGGTAGCGTTGCGCTTCCTGCGTGTGATCGGCTTCGTACAACGCCTCGGCCAGAAATATCGACAGCAGCGATTTCATGAAGGAATGTGCCGCGCCGTCATGCGTGACGAATGCCAGCCCTTCGCGGTAGATCCGGAGCGCCTCCCGCAACTGACCCTGGCGCAGCGCGATCAGGCCAAGACAGCTGAAATTCCAGCCAATGGCATAGTAGTTCGCGCACGCTTCGCAGGCCCGGCGCGCGGCGCAGGATTGCTCCCGACCGAATTCGAATTCATGTGTGTTGATCGAGGAGTACACCAGTGCCGTCGCGACGGCGGCGGTATCCACCGCGTCGCCGTCCGGCCAGTCCTTGAGCCAGCGCGCGCAGGCCTCCCGACTCAAGTGGAACTGGTCCTGGACCGTGAAGGCAATCGCCCGATTCATTTCGAGCGAGGCGCGAATGCTCCGCGTGTCGGCTCGTGATATCCCCTCCGGTCCCGCTACCCACTGTTGCTCGAGTTGCTCCAGCGCGCGCATCTGCGCGTCGGCTTCCTCCCATCGCCGATAGAAAGTCAGACACCAGATGTTGGCGAGCAGGATTTGCGGGTGGCGGTTCAATTCGGCCTGCGGAAGCCTTTTCACCCATTCCAGCACCGTGTGCATCTCGCCGCGCCGGCGCGCGAGATCAGGGGCAATCGTCGCAATGAGCCGGGCGGCCCGCGCGATGTCCCGCGCCTGGAACGCATAATCCACGGCCTCGAACTCGAAACCGTGCGCCATCGACCATTCGCTGGCGGCGTCCAGCAAGGTCGCCTTCAGTCCCGGGTGCTGGCTCTCGAGACGCGCCACCAGAAAATCACTGAACAACTGATGGTAACGGTACCATTTACGTTCGCGATCAAGCGGCCGCAGGAACAGATGCGCACTCGCGATCGCTTCCAGCATCCGCTGGCTGTTGGCGTGCCCGGTCACCTGCTGACACAAGCTCGCATTCATGCGACCGAGCACGGCGGTCATCAGCAGAAATTCGCGCTCGTCCTCCGGCAGGCGATCGAGCACGACCTCGCCAAGATAATTCGTAATGTCGAGATCACTGCCTGAGAAATCGGCAATGAACTCGGCGGCGTTGTCGCTGTGCGCCAGCGCCAGTGCCGCGAGCTGCAGACCGGCGATCCACCCTTCAGCGCGGTTGCTGAGCGCATCCAACAACGCGTCGTCGATCGCAATGCCTTGCATGTCGCGCAGAAAAATCCGTGCCTCATCGTCGCGAAAGCTCAATTCCTCGGGGGAGATCTCGATTAGTCCACCGTGGAGCTTCAGCTCCGCGAACGCGAGTGGCGCGCGATGGCGACCGGCGATCACGAAGACCATCCGCGGTGGTGTGGCGCGGATCAGCCGCGACACGAGCGCGTGGGTTTCCGGGGACTTGATGTAATGGTAGTCATCGAGGAACAACACGAACGGGCGGGCATCCCGCGCGAAGGCCTGGATGATCTCGGCGATCAGGAAATCGATCGCGAGCGGATTGCCGGCCAGCAGGCCAGGCAGTAGCCGTGGTTCGAATTCAGGCAGCAACGACGCGAGTGCCGCCGTGAGATAGGACAGAAAGCGCGCCGGGTCATCGTCGGCAGGCTCGACGCTCAGCCAGCCGCTCGCGATGCCGCTTTCCGTGAGATGTTCCCGCCACTGCGAGAGCAACGTGCTCTTGCCGTACCCGGCAGGCGCCTCCACGGCAGCCACTCTTGCCGGCCCCGCCAGCAACGGCGACAGGCGCGCAAGCAAGCGTGCGCGCTGCACGGTGGTCTCGCCATCGTAGCGATGCCTGAGCTTGGTAGAGATTAGAGCCGGCTCCGTCCGGCGGTCGTCTCGCACCATCATTCTCGATCTGCTCCCGGCGCTGTGCAGTGAGGGGATTGACGCTGATCGCGTAAATGCTGCGGCGCACGCAGAGGCGCAGCAGCAGAAATCAATATAACTGAATCCTTCAACCTAGAAACGGCAGTTGAACGCCGTGTGCAGTGTGTTCCATGGGGTGCAGGGCAAGGCGCGATGAGGAGGAATAGCCCGCTATTCCGACGAGTTGCAACGCCGCCATGCGCGCCAGGGGATGCGCTGCGCATGACGTTCAACTGCCGTTTCTAGGTTCAAGCCAAAACCCAACTTTGGTTGGGGGCGTTGGCGAGCGTCGAGCACTAGACTGTTATGCGAGCCGAGCCCCGGCGCACGGCATATTGTTCACAGCCTGCCACTACCGCAGATCAGGAGTTCACATGAAGAGTGAAGATTTCATCAAGGCACATGACAGAGTCAAAGAGTTCGACTGGCAGGCGAGCTATGCCGAGAATCCGGATCGCTACCCGATGCCCTACAAGATTCCGGCCAAGACCAGCGATCCCTTCCGACACCTCGTGCGCGACTACTGTGCCATGGAGCGCGACAAGGACGATCGCCAGTATGGTGCGATGAGCGACGTGATGGCGCGCGCGAAGATGCCTGCGAAGGCCTCCGAGCGCTGGACCGAAGTGTTGAAGATGGTGCTACCCGTCACGACTTACGCCGAGTACGCAGCGATGAAATGCACCGGCCAGCTCGTTGAGTCGGTGGCGAATGCGGAGCTGCGCCAGGGCTATCTCGCGCAGATGATCG
>CAMATU010000032.1 GCA_945861225.1 Klebsiella pneumoniae
GCCCTACGAATTCCGGATCCCTATGGGTTGACGCGCAGCGACGACCGGTGGGGCTCAGTCCGTAGGGCGGAAAAGCGTAGCGCCTTCCGCCGTATGACGAAGCTAAGCGTCCGTCCCCGTGCCTTCTCCAATCGCCCCAGGATCGCTAAGCTAACGCGACGCACATCGGTTAACCCACGCCAGGAGGGTGCGAAATCATGAACAACGCGCGCGAGCCAGACAATGTGCATCGGTTATTGCCGCAGGATATGCCACCGCCACAGCGCGGACGTGGCATTTACCTGCTGCCCAATTTGCTTACGACGAGCGCACTCTTTGCGGGTTTTTACGCCATCATTTCCGCTATTCATGCGCATTACGAGGCAGCGGCGATTGCCATTTTCATGGCGATGGTGCTCGACGGGCTGGATGGCCGCATTGCGCGCCTCACTAACACCCAGAGCGCGTTTGGTGCCGAGTACGACAGCTTGGCGGATATGGTGTCGTTCGGGGTTGCCCCGGCCATTCTCGCTTATGAGTGGTTACTGCATGAGATTGGCAAGTTAGGTTTTCTCGCGGCCTTCGTGTACGCCTCCGCCGCTGCGCTACGCCTGGCGCGTTTCAATTCACAGGCGGCAAGCACCGACCGGAAGTTCTTTAAAGGGTTGCCAAGCCCAGCTGCCGCCGCCGTCGTCGCTGGATTTATCTGGTGTTTCGATACCCATAATCTGCATGGTCACGGGTTGATCGTGGCGCTGACCTTCCTGGTCACCATTGCCTGCGCCGGGTTGATGGTCAGCAATATCCGTTTCTACAGTTTCAAAGATCTTGATCTTCGTAGTCGGGTGCCGTTCTTTAAGGTGCTTGCAGTGGTGTTGGTCTTCGGCGTCATTTCGGTCAATCCGCCGATTGTGTTGCTGCTGGCCTGCGTGGCCTACGCGAGTTCTGGCCCCATCCTGACCTTGAACCAACTGCAGCGGCGCCGCCGCGAGCGTCGGCGCGGACCCTAAGCGCGCGCATGCAGGACAGCGCACGGACCCGGGCCTATTTGGACGCGATGGGTGTCACCCGTTGGGTGCGCCGCTCGGCCGCGCCTGCGGCGGCGAATATTGTGCGTGCGGGTGAGGTTTTTCCGGACCGCGTGCGCGCTCCGCAGACCCCGCGTGCTGATGATCAGCTGGACTGGGAAACCCTGGCCACGCGAGTTGCCGCGTGCACCCTTTGCGCCTTGCACCAGGGCCGCACCCAAACAGTGTTCGGCGTCGGTGATCGGGCGGCTGAATGGCTGGTGATCGGCGAGGCACCGGGTGCGGAAGAAGACAAGCGCGGCGAACCATTTGTGGGTCGCGCCGGGCAACTCCTGAATTCCATGTTGGCGGCGCTCGGCCTGGCCCGCAGCCAGATCTACATCGCGAATATCCTGAAATGCCGACCGCCGGCCAATCGTGATCCGCAGGCCTCCGAAGTGACTGCGTGCGAACCGTACCTGCTGCATCAGATTGCGCTGATTAGACCTAAGATAATTCTCGCCGTTGGCCGCATCGCGGCCCAGAATCTGCTCAAAGTACAAACGCCGATTGGTAAATTGCGTGGCCAGCGCCACGTCTTCGGCGCGGACGAGATTCCGCTGGTGGTGACCTATCATCCGGCATATCTGCTGCGTTCGCCGAGTGAGAAACGCCGCGCTTGGCAAGACCTGCGCTTCGCACAGCAGGTGCTTCTGGCGCAACCATGATTGCGGTGCTGACCGATCAAGCGCCGCTTCTGCGGCCCATGCGTGAACACGACCTCGCGCGCGTACTCGAGGTGGAACGACGGGCCTATGAATTTCCCTGGACCGCGGGCATTTTCGGCGACTGCCTACGCGCAGGGTACTGTTGCTGGAGCCTGTTGCTCGGCGAAACCTTGATCGGCTACGCGATTATGGTGGTGACTTTGGACGAGGCGCACATCCTGAATATCTGCGTCGATCCCGAGTATCACCGGCGCGGTCACGCGCAGCGACTGCTCGATCAACTGCTGGCGCTCGCCGTGCGCCACCGTGCGAGTATGGTGTTTCTGGAAGTTCGACCAACCAATGTGGCTGCACGGCACCTTTATATGCGCAACGGCTTCAGCCAGATTGCACTCCGGCGAGGCTACTATCCGGCCCGCGAAGGGCGTGAAGATGCGTTGGTCTTAAGCAAAAATTTCCCTGACCCGCACGAATAAAGACTTCGGTTGAATCGCCAGGCCGACTCGGCTAGCCTTACCGGATATTTTGGCTACGCTGTCCTGACCCTGAAGAGAGTGCGAATCCATGGCTTACCTACGCTTGCGTCAATTCCTGTGCGCTGCCCTGCTGGTGAACTCCGTTGCCGCCTTGGCGATCGATAAAATCGCCTTCGAATACGGCAGTACGGCCGGTGATGCGGAAATCGATCGCTATGGCGCGGTTGCCACTCTCGACTGGAACGCCAAATGGCTGCAAAGCGGCAGCTGGTACCTCGGCGGGTACTGGGAAGCCGGCGTCAATTTCTGGGACAGCGATCCGGGCCGCACCGGCAATGATTCGTTGGTGGATGTCTTTGCGATGCCGGTACTGCGCTGGCAGCGCGATCCAGCTGCGGGTTTCGCGCCGTTTATTGAGCTAGGGACCGGGCCGCACGGTCATACCGAAAGCAAAATCGAGAATAAGGATTTTGATATCGGCTTCTCCTTCGGCAGCCACGTCGGAGGCGGAATTCGACTCGGCGACCAAGGACGGTATGAGTTCCTGTACCGCTTCCAGCATCTTTCCAATGCCAGCATTGGCGACAAGAATCCGGGCGTGAATTTCCACCTGTTCCAATTTGGGTATCGGTTCTAAGCCTATAGCCCCGGTCGGATAAGCGTTAGCGTAATCCGACGCATGACGGCGGATAACGCGGCTGACGCCGCTCATCCGCCCTATAGGGCTTATCCGCCCTATAAATCTGGTTTGCATTCGCGCGCAAAGACAGCTGCGATGTCGCTCGCGTAAACTCCCGCCATGCACTATCCGACCATCGAAGATACGGTAGGCGGAACCCCCCTGGTCCGCCTCCAACGCCTGCCGGGTGTCACTACCAACACCCTGTTGGCAAAACTCGAAAGCCACAATCCTGCGGGCTCGGTCAAAGACCGGCCGGCGCACAATATGATTCTGCAGGCCGAACTGCGGGGCGAAATCAAACCCGGCGACACCCTGATCGAAGCGACCAGCGGCAACACCGGTATCGCGCTCGCGATGGTGGCAGCGATTCGGGGTTACCGCCTAATCCTCATCATGCCGGAGAATATGAGCAGCGAACGGCGCGCGCTGATGAAAGCCTATGGCGCGGAAATCATTCTGGTGCCGAAGGAGGGCGGCATGGAGGCGGCGATCGATCTTGCGCGGTGCATGCAGTCGGAAGGTGAGGGTCGGGTGCTCGATCAATTCGCAAATCCGGACAACCCGCGCGCGCATTACGCCACCACTGGCCCAGAAATATGGCGCGACACCCATGGCGAGATTACGCATTTCGTGAGCGCGATGGGGACCACTGGCACCATCATGGGCACCGGCCGGTACTTGAAAGAACAGAATCGCGCAGTGCAGATTATCGGTGTACAGCCGGGCGAAGGTGCGAGTATCCCCGGTATCCGGCGCTGGCAGCCGCCCTACATCCCCGAGATTTTTGAGCGCGAGCGCGTGGACCGCATTCTCGATGTGACCCAGCAGGAAGCCGAAGACGCCGCGCGCCTGCTGGCGGCCCAGGAAGGCATCTTCGGCGGCATTTCCGCGGGTGGCGCGCTGGCGGCGGCGCTGCGGGTGTCGGCGGAAGTCACGCACGCGACCTTGGTGATCATCATCTGTGATCGCGGTGATCGCTATCTTTCCACCAAAGTTTTTCCCGTGTGAGTCCCGTGCATGAATCTTAATTGCCTGGTGTTTGATATCGAAACCGTGCCCGATGTCGAAGGGGCTCGCCGCCTGTGGGACTTAGGCCAGTTGAGCGACGAGGATGTGGCGAAGGTCATGGTTGCCAAGCGGCAACAGGAAAGTGGGGGACAGTCAGATTTCCTGCGGCATCATCTGCAGCGGGTGTGCGCGATCGCGGCGGTGTTCCGCTTTGAAGACCGCCTGACGGTGTGGTCGCTGGGCGAAGAAGATTCGAGCGAAGCGGAGCTGCTCCGCCGTTTTTATGACGGGCTTGAGCGTTACTCGCCGACCATCGTCTCGTGGAACGGTGGCGGCTTCGATTTGCCGGTGATGCATTATCGTTCGCTCATTAACCGAGTCAGCGCGCCGCGCTATTGGGAAGTCGGCAATGACGATCAAAGCTTTCGCTACAACAACTATCTCAGCCGCTACCACTGGCGACATCTCGATTTAATGGATGTGCTCGCAAGCTACCAGCCGCGTGCTGTCGCGAAGCTGGATGAAATTGCAACCTTGATGGGTTTCCCAGGCAAGCTCGGCATGACCGGCGCGGATGTGTGGCGTAATTACCTGGCCGGCGCTTTAAGCGCAATTCGTGCCTACTGTGAAACCGATGTACTGAATACCTACTTGGTGTATCTCGCATTCGAACACCTGCGCGGCAATCTGCATGATCGCCAATACAGCGAGGAACAGGCGCGCCTCCGAACTTATTTGGGCGAACAGGACAAACCTCACTTCAGAGAATTTCTCGACGCCTGGCCCGCCAGCGCATGAGCGCCAAGCGCGACCTGCCCCGCGAATACACCGTCGATATTGAGCGCCTTTCCCACGAAGGGCGTGGGGTTGGGCGTTACGCCGGTAAAACGGTGTTCGTCGCTGATGCGTTGCCCGGTGAGCAGGTGCAGGCGAAAGTGACCCGCCGGCATCGTCGTTACGATGAGGCGATCTCCCTCACTGTGCTGCGTGCGGATTCCACCAGGGTCGTACCGCGTTGTCCGCATGCGGCGCTGTGCGGTGGCTGCGCGCTACAGCATCTCGAACCCAGTGCGCAGCTTCAGCACAAACAAAATGTGCTGCTCGAACTGCTGCGGCATCAGGCGCATGTTGAGCCCAAGGCAGTGTTGCCGCCGACCACTGGTCCGCTGTGGGGCTATCGACGGCGGGCACGCCTGAGTGTGCGGGTGGTGGAGAAGAAAGGCGGTGTATTGATCGGCTTCCGCGAGAAGTCATCGCACTTCGTGACCGATATTTCCGAGTGTGCTGTGTTAGTGCCCAGTGTGGGCGAACGTCTGCCAGCCTTGCGCGCGCTGGTTGAGCGCTTGAGCATCAAGGAACACATCCCGCAAATTGAAGTGGCGGCCGATGACACCACCACTTTGCTGTTGTTGCGCCATCTCGCGCCGTTCACCGCTGAGGATTTGGCGCACCTGCGCGCGTTCGAAATGGACACTGGGCTACACCTTTATCTGCAGGACGGCAATGTTGCGCACAGCGTGCCGGTGAGCGCGCCGGTTTCCCTGCAGTATGCCTTGAACGATCTGCGCTTCACCTTCCAGCCCGGTGATTTCGTGCAGGTCAACGCGGCGATTAATCACCAATTGGTTGCGCGGGCGCGCGAGTTGTTGAATCCCACGGCGGATGATCGCGTGCTCGACCTGTTCTGCGGCTTGGGCAATTTCACATTGCCGATTGCGCAACGCGCGGCAGCGGTAGTGGGCTATGAAGGAGAGGCTGCCCTGGTCGCGCGCGCGCAGGCGAATGCCCAGATGAACGAACTGCACAATGTGGATTTTCAGCAAGCTGATTTATTTAGCGAGGCCGGAGTCGCCCGTGTCGCGGCGCAGTCCTTTGACAAAATCCTGCTCGATCCACCACGCAGCGGCGCCGAAGCGGTACTGCGTGGGTTGAATCTCACCGCCACGCGGCGGATCGTGTATGTGTCGTGTAATCCGGTGACCTTGGCGCGCGATACGGCGATCCTCACCCGCGACCGTGGCTGGCAGTTGGCTGCGGCGGGGGTAGTCGACATGTTTCCGCACACCGCGCATGTTGAGTCCATTGCAGTTTTCGAGCGCGCGCGCTGAGCGCGGCGTTTTCTTATGGCTAGCCCTCGCCTGGCTGCTGGTGGGATGCACACCGCCGGCTGACTCAACGCTCCGTTTTGGGCTGCCCACCGCACCTGCGACGCTCGATCCACGCTTCGCGACGGATGCGATTGCCGCCAGACTTTGTCGCCTGCTCTATGTCGCATTGGTTGATTTCGATGCGAACTTCAGACCGGTACCCGCGCTCGCCGAATGGCAGGCGCTGGCGCCGACACATTATCGATTTCATCTGCGACTGACGGCACGCTTCCACGAGGGTTCGCCAGTTACTGCGACCGATGTCGCGGCGACTTATCGCGCGATTCTGGATCCCGCCCGCGCCTCGCCGCATCGCGGATCACTGGCGCACGTGCTGCGCATACAGATAATTGATCCGACCACCATCGACTTTCATTTGCGGCGCGCCGATCCATTGTTTCCGGGCTTGTTGGTGATCGGCATCTTGCGCGCGAGCGACGCCGATCGCGCCACGCTTGGCGCACAGCCAATCGGTAGTGGCCCGTTCAAACTTGCGGCGCCGATTACGACTCTGCGGGTGCCCCTGCAGCGCGTCGCGGATGGACAGCGCATCGATTTTCTCGTGGTGCCAAATGAAACGACGCGCGCGCTCAAGCTTGTGCGTGGTGAGCTCGATCTGGCGCAGGGCGGCTTCGCGCCGGAGTTATCCGCCTGGCTGGCGCAACATCCGCAGCTCCGCGTTGCCACCCGCGCCGGGACAGTCTTCTCCTATCTCGGCTTTAATCTACGAGCTGGCCCCACCGTGGATCCGCGAATCCGGCGCGCGATCGCACTTGGCATCGATCGTGACAGCCTGGTGCATTCGGTGTTCAAAGACCATGCACGGCGCGCCAACGCGATTCTCGTGCCGGAACATTGGGCCGGCAATCCGAACTTGCGTGACCTGCCATTTGCGCCGGCTGAGGCACGCGCGCTACTGCGTGCCGCCGGCTATTCCCGTGCGCATCCACTGCGCCTGCACTACAAAGCCTCAAACGATTATTTCCGGCGCCGTATCGCGACAATTCTGCAGGCGCAGTTGCGGGAGGTCGGTATCGAATTGGCGATCCAAACCTACGACTGGGGCACCTTCTACGGCGACATCAAGCAAGGTCGCTTCGAACTCTATGGGCTATCGTGGGTGGGGCTGCAGCAGCCGGATATTTTCCGCCACGCCTTTCACAGCGCCGCCATGCCACCCGCTGGCGCCAATCGCGGGCGCTATTCGAACCCGCTCGTCGATCGCCTGATCGAGGAGGCGGAAGTCGCCCCGGACGAACGCTCGCGTGCCAGGCTGTACCGTCAAATCCAGGCGCAGCTACTGCAGGATCTGCCATACGTGCCCCTATGGTACGAAGACAGTCTGGTCGTGCACGGTCCGCGGGCGCAGGGTTACGCGACAGATCTGCATGGTCAGTTCGATGGTTTAGGCAAGGTCAGTCGCGTGGCCTCCCAGCGTGACACCGCGCCTTAGGATTGCGACTCCCCAGGAATAAAACACGTATAGTCGAGCGTCTAAACCTCTGGCATTTTTTATAGGTCGGATGAGCGCGCGTAATCCGACATCGAGGTAGCGGCACAGTGTCGGGTTACGCTCCACTAACCCGACCTACGGATGCCACGAATACAAACCGAACCATAACTCCCAATTCCGTCAGTGAGGACGCCACATGATTTACCAGACCGCAGTCACCCAGTTCAGCAAAGCCCTCGGCACGTTGTTAGTGATGATCGATAAAGCTGCAGCGCATGCCGAAGCCAAGAAATTCGATATGGATGTGTTGTTCCAGGCGCGACTGGCGCCCGATCAATTCAGCTTTCTGCGCCAGGTCCAGGTGGCCTGCGACACTGCCAAGCTCGCCGCCGCCCGCCTGGCTAACCAGGAACAAGCGGCGCCGAGTCATCCTGATACGGAGCAAACGGTGACCGAAATTAAGGCTCGTATTCAAAGCGTGATGACCTATCTCGGCGCGTTTTCGGCGGGCGATTTTGCGGGCGCCGCAGAGCGGCGGATCACGACCCCACGCTGGAAGGGGAAGTCGCTGTCGGGCGCGGAATTCCTGCTGCAGCATGCCGTGCCGAACTTCTATTTCCACCTGACCACGGCCTACGCCATCCTGCGCCACAATGGGGTGGACGTTGGCAAAAAAGACTTTCTGGGCGAACTGCCCTATCGCGAATAAACCGACCAGGGTCTTTAGCACCGGGGGCGGGCGGCCTCCGGTACACACGGAATACTCCCCAGAATAAGGGGTCCTCAAGCCAAGCCGAGGCCCGCCGCTAGCTCCCCTGGCGGGCAAAATGACGTGCGTGGAGTTGTCTGCTCAACGTCTAGAGAAGTGTCTGGCAAAAGTCCCCCAGGAGTGAACCATGTTGTCCAATTTAACGCTGAAGCAGAAGCTGCTGGCGATGATCTCTGTGTCCATCGTCGGCTTCGCGATGTTGGTGGTAACCGTCTCCCTGACCTTGCACCAGCTCAAAATCAATGGTCCGCTCTACAGGAATATTGTGCTCGATAAAGATTTGATCGCGGACGTGTTACCGCCGCCCGAGTACATCCTTGAATCCTATCTGGTGGTGCAGGAACTTGCAGATGCGCGCGGCCCGCAGGAAATCGAGCGCTTGAGTGCGCGCATGAAAGTCCTTCACAAAGAATTCAATGACCGCCATGACTATTGGCTGGCGCAGCCGCTCGCGCCAGACATGCGTAAGCTGTTAACTGAGGATGCTTACGCCCCGGCGAGCCGCTTCTATGAGGAGTATGAACGCGAATTTCTGCCAGCGGTGCAGGCTGGTGATGCTTTAGCGATTGGCAATGTGCTCGCAAAACTTCGCGCTACTTACGGTGTACATCGCACAGCGATCGATCGGCTGGTGCCGCTCGCGATCGCCGCGATCGCTGAGGCCGAAGCGTTTGCGGCCATTCAATTGCGCAATGCGAATATTTTGATGGGCGTGCTCTTTGTGTTCGTGGCCGGCTGTGTGATCGGTCTGCCCTGGCTGGCGATGACCCGCTTGCTCGCCCAATTAGGCGCGGAGCCGGAGGCGCTGTCGCGCCTATCGCATCAAGTGGCGAAAGGCGACCTTGCCGCCGGCAGTGAGCATACCCAGGTGGATGTGCAAAGCGTGCTTGGTGCAGTGCTTGGCATGCGCTCCATTTTGCGCAGTACCATCACGCAGATTTCCGAAGCCAGTGATAACGTGAATGGTACCTCCGACGGCTGTCTCGCGGGTATCGCCGAGGTCAGCCGAAGCTCCCACGCGCAAAGTGACGCGATTACACAAATTGCGAGCGCGATGGAAGAGATGAGTGCGAACGTGCGTGAGTTGGTGGAACTCTCACAACGCGCGAGCAGTCTCGCCACGCATTGCGGTTCGTTGTCCGACGCGGGTAATACCCTGGTCACGAAAACGGTTGGTGCGATGGAAGCAACCGGCGAGGCGCTGAGCGTAACCTCCCAATCCGCCTCCGCGCTGGATGCACACTCCAAGCGCGTGTCAGCGATTATCGACGTGATTCGGGATATTGCCGAACAAACTAACCTGCTCGCGTTGAACGCGGCGATTGAGGCCGCACGCGCGGGCGAACAGGGTCGCGGGTTCGCCGTGGTGGCGGACGAGGTGCGTAACCTGTCGCAGCGCACGCAGCAATCCACACGTGATATCGCCGAGATGATCACTGACATTCAGCGCAGTGTGGTGGACATGATCAGCAGCATCGGGCAGAGCAATGAGCGGGTGGAAGCCGGCGTCGCGCAGGCGCGCGATGCTGCCGAGACCATCAGCCAGATCAAATCCACAGCGACCGACGCGGCGCGTGCCGCGACCGAGATGGTAACGGCCCTCCAGGAACAGCGCATTGCCACGGAGCAGGTAGCCGAACACGCCGAACAGGTCGCGACTGCGGTTAACGCGAATATAAGTACGGTCACGAATTTGGCTGAGCTCGCGCGCTCGATGAACCATACCGCGATCGGTCTGCGGCAATCGGTT
Organism: Klebsiella pneumoniae; assembly: GCA_945861225.1. Taxonomy (GTDB): domain Bacteria; phylum Pseudomonadota; class Gammaproteobacteria; genus CAIKBL01. Next base: position 10,000 of record CAMATU010000032.1, read on the forward strand.
TCATTCTTCAATATCGGCGCGGCGTAACGCGCCGCACGCCACGCCCGACCCCCTCACACCGGCACATGCCGGGCTCAGCCCGGCAAACTTTCTCACTATTTCACAGTGGCCACGCGCCGCGAGCGATCTATACTCGCGGCAGAATCCCTCTGCAAGTGCACTCCCAAGTACCTGATGCCTGCGTCCTGTCGCCTTGAAATCGATCTCGCGCACCAGCAACTCCGGTTATTCGTGGCCGCTGCAGTGCGTGCGGAGTATGCCGTGTCCACCGCGCGCAATGGCGCCGGCGAACGCCAACACAGCGAGTGCACACCACGTGGACAGCACGTGATCGCTGCCAAAATTGGGGACGGTGCGGCACCCAATACGGTATTCGTCGGCAGAGTTGCGACCGGCGAGTTTTATTCGCCAGCGTTTGCCGCGAGTCAACCCGCCGGGCGTGATTGGATCCTGACGCGAATCTTGTGGCTCGCAGGCTGCGAGCCGGGCTTCAATCAGGGCGGTGAATGCGATACCTACGCACGATATATCTATCTGCACGGCACCCCGGATGCAACGCCGCTTGGCACGGTCGGCTCGCGCGGCTGTATTCGCATGCGTAACGCAGACATTATCGAGTTATTCGCACGCGTTGAAATCGGCACGCCGGTGATGATTCGCTGAAGAATTTACGGAACCTATAGGGCGGATGAGCCCGCAGGGCGTTATCCGCCGAGCTTCGCCGAATAACGCTAACGGCCTATCTGACCGTAAAAAGGTGCTTCGAAAACGGCGGAAGGCGCTGCGCTTTTCCGCCCTATGAGTTTCTATAAATTTTTGCTGCTCTTCGGCGTCGCTCGCCGATGACGCTCGTAGAGCACCAATTCGCCACCGGTTTTGACCGCCGCAATTGCGAGCCGACCGATCAGCATCAGTAACAGGATGATCACAATCCAGGCGACGAAGTAGGACATCCGAATACCGGCGCTTGCGGGATTGGCGCCGGCCCCGCTTGCGGCGATCTCAGCGGCTGAGGTGTGCTCCTCATCAGCGCCGGCGGCCGACCCACTACTGGCGCTGGAGAGCGCGTGATCCAAATGTGAGCCCTGTTCAATGGCCGCTGCGAAGCGCTCCACCTTCTGTGGCTCCTGATACAGCGACCAGGCCTCGGCGATGACCGCGAGCGCAATCCACAAGCCCACCGCCAACAGCACAAAGCCACAGCCGCGCACCACGGTGTGCGCAAGCTCGGTGCCGCGCGCAAGCAACCCTGCGGACTCGCCTTCTGGTTCAAACTGATAACGTGCCACACTGCAACCCTGTCTTAAGATCCGAGCGGCCACTGTAAATAACTGACGCAGGATTAGCCACCTGCGAGGAAGTGAGCGCTGAAATGTCTGACCATGTACCGCGCATCATCGCTTCGCTCAAGCGTACGTTGAGCAGGATGGCCCTTGCGGGTGCCACCCTGTTCGGCATTTCGGCGTTGGTTTTTTGTCTGATCCATCTGATCCCGGGCGATCCGGTTGACGTGATGCTGGGTGAAGGCGCGTCGCTCGCTGATCGCGAGAGTCTGCGTCAACAACTCGGGTTGACTGCGCCACTTTCAGTGCAGTTCGTGCGTTACTACACCAATCTCGCTGCGCTCGATCTCGGCGTGTCGCTGCAGACCCAGCAACCGATCGTCGAGCTGTTGGCGAGTCGCGCGCCGTACACCTTCGCCTTGGCTGGTGTTGCGCTCAGTTTCGCACTACTGCTCGCGCTACCGTTGGGAATATGGGCGGCGCTGCGCCCGCATCGCTGGCCCGATCATCTCAGCGCTGGGTTCGCCTTGCTGGGTGGCGCGTTCCCGAACTTCGTGTTGGGTCCGATCTTGATTGTGATCTTCGCCGTCCAGTTGGGATGGCTGCCAATCGGCGGTGCGGACTCTGCGCTCAGCGTGGTGTTGCCGGCTGCGACTTTGAGTCTCGGCTTGGCCGCGATTCTGTCGCGGCAGTTGCGCGCCGCCTTACTCGGTGTGCTGGCCGAACCCTATCTGCGCGCGGCGACCGCGCGCGGCCTTCCTTTCTCCACGGTTTTGCGTCGCCATGCCCTGCGCAATGCGGCACTTCCCGTACTCACGGTGTTCGGGATGCAACTCGGCGTGCTGTTAGGCGGCGCGGTAATCACTGAAACAGTGTTCGCGTGGCCAGGCTTGGGCACCTTGACGATCGAGGCGATCGAGCGCCGCGACTATCCGGTATTACAGGCCTGCATACTGTTTATCAGCACGACCTATGTGGTGATAAATACCCTCACTGATCTGGTGATCGCGTGGTGCGATCCACGAATTGACGCGGCGTAATGACGTCACGTTGGTACCAGCACTGGTGGTGGGTGGTGCTCGCTGCGTGGGGCGTGGCGGCGTGCATTGCGCCCTTGCTGGGAGACGCCATCAACCAGATCTCTCTGCCGCGAATGTTTGCAGTGCCGGGTGCCGGACTGTGGCTGGGCGCGGATGAACTCGGGCGCGCGATCCTGCCCCGCGTGCTCGCGGGCGCGGCAATCTCCGCGCCATTGGCGGCGCTGGTCGTGGCCACTACGCTCAGCTTTGGGACTGCCTTCGGTATCGTGATTGGTTGGTGCGGCGGCACGCTGGAATTGATCGCAATTCGTGTGCTGGATCTCTTTCAGGCCTTTCCTGGCTTGTTACTCGCGATTGCGCTTGCGGGCTTGCTCGGCCCCGGCCTTGGCAATGTAGCGCTCGCGTTGTGTGTCGTTGGTTGGGTGGGCTTTGCGCGGCTGGCTCGTGCGCAGACTGCCAGCCTTAAACATCGCGAGCATGTGCTGGCAGCGCGCGCCCTTGGCACGCCGAACTGGCGAATTCTGCTTATTCATGTGGTGCCGCTGCTCGCAGGACCGTTGCTGGTAGAAGCGACGTTCGCTTTTGCGGCCACCATTGCGGCTGAGGCCGGCATGAGTTTTCTCGGCCTCGGTGCCCAACCCCCCACCGCTTCCTGGGGCAGCATGTTGCGCGAAGCGACCCAGTTCCTGCTCATTGCCCCGCATATGCTGCTGGGCCCTGGGCTTGCGATCATCTCGCTGGTCATGGCCGTGCAAACCGCGGGCGAACGGCTGCGGGAGTATTGGCTGGTGCCGGGTGGTTTCCCCATTGGCAAACCCTCGTCGCTGCGCTCCTCGCAACGACGTGCTTAGAGTGCGTTGCGTAGGGTCATCGGCAACCCCCGTTGCAACGCTCCTCGCGCCGCGACGATTCCATTATTATGGCTTGGCCATTCCAGCCTGAGCATCCAATGTCCTTCGGTCCCTTGATGATTGATCTGCAAGGCGTTGTGCTCAGCGCAGAGGATCGCGAGCTGTTGCGGCATCCCCTGGTTGGTGGGGTGATTTTGTTCTCGCGAAATTATGAATCGCGCGCGCAGTTGGGCGCACTCACCGCTGCCATTCATGCGCTGCGCACGCCGCGCTTATTGATTGCGGTGGATCACGAAGGCGGGCGGGTGCAGCGCTTCAGGGCAGAGTTCTGCGAGCTCCCGCCATTAATCCGCCTTGGCGAGCGTTATGACCGCGCGCCCAAGGAAGCGCTGGAGATGGCCTCCGACATGGGCTGGCTGATGGCGAGCGAGTTGCGGGCGGCGGAGGTCGATTTCAGTTTCGCGCCGGTTCTCGATTTGTATTCCACGCACAGCAAAATCATCAATGAGCGCGCGTTTCATGCCGCACCCGAGATAGTGGCACGCCTGGCCCAAGCCTATGTGCGCGGGATGCATGCAGCGGGCATGGCGGCGGTCGGCAAGCATTTTCCCGGACATGGCTCAGTTGGTGCAGATTCGCATCACGAACTGCCGATCGACCGCCGTGATCTGCATACGCTCCGCCAGCGCGATCTCGTGCCCTTTCGGTTGCTCGCAGCGGCTGGCATCGAAGGTCTGATGCCGGCGCATATTTTATTTCCGGCAGTGGATTCGGTGCCGGTCGGTTACTCGTCCATTTGGCTGGAAGAAGTGCTGCGCAAGGAACTCAAATTTCAGGGGGCGATTTTCAGTGATGATCTCAGCATGTCGGGCGCGGCAGTCACTGCCAGCCACGTCGAGCGGGCGCATATGGCGCTCGCGGCGGGTTGTGATATGTGTCTTATCTGTAACGATCGGTCGGCTGCAGTACAGGTGCTCGAGCGTATTAGGCACACCCCGCAACCGCTGTCCCAGGTGCGACTCATGCGCATGCATGGTCGTGCCATTGAAGCTGAGCGGGATTGGCTGACGCATCCCAGGCGTCGCGCGGCGCTGGCGACTCTGCAGGCGCTTGACCCGGCCCTGACCTTGGCACTGGGCGATGATGCCCCGGCGTGACGTGAGAAGCGCTTGAGGCGCGTGCGCGCGGCGCTCTGCCTGCTGTTGTGCTTATGCGCCGGATGGTCGCGCTTAATCGCGGCCATGGAATGCGCGCCGCTAGGCGTGCGCGCGCCGCCCCTCGCGCACGTGAGTTACACCGAGAGCCTCCTGTGGGAAGTGCGGAAGCTTAAGCAACCGCCGAGCTTTCTGTTCGGGACCATCCACCTGGCGGGCAGCGCAGTCGGCCAACCGACTTCAGCAATCACCAAAGCGCTCAGCGCGAGCACCCAGTTCGGGATGGAAGTGGTACTCGATGAAGGCGCGCTGTCCGAAGTCGCGCAACGGATGCGCAATGATCATGGGCAACGCTTGAGCCGGGTCATTGGTGACGATTTGTTCCAGCGCACGGCAAGCTTGCTGACGAACTATGGGGTGAGCCACGAGCTCGCCGAGCAGCTGAAGCCGTGGGCGGCGTACACCACGTTAAGCCTGCCGATAGGATTTGCCGGGAGCCCACTGGATCTCGTGCTGCTCGGCATCGCGCAGGCAGCGCATAAAAAAATCTTTGGTCTGGAATCGATCGCCGAGCAAAGCGCGGCCTTCGAGCAAGTGGCGCTGGCGGATCAAATCGCGCTCCTCACAGAGGTGGTCTGTCATCACGCGCGCTTGCAGCTCACGACGACCGCACTCATCGCCGCTTATGCGCACGGGAATCTGGCGGCGTTGTATCGGATCGCGCAGGAAACCACCTCTCCCGCGCAAGAAAAACTCATGGAACACTTACTGCGCGCGCGCAACCAGCGCATGGTGCAGCGTCTCAAGACACCGCTGGCCGAGGGGCGGGCATTTATCGCACTTGGCGCACTGCATCTGCCAGGACCCCAAGGCGTGCTCGCGCTGCTGGTGGCCGACGGCTGGCAAGTGCGGCCGCTGGCCAGTCGATGAAGAACCGTCGATCAAAATCCGCTACGATGCATACCCGTCCCTGCAGGACCGCGGTCACCTCGCCTTCGCATGCAGACTAAATTCACCAAGATGCACGGTCTCGGCAACGATTTCGTCGTGCTTGATGCGCGCCGCGCGCCGCTCGTGCTGACGCCGGCGCGCGCGGCGCAGCTGGCTGATCGGCGGTATGGTGTCGGCTGTGATCAAATTCTCGTGCTTGAAGCGCCTACCATTGCGCCAGCACTCGCCCGTTATCGCGTATTTAATGCCGATGGATCAGCGGCTGAACATTGTGGTAACGGAGTACGCTGTGTCGCGCAATATCTCGTTGAGCAGGGCGCCGTGACCACGCCTGAGCTGGCGCTCGAGATCGACGGCGCACTGTATACGCTCACCGTGCTCGCCGATGCACAGGTAAGGGTTGAGATGGGGATCCCGCGTTTTACGCCGCGCGATATTCCACTCGAAGTGCCCACCGAGTTGCGCGAATACGCGCTTGAATATCAAGGTAAGCCGTGGGCGTTCGGCGCGGTCTCGATGGGCAATCCCCACGCGGTGTTCCCAGTGCCTGAGGTCGCGACGGCGCCGGTGGCCACCCTCGGCGCATTTCTCCAGCAGCATGCGTGGTTTCCCGCGCGCGTGAATGTGGGCTTCATGCAGGTGCTGGACCCAGCGCGTATTCGGCTGCGAGTATTCGAGCGCGGCGCAGGGGAAACCTTGGCCTGCGGGACCGGCGCCTGTGCGGCGGTGGCCGTCGGTCGTCGGTGGGGTAAGCTCGCGGCGCGTGTCACCGTGGAGCTAAGCGGGGGCGAATTACAGATTGAATGGTCAGGCGCGGGTGAAACGTTATTCATGACCGGCCCCGCCGCGCGAGTGTTTGAAGGAACTATCGATTTATGACAGAAAATAATCCGCGCAGCCCTGAGTGGGATCAGGCACAGGTGGCGGCATATCTGCGGGCCCACCCAGCCTTCTTTAGTTTTGAACCCGAACTGTTGCAAACCCTTTCTTTGCCGCATGACAGTGGGCAGGCGGTGTCGCTGTGGGAACGCCAAGTGGCGGCTTTGCGCGAAGAAAATGAAAAACTGAAGTCCCGTTTTGAGGACTTTCTGCACTCGGCACGCGAGAACCAGCAGCTGATCGGGCGCATCCATCGCCTGGCGCTCACGCTGCTCGCGGCCGTCGGCCCGCACTCAATCTTCAAGCTCCTGCAGCAGGGCCTGGCAGATGACTTCAAGGCCGAGCGCGTCACCGTGTTGATATTCGCTGAAGCTTCCTATGCGGACAGCGCAGAATTAACGCAATTTGTCGGTCGCGAGTCAGCGCGTCGCGCGCCCTTTGCGGCGCTTCTCGCCGCCAATGACTCGGTGTGTGGACATTTGAGTCTGGCGCAAGCCCAGGCGCTATTCGACGGCGAAGATTTTCGCGGATCACATGTGGTACTGCCGCTCGTCGCCCCGCATTGGGATGGCGTAATCGCCATTAGCAGCGGGGATAGCGCGCGTTTCGATGCGGCAATGGGGACCGAGTTTTTAGCGTTTCTGCGTGATGTAGCGGCCATGGTGATCGCACCCTGGATTGCGAAGCCGCACCCATGAGCGCCGTCGAACTGCATTGGAACGCCGCTGCGATTGAAGAATTTGTGGTCAGTCTGAGTGGCGGCTCGCCGCACACCCAGGCCGCCTATCGCCGCGACTTGCGCAAGTTCGCGCATTACCTGGCGCACCAGGCGGCAGAAGTTCTGGACGAGATGCCGCTCGACGCCCATTTCCTGCGGACTTATCTGGCCAGCCTCCATCGTGGCGGCGCCGCCAGTCGTTCGATTGCGCGTGCCTTGTCTGCACTGCGCGGTTATTTTGATTTTCTCTGTGCACGCGGGCGCCTTCAACACAATCCGACGCACGGGCTGCATGCGCCGAAAGGTGCGCGGCGTTTGCCGCGCTTGCTGGATGTGGATCAGGCGGCGCAGCTGATGGCGCGCGCCCCGCAAAATCCGCTGGAGACGCGCGATCTCGCGATGTGGGAAATGATCTACTCCTGCGGCTTGCGAGTTTCTGAACTGGTCGCGCTGGATCTCGACGCACTCGATTACAGCGCCGGTGAAGCTCGCATCCTCGGCAAGGGACGCAAAGAACGCCTGGTGCCCATCGGCAGTCACGCGGTGCGCGCGGTGCAAGCCTGGCTTCCCGTCCGGGCCAGCTTGGCGGCGCCCGACACCGGCGCATTGTTCCTGAACCAACACGGCACGCGCTTAACGGCCCGACAGGTACAGTCCCGGCTCAAGGTCTGGGCGCTGAAACAGGGTATCGCCGGCTCTCTGCATCCCCACATGCTGCGTCACTCCTTCGCCAGCCATCTGCTGGAGTCCTCAGGCGATTTGCGCGCCGTGCAGGAGCTGCTTGGCCACAGTGATATTCGCACCACCCAGGTTTATACCCATCTCGATTTTCAACATCTCGCCAAAGTCTACGATGAGGCGCATCCGCGCGCGCGTCGCCGCAGTACTTAGGACCCTGGTCAAAATTATCTCGTCGACACCGAGGGTGTTCGTGAGTGGTTGCGGCAAGGCGCGTTTCGCGGGCAATAGCGGCGCTATTGCCAAGAAATGCAACGCCGCCGCGGCCGCTCACGAGCAGCCGGATGTAGAGATGATTTTGACCAGGGTCCTTAAGGTACGACCCCGCATTAGTTCACGCGGTGTCCGCATGCGGCACTGATGTACAATCCGATCTCCAGCCACAGCGTCGGCCAACCATGAGTTCAACCAGTCTGTTTCACGCGACCACGATCCTTTCGGTGCGCCGCCCTGGCCATGTCGTGGTCGGTGGTGATGGCCAGGTTTCGATGGGCGATCAGATCCTGAAGGGCAATGCGCGCAAGGTGCGCCGCCTGTATCACGAACGTGTCCTCGCCGGCTTCGCCGGTGGCACCGCTGACGCGTTCACGTTGTTCGAGCGTTTTGAAGCCAAACTCGATAAGCATCAGGGCAATCTGGTGCGCGCGGCAGTAGAACTCGCCAAGGATTGGCGCACCGATCGCATGCTGCGCAGACTGGAAGCGTTGCTGGTCGTGGCCGATACCGAGAATTCTCTGATCATCTCCGGCACTGGAGATGTGATTGAACCCGAGGACGCCGTGATGGCGATCGGCTCTGGTGGGTCATTTGCCAAAGCTGCGGCGCGCGCACTGGTGGAGAATACTGAACTTGATGCCGCCACGATTGTGCGCAAAGGCCTCGCGATCGCGGCCGATATCTGCGTCTACACCAATGCTAATCACGTGATTGAAGAACTGAGGTTTTGAAGTGCAGGCGCATCCCGAGTCCTTCATGTCACTGACCCCGCAACAAATCGTCGAACAGCTCGATCGCCATATTGTCGGCCAGGACGCGGCGAAGCGCGCAGTGGCGATCGCGCTGCGTAATCGGTGGCGACGCATGCGGGTGGCGCCCGAGCTGCGCAATGAAATCACGCCGAAAAACATTCTAATGATCGGGCCGACCGGGGTCGGTAAAACCGAGATCGCGCGCCGCCTGGCGAAACTCGCGGAGGCCCCGTTCATAAAAGTGGAAGCCACCAAGTTCACCGAAGTCGGCTATGTGGGCCGCGATGTGGAATCGATCGTGCGCGATCTGGTGGAGGTCGCGCTCAACATGACGCGTAACGATGCGCTGGAACAGGTCAAAGCAAAAGCGGCAGATGCCGCTGAGGAGCGCGTGCTGGACGTATTGCTGCCGCCGCCGCGCGCGTTTGGTGAGACCACTGCAGAAGATGAATCGACCACCCGCCAGCGTTTTCGCAAAATGCTGCGCGAAGGCAAGCTCAACGATAAAGAGATCGAAATCGAGGTGGCGCAGAGTCCGCTTGGTGTCGAGATTATGGCGCCGCCCGGCATGGAGGAAATGACCAGCCAGCTGCAGAGCATGTTTCAGAACCTTGGCTCCAGTCGCAAACGCTCGCGTCGTTTGAAGATCGACAATGCGCTGCGATTATTGACCGAAGAAGAAGCCAGCAAGCTCATCAATGAGGAAGATATTCGCAGCCGCGCGATCGAGAACGTGGAGCAGAACGGCATCGTATTCCTGGACGAGATCGACAAAATCGCGCGACGCGGCGAAGTGAGTGGGGCGGATGTGTCGCGCGAAGGCGTGCAGCGTGATCTTTTGCCACTGATCGAAGGCTGTGCGGTAACCACCAAGTACGGCAGTGTGCGCACGGATCACGTGTTATTCATCGCCTCCGGGGCTTTTCATCTCGCGAAGCCTTCTGATCTGATTCCAGAACTGCAAGGGCGCCTCCCGAATCGGGTTGAACTGCAACCTCTCGGGGTGGACGATTTCATTCGTATTCTGACTGAGCCCAGTGCGTCGCTGACCGAGCAGTACCAGGCCTTGTTGGCGACCGAGGGACTGGTGCTCTCTTTCAGCGCGGACGGTGTGCGGCGGATCGCCGAGATTGCGCATCATGTGAACGAGCGCAGTGAGAATATTGGCGCGCGACGTCTGCACACGGTGATTGAGCGCTTGCTGGAATCCCTGTCCTTCGCCGCGCCCGACGCTGTGCAACGTGAGATCACGATAGACGCCGGCTATGTGGATTTACACCTGGGCGAGTTGGTCAAGGATGAAGACTGGGCGAGATATATTCTTTAGAACTCCAGAACTCCGTGAGGCAACGATCTAATGGCGACCTATCAGCCCACCAATCTCCTCTTGCATCAGGCCTCCAAGGTGCTCGAAGTCAGTTTCGAAGATGGCGTTACCTATCGTCTGCCGTGCGAGTACCTGCGGGTTTACTCACCTTCAGCGGACGTCCGCGGCCACGGACCTGGCCAGGGCACACTGCAGTTGGGCAAGGAGGAGGTCAACATCACTGACCTCGAACCCGTCGGCAACTACGCGGTACGCCTGCTGTTCGATGATGGGCATAGCACCGGATTGTACACCTGGGATTATCTCTACCTGCTGGGCAAGCAATTTGACGTGAAGTGGCAGGAGTACCTAGCGGCGTTGCAGGACGCCGGGCATCCCCGCAAGACTTAGCATGGTACAGAGCGAGCACACCGATTTCGGTTACGAGCGGGTCACGCCCAATGAGAAGACTGCGCGCGTGCGCCAGGTGTTCGAATCTGTCGCTGGTCGTTATGACCTGATGAACGACCTCATGTCCGCTGGCCTGCATCGTTGGTGGAAGCGCTTTGCCGTGACCGCCGCCGCGCCACGGGCGGGCCAGCGCGTACTCGATCTCGCCGGCGGATCGGGCGACCTTACCCGGTTACTCGCGCGTGCTGTTGGCCAGCAAGGCGAGGTGGTGCTGGCAGACATTAACCCCCGCATGCTCGAAGTCGGGCGTGATCGCTTGCTCAATGAAGGGATCGTCGAGAATCTGCGAGTGGTGCAAGCTAACGCCGAGGTCCTGCCGTTCGCCGATCGCTATTTCGATTTAGTGACGATGGCGTTTGGTTTGCGCAATGTGACCGACAAGGCGCGTGCGCTCAGTGAGATATTCCGCGTGCTGCGCCCGGGCGGGCGAGTTTTTATTCTGGAATTCTCGCACGTCCGCTCGCCACTTCTGGCGCGTTTGTACGACGCCTACTCGCTGCACGTATTGCCGCGCCTTGGGCAGTGGGTGGCGCACGATGCCGCGAGTTACCGCTATCTGGCGGAATCAATCCGTATGCACCCGACGCAGGCGCAATTGCTCGAAATGCTTTGCGAGGGTGGCTTCGAGCGTTGCCGATACCACAATCTGCTGGCCGGGGTCGTCGCCTTGCACGTGGGAACCCGGTTATAAGCGATATGAACAGACCATTCACCGGATTGTTGTCTCAAACCCAGTGGCTGGCGCGACTTTCGAGCGCGATCATGCAGGTCTTGCAGACTGATTCGTTGGCGCTCGCGCGGCTCAACGAGCTCGCGGGCAAAGTCATTGCCGTGCGTGTGACCGGCTTCGCGACCACGGTCTATGCGGCGGTGGATAACGGCAGCCTGATTTTGGCGACCGAGACCGCGCGCGAACCCGAGGTCACGTTGGCCGGTCGGATCGCAGATTTTGTCGCCTTTGCAGAGGCTCGCCGGAACACCCAGGCGGCACCCGCGGGCAAGTTGCAGATTCAGGGCGATCTCGCCACCGCGCAGACCTTGCAACGTTTGCTTGATGATCTCGCGATCGATTGGGAAGCGCTGCTCGCGACCCACGTGGGCGATCTGGCGGCGCATCAGATCGGGCGCGGTATCCAGCGCAGTCTCGCCTGGTGGCGCGCAGCACGCGCGGCGTGGATTGAAGATATTCCTGCTTATCTGCAGACCGAGCGACGATGGGTGCCTACGGCGGAGGATGTGGAGGCGTTCACGCGCGATGGCATGGTGCTGGGTTCGGCGGTTGATCGTCTCGCGGCAAGAGTGGCGCGCCTGCAAGCGCGCCGCCGCCGCTAATGCTCATCACTCCCGGCCGCTTCCTGCGCGTGCTGGCAATCCAGCGCGTGCTGATCCGCCATGGTTTCGACGAAATGCTGTTCGCCACGCCATGGCTGCGGCCGCTGTCCTTTTTGCGCGTGCTGCTGCCCTGGAACTGGGTGCAGCATCACTACGCGCCACGGGCCACGCGTCTGCGCCGGGTGCTGGAAGAACTCGGACCGGTATTTGTGAAGTTTGGCCAGGTATTGTCCACGCGGCGCGATCTGTTACCGGACGACATCGCCGAAGAATTTGCCAAACTGCAGGACCACGTGCCGCCATTTCCTGGCGCGCAGGCGCGCGCCATCGTTGAGCGCGCCTATGGGCAACCGCTGCTGGAGGTGTTCGCGAGCTTTGAGGAAACGCCGCTGGCCTCCGCCTCCATTGCCCAGGTACACGTGGCGCGCTTAAAGGAAGGTAACGAAGTAATCCTGAAAGTGGTCCGCCCGAACATCCGGAAGGTTATCGAACGCGATATCAGCTTGATGCGCGCGTTAGCCGAATCTCTCGAGCGCTACTCGGCGCGCGGTCGCCAACTCAAACCGACGCGCGTGGTCGCCGAGATTGAAAAGACCATCCTGGACGAACTCGATATGTTGCGCGAGGCCGCTAATGCCTCGCAGCTGCGCCGCAATTTCGCCGACTCCCCGATCATGTACGTGCCGGAAATATTCTGGCGCTATACCCGCCAAAACGTGCTGGTGATGGAGCGCGTTGACGGGATCGCCATCAGCAATATCGATGCGCTCCGCGCAGCGGGGGTCGATCTGCACGCGTTGGCCGCCACCGGCGTGGAGATTTTCTTTACGCAGGTCTTTCGCGATCATTTTTTCCACGCTGATGTGCATCCCGGGAATCTCTTTGTGCGACCCGGTGCGCCTGGCGAGCCGGCGGTGTTCGTGCCGGTGGATTTCGGGATCATGGGTTCGATCAGTGAGTTTGATCAGCGCTATTTGGTCGAGAATTTTTCTGCCTTTATGGATCGCGATTATCGCCGTGTGGCTGAACTGCATGTGGAATCTGGTTGGGTGCCGCGCGAGACGCGGGTTGATGAATTCGAGTTCGCGATCCGCACGGTGTGTGAACCGATTTTTGATCGCCCCGTAAAGGACATTTCCGTTGGCCAGCTGTTGGTGCGCCTGTTCCAAACTGCACAGCGCTTTCACATGGAGATTCTGCCGCAGTTGTTGCTGCTGCAAAAAACCCTGGTCAATGTCGAGGGCATCGGGCGTCAGCTCGACCCGGATCTCGATCTTTGGCGTACCGCCCGTCCCTCGCTCACGCAGTGGATGAAAGATAGGGTGGGGGTGCGCAACTTCATGCGCGAGGCGCGCCAGAGCCTGCCGCGCTGGATCGAACGTCTGCCCCAATTGCCGGAGATGGCTTTCGATGTGCTCGATCAAATCAAAGACGGGCGGTTGGAAGTTGGCACCCGCGACCAGGAGCTGCGGGAGATCCGCCGTGAAATTCGCGAAGTGCACCGGCGGCTGGTTTACGCAGTAGCGGGCGTCGGTTTACTCATGGCCTGCGGCATGATTAGCGGCAGCCAGCAGGGTATCAGCGTGCATTGGGATCGCCTGCCATTCATCGCCTGGATCCTGGGCGGGCTGGGGCTCGGGGCGTTACTGAATGCGTTGCGGCCGCGGCGCGAACCCTGAATTACGGTGCAACTGCCGCACTGCGCGTTTTTAGCAAGGCCATGCCTTTCAGCAGATTGAACGCTTCGTAGACTTCGTAATCACTGGTCGCAAGTTTATTCCGTGCGTCGGCATCCGCCACCGCTGAGGTGGCTGGCGCGCCGTCAGATTTCTCAGGGGTCGCCTTGGTGGGATTGTCGAGATGACGCTCCAATTGCGCCTCGCTCACCGTGCGGCCATCCGTTCCTTCTTCAGCCTGCACTTTGATTTTATCGATGACGATGTCGGGCTCGATGCCACGCGCTTGAATCGAACGCCCGCTCGGCGTGAAATAGCGTGCGGTGGTGATTTTGATCGCGGCCTTGTTGTTCATCGGCAGAATGGTTTGGACCGACCCCTTGCCGAAGGTCCGCCGACCCATGAGTACCGCGCGTTTTGCGTCCTGCAACGCGCCGGCGACGATCTCCGAGGCCGAGGCCGAGCCTTCGTTCACCAGCACGATCAGCGGCGCGCCATCGATGAGATCCGGTGCCTTCGCTGCGAATTCCAGTTTGGCGTCGTTGACCCGCCCTTCGGTATACACGATTCGGCCGGAATTCATGAAGGCATCAGCCACGGCGACCGCGGCACCCAGGATGCCGCCGGGGTTATTGCGCAAGTCGAGGATCAGGCCTTGCAGCGATCCGTGCGCGTTCTTCTTCAGCTTCTCCAGTTCCGTGACCAGATCCTCACCCGTGTGCCCTTGAAACGCGGAAATCCGCACATAGCCAAAGCCCGGCGCCAGTTCGCGGCTGCGCACGCTCTGGATCCTGATCACCGCGCGAACGATGGTCACATCCAGCGGCTTCGCGCGTCCTTCGCGCATGATGCTGAGGGCGATTTTGCTACCCACCTTGCCGCGCATTTTCTTGATCGCGTCACTGCTCGACATGCCGCGCACCGGTGCACCGTCGATGCGGATGATGGTGTCGCCGGCGAGTATGCCGGCCCGCGCGGCCGGCGTATCATCGATCGGCGAGATGACTTTGATCAGTCCATCCTCGGTGCCCACTTCGATGCCCAGACCGCCAAACTCACCCGTTGTGCCTTCTTGCAGTTCGGAATATTCCTCGCCATCCAAGTAGCTTGAATGCGGATCGAGCCCGGCCAACATGCCTTTGATCGCATCTTCGAGCAGTTGTTTGTCGCTGACTTCCTCGACGTAATCCCGTTTGACCTTATGAAACACTTCCACAAAAACGCGGATATCATCGAGTGGTAGCGATGCCTCAGCAGGTGTTGCTGCACTCACGGCGGGTGCGGGGGAGGGCGTGAGGGAGGCGGGCGGTGCAGGTGCTTCGCCCGGCGGAGAGACCGGGACGGCAGGTTCTTGGGCGGAGCTTACGCAGCTCACACCGATAAGCGCGACCAGCAGGAAACCAGCAAGGCGACGCTCAAACATAGGAACTCCCGCCATTAAATTTTGGGCGCGTGCAATTTGACGAGCGAGCTGCCGGTCATTTCGCGTGGCTGCGCTAAGCCCATTAGCGACAAAAGTGTCGGTGCGATATCACTGAGGCAGCCGTTAGCCGCCATCTCGGCCGCGCGCCCGCAATACACCAGCGGCACTAAATTGCTGGTGTGGGCGGTATGCGGCTCGGCCCCACTGGTGCCGTGATCAAGCGCGCGCATCTGCTCCGCGTTGCCGTGATCAGAGGTAATCAGCAGTTCGGTACCCGTCGCCGCGCAGGTCGCGCGGACCCTGCCCAGGCAGCGGTCGAGCGCTTCGATCGCCCTGACCGCCGCAGAAAAATTGCCGGTATGACCAACCATGTCGGCATTGGCGTAATTGCAAATGATGGCAGCGTAGTGTCGACTTGCGATCGCTTCGCATAACCGGTCGGTGACTTCATCCGCACTCATCTCGGGCTTCAGGTCATAGGTGGCAACCGCCGGTGATGGAACCAGAATCCGGTCTTCGCCCGCGAACGGCGCTTCTTCGCCGCCATTGAAGAAGAATGTCACATGCGCGTATTTTTCGGTTTCCGCGATGCGCAGTTGAGCAAGATTCTGCGCGGCTACCAATTCGCCGAAGGTGTGGTGGATATCGATGGTGGGAAACGCGACCGGCAAATTGAACTGCGCGCTGTATTCAGTCATCGCGACGAACTGGCCAAGCTTAGGCCAGCGGCGGCGCACGAAAGGTTTGAAATCTGCAGCGGTCATCGCACTGGTGATCTGGCGCGCGCGGTCGGCGCGGAAATTTGCAAATACCACACAGTCGCCGTCCTGAATCGTCACCGGTGTAATGCCCTCGTTTTGGATCACACTGGGCTGCACAAACTCATCAGTCTCACCGCGCGCATACGCCGCCTCGAGGGCGGCGAGCGCGGTTGCTGCGCGATAAGGCGCGGTGCCATTGACGATGAGTTCATAGGCAAGCTGCGTGCGTTCCCAGCTCTGATTGCGATCCATCGCCAGATAGCGTCCTACGAGGCTCACAAGCCGGCCGAGCTTCAGATCGGCACAGCGTTTTTCGATGAGTTCAAGCGACGCGCGGGCGCTCTTCGGGGGCGTATCGCGGCCATCCAAAAAGGCATGCACGTAAACCTGCTCAACGCCGCTGCGTGCCGCCAGTTCGAGCAGTGCGACGAAGTGTTCTTCGTGACTGTGCACGCCACCTGGCGAAAGCAAACCCATGATGTGCAGCGCGCGACCGCTCGCGGCAAGCGCGTTGCAGGCTGCAGTGAG
The DNA here is from genome assembly GCA_945861225.1 of Klebsiella pneumoniae. GTDB lineage: Bacteria > Pseudomonadota > Gammaproteobacteria > CAIKBL01. The sequence continues at coordinate 26,079 of CAMATU010000032.1, forward strand.
TACAGGGTTGGTGAAGAATTCGCCGGTTTTGATCGCCTGTGAAATACGCGTGAAATCCTGATAGATAAGACGCCCTGCGCCGAGATGCATATGTCCGACTTCCGAGTTCCCCATTTGTTCGTCCGGCAGGCCTACGGACAAGCCCGAACAGCGGATAAGGGTGTGCGGGCATTCCTGCCACAGGCGGTCCCAATGTGGCGTTACAGCCTGCTGGATTGCATTGAATTCGGAATCTTGGCGGTGTCCCCAGCCGTCGAGTACGACGAGCAGGACGGGATGTGGAGGCGTCGTCATAGGCATCAATTATCGACTCAGCGCTACGCTACTTGATGAATCGTCGGGAGTGTATCATACGGTCCCCGCGGACAGTCCGGACCAGACAAGCGTCGCGCGGCGTTCGCCACTTTCTTCGTAATAGGTTTTTGTCATGGCTCGACTTCTCGAATTCGCAACCAACCATCCGTTGCTGGTCAGTGCTTTTTTCACGCTCCTTCTTATGTTGTTGTGGACGACGCTGAAAAGCGCGACCGGTAATGCCTTATCGCCCAGTGAGGGGGTCCTGTTACTGAATCGAGAAGGTGCCATCCCGATTGATTTACGCGCAGAGGCCAATTTTCGTGCGGGCCACATTATTAACGCAGTGCGCGTGGACCTCGCGGAGCTCGACCAAAGCCTGAAGAAATTGGAGAAATACAAGACCAAACCTTTGTTGGTCTACTGCGAATCCGGCGCCAGCTCTGGCAAAGCGCTGGCGCGTTTGCGCGCGGCAGGATTTCCCAAGGTCTGCCAACTGCACGGCGGCATTGCGGCCTGGCGCGCTGATAACCTGCCGTTAGAAACTTCCAAATAAATTTGACGATATCTTGATTCTTATCTCCTAACTGGAAACCTGCCATGGCCAACGAAAATGAAGGACTGAGTGCGCAGCCGGCGCCGCAAGGTCAACTCGGCATTCAGAAAATTTATGTGAAGGATCTCTCCTTCGAAGCCCCTAACTCACCGGCCGTGTTTACTGAACAACTGAACCCGACGCTCGACCTGCATTTCGGCAATGCCACGAGCGCGCTAGGGAACGATTTGCACGAAGTCGTACTCACGGTGACTGCAACGGTCAAGCAGGCTGACCGCACGGTGTATCTGGTGGAAGTCAAGCAGGCCGGCATCTTTACGATTACGGGCTTTTCTGAGCAGCATCTCCCAGCAATCATCGCGACCGCGTGTCCCAATGTGTTATTTCCTTTTGCCCGCGAAGCGATTTGTGATGTGGTGGGCAAGGGCGGGTTTCCACAGCTGCTGATCGCACCGGTTAACTTCGAGATGCTCTACGCCCAGGAAGTCCAACGCCGCCGCACAGCGGCCGGCCCTGAGAAGACGCACTGAGCTAACGACTTCCAATAATTTTTAAACCCGCGTGCGCGCATGACCACCCCGACGAGTGCGCGTTCACCGTTGCTGGTGATGGGTGCGGGCGCCTGGGGTACAGCGCTCGCGGTGTCGTTCGCACGGGCGGGACAGCAGGTGCTTTTGTGGGGGCGCGACGAGATCGGCATGCGCACGATGGCGCAAACTCGCGAGAATTCGCGCTACTTGCCGGGGATTTCGCTCGCGCCGTTGATAACGCCGATCTCAGCGCTGTCCGTGCTTCCCTCAACAGTCACTACCGTAGTCCTTGCGACGCCACTGCAGGCGACCCGCGCCGTCCTCAAACTGGCACTCGCGCATGGCCTGCGGGAATTCGTATGCAGTGCGAAGGGGATCGAAACCGAAACCTGCTTGTTGGTCCACGAAATTGTGGCGTCTGAAATGCCCGAGGCGCAGGCCATCGGGATTATTTCGGGGCCGAGTTTTGCGCGAGAGGTGGCCGAAGGACGACCGACCGCGCTCGCCATCGCCACCACCCAATCCGTCTTCGGGCGCGAATTGGTCGCGCGTCTGCATTCAGCGAGCCTGCGACCCTATTTAACTGATGACCTAGTGGGCGTTGCAGTGGGCGGAGCGGTTAAAAATGTGCTCGCGATTGCGGCCGGAATTGCCGACGGACTGGCGCTTGGCGCCAATAGTCGCGCCGCCTTGATCACCCGCGGGTTGGCCGAAATGGCGCGCTTCGGGGTTGCCCTCGGTGGCCGCACAGAAACCTTTATGGGGTTGTCCGGTCTGGGCGATTTGGTGCTGACCTGCACCGATGATCAGTCGCGCAACCGTCGGTTCGGTCTGGCCTTAGGGCACGGCATGACGGCTGCCGATGCGGCACGGGCGACTGGTCTGGTGGAAGGCATGCCCACTGCCGCCGCCGTGATTGCCCGCGCGCAACACTGCGCGGTGGATCTCCCAATCTGCGCGCAAGTAGCGCGCACCTTACACGGAGACTGCACACCGGCAGAGGCGGTGCGCGCCTTGATGACACGTGATTTGCCTGCAGGAGATTAGCGCTCCGCTTACAGTGCTCAGCACTGTGTCTCATATTTCCGCGCCGCTATGTTCGACCTTGGGTTGGGTGCGTCGGATATGCCGGCATGACTAAAAAGGGCGCGCAGATCACTAACTGTGATGGTTGAGTACATGTAAAGAGATGCGCTGAGGTGTCGCTACCCCATCAGTCAGCTGCGGTGATACCGAGTCTCCGCAGGTCTCGAAACCGGGCTTCGAACACTGAGGAACTCACCATGCAGCGCCATTCTGGCTTTGCTCTGATCGAACTTATTACCGTCATTGTGATCCTCGGCATTCTGTCCGCTTTTGCGCTACCACGCTTCGCCGGGTTGGAAGCGCACGCGCGCGCTGCATCGTTGGAAGGGCTGGCCGGCAGCGTGCGGGGCGGTGCCGCGCTAACGCACTCGTTGTGGCTCGCGCGCGGGGATAAGCCCACGCGCATCACCATGGAAGGCGTGGCGGTCGCGATGAATACACTGACCGGATACCCAGACGATGGGGATACGGGTATAAGAGCGGTCATCGCAAGCAGCGAAGGGTTTACCTTCGCGCCCACCAGCGGCGGTCGTCCAGGCTATGAATTCGGGATTGCTGGAATCACCGACACCACACACTGCAAAATCACCTATCTGCTGGGGACGACGGCAGGCGCGCCGCCGACTGTCACGGTTGATGGCACGGCCTGCGAGTGAGGTGGAGGATTTCCGCGAATTCGGGAATTGTCAGCGGACCGCGACGATTTTCACTGCGCTAAATTTCCCGTCTAATCCAATCTTGATTGCGTGATACCGGGCGCACATTGGCGCAGCGCTTCGTAGAGGGTGATCGCGACCGCATTGGCTAGATTTAAACTACGGATCCCCGCGCGCATCGGAATTCGGAGTTCTGCAGTGAGCGGCAGCTGCTCCTGGATGTTTGCCGGCAGCCCGCTGGTTTCAGCGCCGAACAGCAGTACATCGCCCGCGAAGAATTGGGCCTGATACAGACTTGTTGGCGCGTGTTTAGTGAGCGCGAAGGCGCGTAATGCTGTTACTTGTGTGCGGAAGGCGGCCAATGACACGTGGCGCCTGATCGTTGCGAACTCATGGTAATCGAGCCCCGCGCGGCGCAGCGCTTTATCCTCCAGATGAAAACCCAACGGCTCGATGAGATGAAGGGTGGCTCCGGTCGCTGCGCACAGGCGTATGATATTGCCGGTATTTGGCGGAATTTCCGGTTGAAACAAGACGACTTCAAACATCGATGAATGATTACCAAAGGGATCACGCAAGTGTGCAAAATGACCAGCGACTGAAGCTGCAGTTTTGCGGGATGTCATTTGCGACGCCGCTAGTACTTCTCTCAGGATGCGTTGGGTTTGGCGAAGAATATACGCGCGTGCGCGGCTTTTCCAATGCGGAAGTGGGCGCGGTGTGCTTGAAAGGGACGACCCTC
>CAMATU010000033.1 GCA_945861225.1 Klebsiella pneumoniae
CGCAGACCTTCATGGAGCCGCTGCTGTTCAAGACCGCCTGCTCGCGTGGCACTCAGGCGCGCATGTCAACTGAATACCTCAGTCATGTGCAGGATGCGGAGGGCGTGCTGACGACCTTGCACGACCGGCTCACAGATAGAAATTTCACGGTGCGTTCGCACTATCTGATCGGTGCCGATGGCGGCAATTCGCAAGTCGCCGAGCATGCAGGCCTGCCCTTTGCTGGCAGCATGGGCGTTGGCGGCTCGATCAATATCCTGTTCAAGGCGGATCTTTCGCGCTTCGTCGCCCATCGGCCTTCAGTGCTCTACTGGGTGCTGCAGCCGGGGTCCAATGTCGGGGGCATAGGCATGGGGCTCGTGCGCATGATTCGGCCGTGGAATGAATGGTTGATCGTGTGGGGCTACGACATCAATCAGGGTGAACCTGAGGTGGATGACGAATTTGCGGTGAAGGTCGTGCGCGATCTCGTCGGCGACTCAGCACTCAAAGTGGAACTGCAGTCGGTCTCGACCTGGACCGTGAATAATCTCTACGCGACCAAAAACTCCCACGGGCGCGTGTTCTGCATGGGCGACGCGATCCACCGCCATCCGCCGTCGAATGGTTTGGGATCGAATACTTCAATTCAGGATGCCTTCAATCTTGCATGGAAGCTCGCGTTGGTGCTCAAAGGCCAGGCGGGCCCGCGGCTGCTGGATAGTTATGACGCGGAGCGCACCCCAATCGCCAAACAGATCGTCACGCGCGCGAATCAATCCATCGAAGAATTCGGTCCGATTTTCAAAGCACTCGGTTTGCTCGACTCGGTCGATCCCGAGACGATGCAGCGGAACATGGGGGCGCGCTGCGACGATACCCCGCAAGCGGAGCAACAGCGCGCCGAAATTCGCGCGGCAATCGCGTTCAAGGCTTATGAATTCGATGCGCACGGCGTGGAGATGAATCAGCGCTACCGATCCGAGGCGGTGGTGGCCGATGGCACCGAGGAGCCACCGTTCGCGCGCGATCGCGAACTTCACTATCAATGGACGACATGGCCAGGGGCGCGCCTGCCGCATGTCTGGTTGTATACCGCTGACGGTCGCAAGGCGTCCACGCTCGATCTCGCGGGCAAAGGCAGATTCACGCTGTTCACTGGCATCGGTGGCGATGGCTGGGCCGACGCCGCGTTACAGATTGGCGCGGAGTTCGGCCTTGAGCTGGTGGTTCGAATCATCGGCCCGCGCCGTGAATGGCAGGATTTTACCGGCGATTGGGCGCGCGCCCGCGAAGTGCACGACAGCGGGGTGGTCCTGGTCCGACCGGATCACCATGTCGGTTGGCGCTGTGCGTCACGGTCGGCGGATCCCACTCGCGAACTGCGCGGAGTCTTCAGGCAGATTCTGGGCAAATGACCGCCCACAGACAGTGCGGGCTATTCAGAACCGCTCATGAACGAGGATATCAACGGATGCGTCAATGGCTGGGTTTGCGGCGAGTGCTATGGCTGTTGGCCTTCAGCGTGCCAACCCCTTCGGTATACGCGACTGATCACGTGTCGGGATTGCGCGGACAGGTCGTGACGGTTGACGGCCAGGGACTCGCGGGGGTCTTTGTGACGGCGCGCCACCCGACATCCGGCATCGAGACCACGGTATACACCAACGCCGCTGGGCTGTTCGAATTCCCGCTGCTGCCGGTGGCCGAGGTCGCCCTGACGGCGCACCACACGCGCTACGCGCCCGCACTCGCGAAGGTCGATCTGATCGCGCCCCCGGCGAAACTCGAATTGCGCCTGGCGCCGGCGCAAGATCCCATGCGCCACGCGTCCACAGCCGCGTGGTTCGCACCGATTCCCGATGACGATCGCAAGCGAGAGTTCATCCTCAACTGCGCCTCGTGCCACGAGTTCGCCGCAAACCGCATATTCAAGGACGGCCAACTGCGCGATCACGCACGCTGGGTCGAGGGCATCAAACTCATGAAAGCGCTCGATGCCTATGCGGTGATCCCGCCCGATTTCGACACCGAGCGCTACGCCGGCTGGCTGGCGGTGCAACTGGCACCTGAGCTGGTCGCGCAGCGGACCCCGCAGCCGACCGCCAACAGCGCGCTCGCCGGGGAGCAAGTGATAATCACCGAGTATCCGTTACCGGTGCCGAGCGAACTCCCGCACGATCTCGTGCTGGGCCCGGATTGGCGTGTATGGGTCACCGCTTTCTGGTCGAGCCAGATGTGGGCGATGGATCCGGCCACCGGTAAGTTCGAAACCTACGAAGTCAACAATGACCCGAAAACCATCGCGCAGGTCCGCGCGCTGGAATTCGATCGTCTGGGCCGGCTGTGGATCGTCAATGGCGGGACTTCTTCCGTGGTCCGGCTCGATCCGAAATCTCGCGAGTTCGCCACGTTCAAGGTCGGCATGTATCCGCACGATCTGGTGATCGACAGTCGCGGGGATATCTGGGTCAACGACTATTTCGCCAAGCAGGAGCGCGTCGCCCGCGTGGCCGCCACCGACGGCAAGGTCACCGTATTTCCGTTGCCGTCGGCGAATCTGCCGCCCAGCGCGGGCGTGCCGCTGTCCTACGGCCTGCAGATCGACGCCGAAGATCGCCTGTGGAGCACCCAGCTCGCCGCCAATACGCTCGCGCGCTACGACATCAAATCCGGCGCCGCGAAATTACATATGATGCCCGACGCGAATGTCGGACCGCGCCGCAACGCGATCGGACTCGATGGCAAGGTGTGGATTCCGGAGTTCAATACGGGGCGCCTGACGAGTTTCGATCCCGTGACCGAAACCTTCGCAACTTTCGATACCGGTAACAGCGCAGCCGGCGTTTACGATGTCGCAGTCGATCCCCGCAGCGGCGACGTGTGGCTGGCCGCGGCGCTCGCCTCGGAACTGATCCGCTTCGACGTCCGGACGCACAAGTTCACGCACTACCCGCTGCCGACCGAGCCGGCCTATATGCGCCATCTCGCGATCGACCCCCGCACTGGAGATGTCTGGAGCGCTTATTCGTCGCTACCGACGGCAGTGCCCAAGATCGTACGTCTGCAGCGTGGCGCTCCAAACCCCGTCAGCGAATAGTGCCCAGATGGGCCGCGCACACTATGGCGTCGACGGACTCGCGGATCTGACCAGTCAATTCGCGCACTGGTGAAGTCGACGCGAGGTGCCTGCCGGGGCTCGAGTTACGGTGATTCTGGAGCCCGGCCGCGCGTTCTATCCCTGCCCCACATTACAGATTGGTGCAGAGTTCTCAGACAGATTCTGGGCAAATGAACGCCTGGAGAAAGTGCGGAATTAGAACCGCTTGTGCTCAAGGAAATCGTCAATCTGCAGGCCTAAGCCTAACCGCTTGGCTTCTTCATAAATCGCAAACCCAGCGACCACATCCTGCAGACCGGTGCCGACGGATTTGAACAACGTGATCTGCGCCGCATGCTCCCGCGCCGGCGTGCCAGTGACCACGGCGGTGAGCTCGCTGACTTTGCTGCGCTCCCACAGGCCGCGTTCGCGGGCCTCCAGCACATCCCCGCACTCGTCTTCGACCTGGACCAGCGAATCGACCACCACGCGCGCCGCGCGTGCAAAAGTTTCTGGATCGATCTCGCGCAATTTTCCACCAGTGGAGCCGATCGAATTGATGTGCTGGCCAGGTTCCATCCAGGCGCCGTGATAGGCGAAGGCATTGTGCTGCTTGGTGGTGTTGGTCGCGACAATCACGATATCGGTGCCGGCCACCGCGGCTTGTGGGCTGGCACTGGGTGTGATGTCGATGTTCAACGTCGCGGACATCTCAACGGCAAAACGTTCGCGATTGGCCGCTGTTGGCGAGTACACGTTGGCCGTGCGAATCTTGCGTACTGCACACACCGCACTCAGATTGGTGCGCGCCTCAAGGCCCGAGCCGATCACCCCGACACGCGTGCTGTCGGCACGCGCCTGATAGCGCGTCGCAACGCCAGTGGTCGCACCGGTGCGTGCGCCGGTCAAATACGCGGCATCCATCAGGGCCAGCAACTCGCCACTGCGTTCGTCATAGATCCCGATCAAATAGCGCACGCCGTGTTCGACCGAACCATTGAAAATTTTGAAACCCATGAGACCGCGACCGCGCAACACGGCGGGCATCACGCGGAAAAAACCATTGGAAGTGGGCAGGTTCTGGCGCGGCGGAACCTCTGCCAGGCCCTGCGCCTGTTCGCAGATCCCGGCCTCGATGAGGGAGATCATCTGTTGCATATTGGTCGCCGCGCGGACGGCTTCCGGCCCGAGAATCAGCGGCATGCAGGCACCTGCGTCATCAACAGGGATGACGACCGATGAAAAACGCCGCGTCATCATCCGCCGTGCAAGGCAGACCTGCCGCGATAAGCCCGCCGCGCAACGCCTTCATCTGCCGATCATTCAGGCGCATGGTCGGCGCGCGTAACGGGCCGCCGTTGAAACCTTGCAGCCAACCCTGATATTTCCACAGCATGCGATGCAGGAAATTCGAGCCGGCCAACACCGCCATCGCCGCACTGTTCGCCTGCCGTGCGTGATGCAGTTGCCAGTAGCGCTCCATGGCTTGATTGTGTTCGCCGCGTTGAATGAGCGCGAAGATTTCGGGGATTGCGCCACCGAAGTACTCGTAGTTGCTGGTGCCCATGAAGGGCATCGGCACTAAAGTTGCCATCGGCAGTCCATTGCTTTCGATGGGCTCGATCACGTGCACGCGATCATTAAACCGCCGATAGACATCCACAAAGCCGCCCACACTCGGCATGCCGCCTTCGGCTTTGATCGCGACGATGTTCGGGCAATCGTCTAACAGGCGTGCGAGTAAATCCGGGCCGAAGCCTGCCGAGGGGTGAATCCGCTCAAAATTCCACAGCGGCACCGGAAACAGAATGATGCCGAGGTTTGTAGAGTCACAAAAGGTTTTCGTGTAGTGATAGATGTCGTCGGCGGTCTGCGGGTAAAAATTCGGCGGATAACCGAGCAGCACCAGAGTCGCCCCCGCGCGCTCACTGTGCTGCACAGCCTCAAGGTTGTCCGCCAGGGTGTTGAAACTCGCGTGATGAATCAGATGAAAGCGTCCAGCGGCTTCGTCCGATCCCCAGCGCATGAGCTGTGCGTATTCGGGGATCGTATTGGCGGTTTCGGACACCAGCAGTGCGCCCCAGAATTTCAATTCGATTTCACGCCGGATGTCATGACGTAACGCGGCTTCGTTAAGGCTTTGCAGATCGGCGGTGTAGGTGGGATTAACGACATTCGCCACGCCGCGCATATGTTCCCGCGCCCAGGCGCGCGCGGTGAGACGATCAAACGGAAGTTTTGCCATGAAATTTTTCCTGGAGAGTTACATGGTGAGCTTGAGGCCGCCATCGACATAAAGTGTTTGGCCGGTGATGTAGCTCGCAGCCGGTGTGGCGAGCAGCAGCACCGCCTGCCCGATTTCCGCAGGCGTGGCCCAATGCCCAAGCGGAATGCGGCTCGCGAATTCCGCATCGACCTTCTCCGTGGTGCTCTCACCCCGCGCTTGCGCGAGGTTGTTACGCACGCTGAACGATCCAGGCGTCATCACCGCGCCGGGGGCGATCACATTGGCCGTCACCCCGGTGCTCGCGAATTCGAGCGCGAAGGCGCGCGTGAAGGCTTCGAGGCCACCTTTGCTGGCATCGTAATGCGCCATACCGACATAACTCTTCGCGGTATTGATCGAGGAGATATTGATTAAGCGGCCAAAGCGGCCGGCCCTACACAGGTGTATTGCGGCGGCTTTGGCGGCGACGAACACGCCGCGCAGATTGGTATTCAGCACGCGATCCCACAGTTCGAGCGACATCTCAGAGATGGGGCACATGGGATAGATGGCCGCGTTATTGACCAGGATATCGAGGCCGCCGAAGGTACTCACAGTGAAGGCGATTGCGGCTTCGACGCTCTTGGGATCCTGCATATCACAGCTCACTGCCCGCACCTTCAGGCCCTCTGCGACGAGCTCACGCGCGGTTTCCTCCGCAGTCGTGGCATCGATATCTGCCACCACCACCGCAGCGCCAGCGCCTGCCAGGTTAGCCGCGATCCCGCGTCCAATGCCCTTGGCGGCGCCGGTGACGAGGGCGACTCGGCCATCTAGCGAAAGTAAGGCTTGGGTGGTGGGTGTCATGCGCAATCCTCAAAAGAAAACCGTGATGTTCCTGGTCATGTCGTGCTCCAGCATGATCAGGCGTTCGGCCAGTCGCCAGCGCCCCTGTTCGCGGCGCCACCAGTCGCGTCGCCCGGCGACGAACAGATGTTCCTCAAGCCCTTCGCGGCTGCGGAATACCATGAGATTTGAAGCGACCTGGACCCGGTTCGGATCATCCGCCTGCAGAATTTTCACATTAGACACAAAATGACGCTGTCGCGATGGCGGCTCCTCCGCATGTGCGGCACCGGTGCGCAGGCGCTTCACGCGCAGCGTGAGCCCGAGCTTGTCGTCATCCATGTGGGTGAGGAGATGTGGCTGATAGATGTCCTCTTGCGCGCGCCCGACATTCTGGCGAACCGGCGCCCAGTAGTGAATGTCATCAGTGAATTGTTCGAGCCAGGTTTCCAGCTGGTCGGTATCAAGCAACCAAGCCTCATCGATCAACAGTTCCTCGAACTCGATGCGCAACAGGCTTAGCTGAGACAAGGCACTCATGCGGGTCCCCGCGTCATGACCTCGCGCCAGAACTCGTAGAAGCCGAAGACGCCGATTTCGGTCGAGGGTGGATGAATGAGCCCAGGCTTGTTGGCCATCGTGCGCCCATGACCGGCGCCTTGTTGATAGTTCAACGGATAATTGCGGCGGACCACGCCACTCATTGAATCGACTGCCGATTGCCACACCACCCCGTCATCCTGTTCGTAGATACCTGAGGGCGAGAAGGTTAATACCTGCGTTTTGCGTACGATCTCGGCCACTTCCGGCGGCGCGTCTTTCTCCACCAGACCATAGGCCCAGGCGTTCATCTTGTGGGTGCCGGCCGGATGCCACACGCGAACTGACGTGAAACCGAGAAACGAGATGATTGAGAAATTCGGAAACACCGTGCCTACCTGCACCATGTTCACGAGCTTCTGTTGTTCCGGACTCAACGTTTGTTTGGCTTCCTCGCGCACCTGCGCAAAAAAAGCGGCCTGGACCGGTGGCATGGGCGGTGATGGCACATCGAAATTGATCCAACCATGGCCATTCGCGCACTTCACCTCAAAATCTTTTTCCCACGGCGAGTTGCCGCGGAAATCGCCATCGGTCGGTCCAAGACCGATCATCAGCATGCTGCGATGAAGGGTGCTGGTGTGGTAGTTGTCGCCCAGGAATTGCTCGGCCGCCAGTTTCCAATTGCCGCCGAGTTGCCAGCGATGCACGCCGGGCATGCAGGTCATGCCGTTCTTCGCGCGATTCAGCACCAGATCGAGATACCAGCGAAAATCACCCAGGTATTCATTCAGCGTAATCGCCTCGCGATCAAAATTCGCAAAGACCAAGCCGCGAAAAATCTCAACTCGAGGGACTTCGATTAAGCCCCAGTCTGCACGATTAAGTTCGTTGTGATAGGCATTGTCGAGCTGCGGCACGCCGCGCAGCGCGCCCTTCGAATCGTAGCTCCAACCGTGATAGGGGCACACGAACAGGCGCGCGTTGCCGTGATCCAGCCGGCACACCCGCGAGCCACGGTGGCGGCAGGAATTGATGAAGACCCGAATTTGATTATCTTCGTCACGGACCACCACCACGGGCTCCTCGCCCATGAAGGTGGTGAGAAAATCGTTGGGCTTCAGGAGTTGAGTTTCGTGCGCGACATAGAGCCAGCAGCGGGTGAAAATTTTGGTTTGTTCGGCTCGATAGACGGCTTCGTCCACGAAGACTTTGGGGCTGACGGTCTTGCGCTCCAAATCGATGAGGGATGCGAAATCCTGCATGTTGAGGCGTGCCAGCGCTATTGCGGGTGGCGATGGCCCCAACTGCTGCCCGTGGTATGCAGTTGAGTACGCCAGGTGGCTTCGTTCACTTCGAGTGCGCCCCAGCCGAATTCCACGCTGAAGCCGGACGGTGTGTGCATGTAGAACGACAACATGCCATCGTTGGTGTGCCGTCCGAGTGTGAGTTCAAGCGGAATCCTGCGGTCCTGCGCGAGGTAATAGGTGCTACCGACGTCATCCACCGAGTTCACCTGCAGCATGAAATGATGCAGGCGTTTCGGCAATTTCATTTCAAAAAAAGCCAATGAATGATGGCGGCGATTGCAACGTAAGAACGCCAGGTTCAAGTGGGATTCCACGCCGCGTTCAGGTTGTGGGCGCACCCAATCAGTCAACCGCAGCCCGAGCACATCACGATAGAAATGCAGACTTTGCGTGAGGCTGTCGACCGTCATCGTGATATGACCCAGACCGAGATCGCCTGTTACGAAGCCGCCGATTGTCCGTGGCGAGCGAAAAGGTACTGCACGTTCGAGCAACGGGCCGCAATAGGCTTCGCAACGGATCCCGTTAGGGTCTTCAAATTGGATGAGATCGACCACGCGGCGGGCACGAATGGTCGCCGCATCGCCGGCGTTTACCCTGATGCCAGCGGTGTTTAATTTATCGGCGAGGGCGCTGAGCGCCGCCGCGTCCGGTACTTCCCAGCCAAGTAGCACCAAGTCATCGGAGGAGCCTTCCTGTAATACGAAGCGGTAGGAGTAGTCATCCATCCGCAGATAAGTTCCGTCCGAGGTGGTCTCGACTTCGAGCCCCAGGATCTCCGTTGCGTAATCACGCCAGGCGGCCAGATTGGAGACCTCAAGACCCAGGTATCCGAGCTGAGTGGGGCAGGCTTCAGCCGTCATGTTTTTTCTTTCTTTCGAATCGCCAGAAGTTTTATTGTGCTGAACACTGGGCGACGCTACCACTCACGCCAGCAACAGCGCAAGAAAATCAAGGGTAGGAATTAAGGGAGCGCTGCGCTCCTTTCCATGAACCCATTCTCGATGGGTGTATTGTTCAAGATCTCATAGGGCGGAAAAGCGCAGCGCCTTCCGCCGAATACCGGCATCAGATTCCGTCATCCCGGGCGAAGACCCGGGATCCACCCTCTACATCAAGCGCCCCTGGATCCCGGGTCTTCGCCCTGTCTTTCCTACACATTTTTTGTGTTGTAGGGAGGCGGTGTTGGAACTTTCGCGAGAGCTGTCGATCAGACTCCCCGGACTTAAGCAACGGGGTGGTAAGCGATGTTTGTACTGACGGATGCGGCGGAATGGGCGCAAGAGAATTTTGGTGAGAGCAAGCTGGGCGACAAGCGACGGAGCGTACGTTTGGTGCGGATAGCGCGGGATCTGGCGCGCCATGCGGGGTCATCGTTGCTGAAGTCTTGTGACGGGGATGAGGCGGCAGCGGAAGGGCTGTACCGATTGCTGCGTAACACGGAGGTTGACCCGTTGGCGATGGCCGAAGGGGGTTTTCAGGCGACGGTGCGGCGTGCGGGGAGTTGCGCGCGGTTATTGGCGGTGGAAGACAGTACGTCACTGGCCTATGTTCACAGTGTGACGGCTGAATTGGGCACGACCAGCAATAAGCCGCTTGGGGTCACCAAGGGTTTCATGGTGCACAGTGTGATGCTGCTAGACGGCGACAGTGGTGCGACGGTGGGGCTGATTGAACAACGCCGGTGGAAGCGTACGGCGGCGGCGTTTGGTCAGAAACATCAACGCAGGGAGCGCGCGTACGAAGATAAAGAAAGCTTCAAGTGGCAGCGTGCGGGTCAAGCGGTGCGGGCACGGTTGGGGGCGGCGCTGAGTGGTCGGATGATTGCGGTGTGCGACCGCGAGGCCGACATTAGCGAATACCTGGAATGGCAGCGGCAGGTGGGTGGGCGCTACGTAGTTCGTGCGGCGCAAGACCGCCGCTTAGCGGGCGCGGCGCAAGGCTTGTGGGACACGCTGGAGCAGGCGCCTTGTATGGGCACGCAGGAAATTGAGATCCCACAGCGGGGTGGTCGCCCGGCGCGGCGTGCGCAGGTGTCATTGCGTGCACAGGCGGTGGAGATTGCCGGCTCGGTACGCAAGGGCGTGGGCAGTGTGTGCTGCCAAGCATTGTTGGTGCGGGAAGAACAGGCGCCTACCGGGGTCGAAGGGTTGGAGTGGTTGCTGCTCACCACTGAAGCGGTGACCACGCGCGCGCAAGCACTTGAGCTGTTATGGATCTACGGTCGCCGCTGGCGGATCGAGGAGTTTCATAAAGCGTGGAAATCGGGGACGCGGGTCGAAGCGCTGCGACCGCGTACGGCCGACAATCTTGAGCGCGGCGTGGTCGTGTTGGCCTTTGTCGCGGTCCGGTTGTTACAACTGCAGGAATTGGTTTACCCGCCGATCCGGCGTCCCGGACAACCGCAACGCGAACTTGCCGAGCAGCCCTGCGATACCCTCCTGACGGCGACGGAATGGCGGGTCCTGTACATGACTGCGCACAAAACTGCACCGCCCGCCCAGTCACCTAGCGCGGAGTGGGCTTATCGGGCGCTCGCCAAGCTCGGCGGCTGGATGAATACACAACGCACCGGCCGACCGGGTTGGCAAGCGATTTGGTACGGTATGTTTCGTTTGGCCGAACGGGTGGACGCTCATTTGCTCACCCTCAACCTATGCAAAAGATCCGATCAATAGACAGGGTCTTCGCCCGGGATGACGGGGTTCAGGCGGTAGCCAACCAAGTACGGCGGAAGGCGCTGCGCTTTTCCGCCCTATAGCCTCTTAAGAGAAGACCGCCGCTAGCTCACTGCACTTCTGCGCGCACTATTTGAGTGGCGGATCAACCTAACCGGCAGATCTCATAGGGCGGAAAAGCGCAGCGCCTTCCGCCGAATATGGGCATCAGATTCCGTCATCCCGGGCGAAGACCAGGGACCCACCCTCTACATCAAGCGCCCATGGATCCCGGGTCTTCGCCCGGGATGACGGAGTTCAGGCGGTAGCCAACCAAGCACGGCGGAAGGCGCTGCGCTTTTCCGCCCTATAGCCTCTTAAGAGAAGACCGCCGCTAGCTCACTGCACTTCTGCGCGCACTATTTGAGTGGCGGATCAACCTAACCGGCAGATGCTTGAGCCCGCCGACAAAACTTGATTGCACACGCTCGACCGGACCCGTGATTTCAATGCCGTCATAGCGCGCCATGAGTTCTTCCATGGCGAGTCGGATTTCCATCTTGGCGAGCGGACCGCCGAGACAGAAATGGGGGCCGGCGCCGAAACCAATATGCAGATTCGGATGGCGAGTGACATCGAACTTATAAGGATCAACGAAGACTTCTGAATCGCGATTGGCCGAGGGAAACCACAACAACAAACGATCCCCCGCGCGAATCGACTGGCCACCGAGTTCGGTATCCGCGGTCGCGACTCGCATCAACGAGACCACCGGGTCCGACCAGCGCACGAATTCCTCGACCGCCAGGCGCAGGCGTTTTGGGTCTTCGCGCAACAAGTCCATTTGCTCCGGGTTCTGTAGCAGGGCGAGCACGCCACCTGAAAACGCATTACGGGTGGTTTCGAAACCGGCCAGCATTAACTGCGTGCCGTTATGCGCGACCTGCGAGGGAGTGAGTGGTGCATCGAAAACGGTCGCATTCGCGAGTGCGGTCAGCGGATCGGCGAATGGGCAACCACGACGCTCCGCAGACCGCTGCATGCTGTAGTCGTAGAGTTTGCGAAAGCCGCAACTCACAGTCTCCGCCGCCGTGCCCTGCTGATATTCCGGATCGCTGCCGCCGATTGCCATCTTGCCCCATCCCAGTAGTGAATCCCAGTCTTCACGCGGCAGCTTGAGGATGTCGCAGATCACCGCCATCGGAATGCGCACCGCGAGATCGGCGACCAGATCGATTTCGCCATGCGCCGGGAGTTGATCGAAGATCTCGCCGATCAATTCCTTGGTTCGCGCTTCACCATCGGCCAGTGACTTGGGTAGGAACGGTGCCTGCATAACCTTGCGGTATTCCGCGTGCCGTGGCGGATCGATGGTGAGCACGTTTTCACCCACCCCCATCGCCTCTAGTGCCACGGCGGCCATCTCGGCATCGATCACCGGCATCACGCCCTCGCGCTCGGAACTGAACAACTCCGGTTCGCTCAACATGTGTTTAATGTCGGCGTGACGGAACACCGACCAGTAGCCGCGACCGTCCGGACTTTGCGTCCAGTGCACTGGATCATCCAGGCGCATGCGATCAAAGAGACGGTAGTATTCGTCGGTGGCGAAGAACGCCGGGTTGTTCAGTTGTTCATCGACATTCATGGGGTGACTTCTCGGGTTGCCTAGCGGATGAATGTAGTCCGACAGACTGCTAGCGTCCACCTGACACATCGATGAAAGTCCCGGTCGAGTAAGAGGCTTCCTCGGAGAGTAACCACAGAATCGCCCGCGCAACCTCGTCAGCACTTCCACCGCGCCGCATCGGCACCGAGTCTTTCACGCGATCTACTCTGCCTGGTTCGCCGTAGCTCGCGTGCATGTCGGTATAGATCACGCCCGGGCGCACCGCGTTGACGCGGATTCCTTCGCCCGCCACTTCCTTCGCGAGGCCCACCGTAAAGGTATCGAGCGCGCCCTTCGAAGCAGCGTAATCCACAAATTCCCCAGGGGAGCCGAGTCGTGCTGCAGCCGACGACACATTCACGATCGCGCCACCAGCGCCACCAGAATCTGTGGACATGCGTTTGATAGCTTCGCGTGCGCACAGAAAACTGCCGATGACATTGGTGGTGAATACGCGGGTGAGTCGCGCGGCGTCCATGTCTGCGCAACGCATCTGCTGCTCGGCGATGCCGGCGTTATTCACCAATGCAGTGAGCGTGCCGACCTCGCGATCAACGGTTTCAAACATACGAAGGATGTCCGTTTCCTTGGCAACGTCAGCTCGTACAGCGCAGGCTGTACCTCCCGCTTGCAAGATCTCCGCGCAGAGATCGTCTGCCGCCCGCTGTGCGCGCAGATAACTGAAGACGACGGTATAGCCCGCAGCGGCGACCTGGCGCACAGTGGCGGCGCCGATACCGCGGCTGCCACCGGTGATCAAGGCAATTTTCGGCATGCTGGCAGTCCTCGGAATGCGGAATGTTCAGTCACTATAGTGAGCGCGCCGTGCGCCTTGTAATTCGACAAGCGCACGAAGTCCTATCTTTCTGAAGTCGAAGTCTATACCTTGAACTCATACGCTAAGTTCGTCGTTTAAGTTAAACGCGGACACAACCAAAACCCGCCTGATTGAGCCCCCTCCTGCTTTCCCGTTCGCACGAGCCGCTTCATTAGTCCCGTTGGAATTCGCCGGCTGCCGGCAAATCGATCCCTGCATCACTTGTGACGTTGGCTGTGGGAATCGCGATTGTGGACAACGCACGTTTTAATTTGCGAGATATGAATGAATATATATGTTGGAAATCTAGCCTACGGCGTTACTGACGCTGATCTGCGCACCGCTTTCTCGGCTTCCGGAGAAGTCACCAGTGCCACGGTTATCATGGATAAGATTTCGGGTGAATCAAAGGGCTTCGGCTTTGTCGAAATGGGAAGCAAGCAACAGGGTGAAGCGGCCGTCAAGGCGCTGAACGAACAGCCATTAAAGGGTCGCAACATGCGGGTGAACGAAGCCCGTCCGCGCGAAACCAATAGCGCGCCGCGCCGTAACTCCTACTAGAGCTTCTCTCGCGTAAGCGAGGATCCTCCAGTTGAGTGATTGATTGAGCCGCCTTCGGGCGGCTCTTTCGTTTGCGAGCCAGCTACGCCACGTGCACCATCAGCTTGCCCTGATTCTCACCGGTATAGAGTTTGCGTAAGGTCGCGACCGCGTTCTCCAGGCCTTCGTACATATCCACCCGGAACTTCAGCTTGCCTTCTTGCAGCCATTGTCCGAGGGCGCCAATCGCCTCGGGATAGCGATTTGCATAATCGAGCACGATGAAGCCTTCTACTTTGAGTCGTTGCATCAGGATCATCGGATAATTCTTCGGGCCCGGCACCTCGCTGGTCGCGTTGTACTGCGAAATCAAGCCGCAGGTCGGGATGCGACCTTTGAAGTTCATTTGCTTGAAGCAGGCATCGAGAATATCCCCGCCGACATTGTCGAAGTAGATGTCGATGCCCTTCGGGCAGGCGCGTTTCAACGCGGCAGGCACATCTTCAGTCTTGTAGTTGATCGCCGCATCGAAGCCGAGTTCATTCACGATCCATTGGCACTTCGCAGCGGTGCCGGCGAGCCCCACGGCGCGGCAACCTTTAATTTTTGCGATCTGACCCACAATCGAGCCCACCGCGCCGGCGGCGGCTGAGACCACCACGGTCTCCCCGGCTTTCGGCGCGCCGAGATCGAGTAAACCAAAATAAGCCGTGGGACCGACCACCGCGAACAAACCGAAAGCATCCGCCACTGGCACGCCACCCAGCGGGCCCATCTTGTTCAGCATCGGCGGGGTTCCAATCTGATAATCCGCCCAGCTGCCGAGACCGCTCACGATATCGCCGGTTGCGAATCCCGCATGCTTTGATTTCACCACGGTGCCACACACCACCCCGCGCATCGGATCGCCCAACGCGACCGGCGGCATGTACTGGTCCATATCGCTCATCCAGATTCGATTGGTGGGATCAAGCGACAGATAATTCAATCGAAACGAGAACTGGCCTTCAGCCGGCTCCGGGATCGGTTCTTGTTCCAGGCTCAGCACGTCATCCGCGATTACGCCCACCGGCCGCTTGCGCAGGCGCCACACACGATTCATGTCAGTCATAGTCTTAGTCCTTGGAAAGGTGACGTGGATTAGAGATGTTTGCCGAAAAAGGCCAGGGTACGTTGTTTGGCGAGCGCCGCGCTCGCTGCATCGTAACTCCCGCGCTCATCACAATTGAAACCGTGGTCGGCCTGATAAATAAAGATTTCCACATTGGGCTGAGCCTTGTGAATAATCTCGACATCGGTCAGCGGAATGTGCGCATCGCGCTCGCCAAAATGCATGATAACCGGGCACTTTGCGCTGCGCGTGGCTTCCTTAGCCGTACCGCCGCCGTAGTAGACCGAGGCTGCCGTCACGCCTTTCAGTTCGCAGGCTGAGAGCCAAGTGAGCAAGCCGCCGAAGCAATACCCCACCACACCCACTTTGCCGTGCGGGCTGAGTGCGTCGATCGCCGCTTGCAGATCAAGCAAGGTCTGCGGCATTTTCAAATCCTGAAACGCGAGCTTGATCCCTTTTTGGAATTCGGTCTGATCGGTGTAGCCCAGTTCCACATTCTTTTCAGCGCGATCGAAGATTTGCGGCGCGATCGCTGCATAACCCTCTTTAGCGTAGCCATCGGCCACCGCCCGAATGTGCTGATTGACGCCAAAGATTTCCTGAATCACCAGCACACTGCCTTTGGGCTTGCCGGCGGGTAGAGCTTCGTAGGCGCCGAACGTAAAGCCGTCGGCAGCGGTGAGTTGTCGTTGTCCCATGGAGATGGTCCTTTGGTTTGGGGATTGGGGGTAGCAAGAAAGCACGTCCAGGATATCGAGCTTGCGGCCTGTCGTGAAGCGCGCGGCGAGCGCCAGCAGTGCCAGGGCTAAGAACCCTGGTCGAAATTATCTTCACATTCGGCTGCTCCTGAGCGGTCGCTGCGGCGTTGCGTTTCTTGCAAATAGTCCCGCTATTCACTGCGCAACGCGCCTTGCAGCAACCGCTCAGGAGCACCCTCGGTGCTGACAAGATAATTTCGATCAGGGTCCTTATACTCCGCAGTCCGAGCAGCTGTCTTTCTTCCCCTATTTTCTATTGATTAAATGTCTGATCCCGCGCTCGCAACTTTGCAAACAGTCTATGGCTACGGCGCGTTCCGTGGACAACAGGCCGACGCCATTGCGACTGCGCTTGCTGGGCGCGACAGTGTGGTGCTGATGCCAACCGGCGGCGGCAAGTCGCTGTGTTTTCAGATCCCTGCCTTGGTGCGCCAGCGACTGGTGATTGTTGTCTCGCCACTCATTGCGCTGATGCATGATCAGGTGATGGCGCTCCGCGAGCTAGGGGTGGCGGCGGCATACCTCAATTCCAGTTTGAACGCGGGCGCACAGGCTGCAGTACGTGAGCGCCTGGCCGCTGGCGAGCTGCGTCTGCTGTATGTCGCGCCCGAGCGCATTCTGCAGGCAGAGACGCTCGCGTTGCTGGTGCAAGCGCGGCCGATCCTGATCGCCGTCGATGAGGCGCACTGCGTGTCGCAATGGGGCCATGATTTCCGGCAGGACTATCTTGAACTCGGCCAGCTGCGCGAGCATTTCCCAGGCGTGCCACGGATGGCGCTCACGGCGACCGCCGACGAACGAACCCGGGTGGACATTGCGCGCCGTCTTGCGCTGGACGATCCGCATTGGTTCGTCGGTGGTTTTGATCGGCCCAATATTCGTTATCTCGTGCGGGCGCGCGCTAACGCACGCCAACAGCTCGCACAGTTTCTCGCCACGCAGGGCGATGCGGCTGGCATTGTGTACTGCATGTCGCGTAAAAAAGTGGAGGAAACAGCTGCCTGGTTAGTCACCCAGGGGCATATGGCCTTGCCCTACCACGCCGGGCTCGAGGCGCGCGTGCGCGCCGCCAACCAGGAAAAATTTCTGCGCGATGAGGGCGTGATCATGGTGGCGACGATTGCCTTCGGCATGGGCATCGACAAGCCCGATGTACGCTTTGTCGCGCATCTCGACCTGCCGAAAAGTGTGGAAGCGTACTATCAGGAAACGGGGCGTGCGGGGCGCGACGGGCAGGCGGCTGAAGCCTGGATGATCTACGGCCTGCAGGATGTGGTGCGCCTGCGCCAGATGGTGGACGAATCGATTGCGGATGAGGAGCACAAGCGCATCGAGCGGCACAAACTCGACGCACTGCTTGCGTGGTGTGAAACCAGCGATTGTCGCCGCCGTCCGTTGCTCGAATACTTTGGGGAGTCGCCAATAGCCGCCTGCGGCAATTGCGATAACTGTCTGGCGCCGCCCGTGACCTGGGACGCCAGCGAAGATGCTCAGAAATTTCTGTCCTGCGTTTATCGCACCGGGCAGCGCTTTGGCGCCGCGCATGTGATCGACGTGTTACGCGGGGTGACCAGTGACAAGACCCGCCAACACGGGCACGAGGCGGTGAGTACATTCGGGATCGGCGCGCACGGCAGTGCCAATCATTGGCGCTCCGTGCTGCGTCAGTTGATGGTGCAGGGCGCGCTGTTTGTCGATATGGAACGTTATGGCGCACTTCGGCTCGCCGACAGCGCGCGCACCATCCTGCGTGGCGAAATCACGGTGCGGATGCGCGAAGAGAGTGCCGAAGCACGGCCGGCGCGCAAATCAAAAGCCGAGCGATCAAGTACGTCGATGCCGACCAAAGGCGAGGGTGCACTGTGGGAGCGTTTGCGCGCATGTCGCAAGCGCCTGGCCGATGCGCAAGCGGTGCCACCCTATGTGATTTTCCACGACCGCACCCTCGCCGAGATGGCCGAACTGCGACCGGCGACGTTGGCCGACCTATTGCAGGTAAGCGGGGTTGGGCAAGCCAAGCTTGAGCGTTACGGGCAGGCCTTCCTCGATGTGTTGAACAACACCGAGGATTGATCTTGAAAATCTTGTATCTCGATTTATAGGGCGGATGAGCGGCGTCAGCCGCGTTATCCGCCGTTATCCGTCAAGCGTCGGATTGCGCTAACGCTTATCCGACCTATAAATCTTGTTTGGAGTTGCCGAGCGCGCCACATCAAGCGGCATCGTGAAAAATAATTCCTAACGTGTGCCGGTGACCGCTGCGCAGCCGACTCACGCCGTGCCGCATGTTCACCCGATACACCCCCCGCGTGCCCTGCACCGGTCGTTGATGAACTGCGAACACCACCGCATCTCCTTGCGCGAGCGGCACCACTTCGGGCCGTGACTGCATACGCGGCCGTTGTTCGGTCAGCACGAACTCACCACCCGTGAAATCCTGCCCCGGCGCGGACAACAGAAAGGCCACTTGCAACGGGAAGACCTGTTCGCCGTAGAGATCCTGGTGCAGACAGTTGTAATCATCGATGCCGTATTGCAAGAGCAGCGGCGTTGGGCGGCGTTGTCCGGCCGCGTGGCAGCGAGCGATAAATTCCGCATGGGTGTCCGGAAATTGCGTGGTGACCCCCAGCGCTGAATGCCAGCGATTCGCGATTGGCATCAATGGTGGATACAACGCGGTGCGCAAAGTGGTGACGATGTTTGGCAGGGGGTAACTGAAGTAGCGATACTCGCCGCGACCGTAGCCGTGGCGCGCCATCACCACGCGGCTGCGGAAAATATCGTCGTGCGGATATAGCGCGACCAGGGCCGCGCACTCGGCGGGTGTTAACAGTCCCGGCAGGATGGCGCAGCCCTGAGCGTCAAGCGTACTCTCAACTGCGGTCCAATCCTGCGCCTGCGCCCGCGCGGCAAGCTCAGCATGGAGGATCTCCGGTGCACTCACGAAAGCGCTTCCTTCGCCAGCAGCGCGCGTTTGCGTTCCACCCCCCATCGATAGCCCGACAAGCCGCCATCACTGCGCACCACGCGATGACAGGGAATGGCCACCGCGAGTGCGTTCGCGGCGCAGGCCTGGGCTACCGCGCGCACGGCGGACGGCGCGCCAATTCGTTGGGCGATCTCGGCATAACTCGCGGTAGCACCGACCGGAATCTCGCGCAACGCCGACCAGACTCTTTGCTGAAACGCGGTCCCGCGCACATCGAGCGGCAGATCGAGCCCGATCCCGGGCGCTTCCACCAGGCCAACGACGGCCGCCACCAGCTGTTCGAACTCCCCGTCACCACCCACCAACGTGGCGTGCGGGAAGCGATCTTGTAAGTCGCGTGCGAGCGTATCGGCATCGTCTCCCAGCAAAATCGCGCACACCCCGCGCGCGCTATGCGCGACCAGGATCGCGCCCAGGGTGCATTCACCTATCGCAAAACGGATCTCGGTATTGGCGCCGCCGGCGCGGTAATTCGTTGGCGTCATCCCCAATACGGCATTGGACTGTTCATAGAAGCGCGCGTTGGAGTTGTATCCCGCGTCGAAAATAGCGTCGGTGACTGAGTCGCAGCGATTGAGCGCGCTGCGCATGCGGCGCGCGCGGTGCGCCGTTTGGTAGGCTTTGGGCGTGACGCCGGTGGTGGCTTTGAACAGGCGATGAAAATGATAGGCGCTTAAGCCTGCCTGAGTCGCGAGCTGCTCCAAGCTGAGCGCCGCTTCGGACCCTTCAATCGAGCGACACGCGGCAGTGATTTTAGTGGCATGCGTTTCGCTCAATGAGGCCTGATTCGGCTTGCAGCGTTTGCAGGCGCGAAATCCCGCCTGCTCGGCCTCTGCACAAGTTGCATGAAAGCGCACATTCTCCGGGAGCGCGCGGCGTGCCGCGCAGGACGGGCGGCAGTACACACCAGTGCTTTTCACCGAATAATAAAAGCGGCCATCAGCAGTGGCGTCCCGCGCTACCACCTTGGACCAACGGGGATCCTGCTCGGTCGTCTGGCGGCGCGTCGCTTTGGTTAAAGACAGATTCATGGTGGCAGACCTCTCAAATGCTTCGATGAAGCGCAATCTACTGCTGGCAGCCATTGCGCACACTCCGAGTCTTGCGCTCAAATTCGACTATTGGGAATAGCGAGGGAATGCGGACAGTTTATTGATTTCCTGGTGCCGACGGCACTCTCTGTGGAAAATCACTGAACAGTCCCCCTCTGCCGTATTCTCCCTGCATTTCGCTGCTGCAACTTAACTTGGCAGCCGCCGCCCACCGCGTTTACAATCGCCGCTCTTTCCGAGGAGCGTTGCAAGGCACAGTCAGTGCCCTAGGCTCGGAAACCGAACTGCAACCGCGCTCACCCGTACGATCCGTCTTCGTGGGTGAGTTCTGAATTTCCCTCGGACCACTCCCCTCGACGGTTACGGGTTCCTAACCCCTATTGGAGCTTGATATGAACGCTATTCCTAAATCGTCGGCTGATCATGCGGTGGCCGATTTGTCCCTTGCCGCCTGGGGCCGCAAAGAAATCAAAATTGCCGAAACTGAAATGCCGGGCCTGATGGCAATCCGCCACGAGTTCGCTGAGAGCAAGCCGCTCAAGGGTGCGCGCATCACCGGCAGCATCCACATGACAATCCAGACCGCCGTGCTAGTGGAAACTCTGCAGGCCCTGGGCGCCGCAGTGCGCTGGGCATCCTGCAATATTTTCTCGACCCAGGATCACGCAGCGGCCGCGCTGGTAGTCGCCGGTACGCCAGTGTTTGCCTACAAGGGGGAATCCCTGACCGACTACTGGAACTACACGCACAGTATCTTCGAATTCGGCGCTAAAGGGACCGAGGGCGAAGGTCCAAACATGATTCTGGACGATGGCGGGGATGCCACCTTGCTGATGCATCTCGGCAAAAAGGCCGAAACCGATCTTTCAGTACTGGCCCATCCCACCAGCGAAGAAGAAACCTGCCTGTATGCCGCCATCAAGGCCAAGCTCGCAGTGGACTCGACCTGGTATAGCCGCAAGAGCGCGCAAATAATCGGCGTCACCGAAGAAACCACCACGGGCGTGCACCGTTTGAAGGAAATGAGTGCCGCTGGCACCTTGATGTTCCGCGCGATCAACGTGAACGACAGCGTCACCAAGAGCAAGTTCGATAATTTGTACGGCTGCCGCGAGTCGCTGGTTGATTCGATCAAACGCGCGACCGACGTGATGATTGCCGGCAAAGTGGCGGTGGTCGCCGGCTACGGCGATGTGGGCAAGGGCTCGGCACAGGCCTTGCGCGCACTGAGCGCGCAGGTGTGGGTGACTGAAATCGATCCCATCAACGCCCTGCAAGCCGCGATGGAAGGCTACAAGGTGGTGACCATGGAATACGCCGCCGACAAGGCGGATATCTTCGTGACAGCCACCGGCAACAAGCGCGTGATCACGCACGACCATATGGTGGCGATGAAGGATGAAGCGATTGTGTGCAACATCGGCCACTTCGATAACGAGATCGATATTGCATCGGTCGAGAAGTACGAATGGGACGAGATCAAGCCGCAGGTCGATCACATCAAGTTCCCGGCGCTGAATGGCAAGCCCGCTAAGAAAATCATCATGTTGGCCAAGGGTCGCTTGGTAAACCTCGGCTGCGCGACCGGCCACCCGAGTTTCGTGATGTCGTCGAGTTTCGCCAACCAGACGATTGCGCAGATCGAGCTGTTTACGCAGCCGGATCGCTATTACGTGGGCCAGGTATATGTGCTGCCCAAACATCTCGATGAGAAGGTGGCGCGCCTGCATCTCAATAAGGTGGGCGCGATGCTGACGGAACTTAGCGATGAACAGGCTTCGTACATAGGGGTGAGTAAGGCGGGGCCGTATAAGCCGGATACCTATCGGTACTGATTACGCGCAGTCCTTGCAGAGGGGACGAGCTGGCTCGTTCCTCTGCAAGCCAGTGCCTTATGGCTATCTTCACGGACTTACGTATTTATCCTTGGCCGACCACGAAATCGTTCCGATAGGCCTGCGGCGACACCCCGCTCCAACGTTTGAACGCGTGGGTGAAGTTGCTGGGCTCTGAGTAACCGAGCGACTGCGCAATCTGCTGCATGCTGAGCGGCGTCACCTCCAGATATTCGCGCGCCAACTGGTAACGCATTTCGTTCACTAACCCGGAATACGAATGCCCCTCGTCTGTAAGCTGCCGCCGTAGACTCCGCGGTGACCGTCCCATGGACCGGGCGATCTCGTCGATACTCGGAAAACGCCCGGGTCGCGACCGAATCAGCTGTTGGACCTCATTGCTGACACCCGGTCGTTGGTTGATGCCCGCCACCAGCAGCTCGCATTGGTGCTCCGTCAGGCGCGCTGTAGAAGGATCGCTGTGTGGGAGCGTCTCCCCCAGCACAGCCGGCGGCAGATGCAGTTCGGTACTGTCATTGCCGAAATCCACCGGGCAGCCAAAGTAAGCACGATACTCGCGCCGATAGCGTGTCCCGCGGTGGATGAAATCGATCTTCTGCAATGGCAAGGTCCGGCCCAGCATCTCGCTCGCGAGATGAAACAGGGCTGACGTATCTCTGTCGGTAATGATTTGTGAGCATTCCTCGTAATCGCGCAACGGCACCAGCTTGAGCGCGGTGCGCTTCGCCGAGGTCTCCAAGCTGATGTCGTGACAGGTGTAGGTCAGATAGAGGAAACGGAACGCAAGCGTCAGTGCCGCGCGTAGATCCGGCGCGCTCATCACTGCATAACCCCAGATGCCGTAGTTGGGCAGGCGGTACTGTGCGCCGATGCGCAAGCCGATCAGCGGATCGCCGGTAAGCGCCAGAATGTTGCGGTAGAAGGTAAGTTCCTGCTGCAGGCCGATGCGCAGATCCAGGTTGCCTAAATCCGCTTCGGCGACACCAGTGCCCCTGAGGCAATCGCGCGTGGCGATACCGCGCGATTGCAGCAGGCCAATAGCGACCTTTAGGCTCTTAACCCCATGTGAAGACAACATCTGTTTGTGCATGTTTTCCGGTCCAGCGGTTGACCCTCGTCCCCTGACCGAAGGTTAGTTCTCGTAGCCGCAATTCACAACTGTTTGACCCGTTCGCACATTCCGAACACTGCGCAGTGCGCCTAACGTGTCTTCGCTGCCGCCACCTAGAGCAGAACAATACAACGCTGTGCATCCCGTCTGGCGCCTAGGCGTGAACCGGCAGGCACGATGGTGAAATGTCGAGAAACGAGAATTAGGAGTGCCGATGGATTTTCTCCGGAGTGACGAGGAGCGCTCAATCCTTGCGCGTGTGAGAGCGGTGGTCGACGAGGCTATTGCGCCATCCGCACAAGCTATCGACGAGGAAGGCCGTTTCCCGTCCGAGAGCTTTGCCGCATTGCGCGCTGCCGGGCTTCTCGGTCTCGCCGTGCACAGGGAATACGGCGGACTCGGTTGCGGCTTGCACGGCAATATATTGGTCGAAATCATGGCCGTGGAAGAGCTTGCGCGCGGCTGCAGTTCGACCAGCCAGATCTTCCACAATCACAACGGCTGCATCGGCATTCTCTACTATCTCGCGAGCGCTGATCAGCAGCAGCGTTTTTCGCGCGAGATCGTCGCCGACGGTGCGCTGCACGTCGTCTGGGGCGGTGAAACCGGCAAGACCGTCTATGACATTCGCACGATCGCCACGCGCGTCGATGTCGGCTACCGCATCAACGGCACCAAAGTCTTTTCGTCAGGCTCGGCGGGCGCGACCTGGTTCCTGCCGGCAGTTGTCGAGAGCGGCAAGGCGCTGGCAGAAGGCATGCTGCTCCCACTCGTACATCGCAACAATCCCGGCGTGACGCTGCTGAATGACTGGGACGCGATGGGGCAGCGCGGCACTGCTAGCGGCACGACCGTGTTCAAGGATTGTTTCGTCCCTGACGGCGACGTACTCGGTGCGCCCGGTGACTACTACAAGCTGCTGCTGTTCGGGCCCTTCTTCCAACTCGGCTGGGCCGCACTCTACGTCGGACAGGCCCGCGGGGCGCTCGCTGCTGGCATCGACTATGTGCGCGAGAAGTCCCGCCGGTGGGCCGATGCGCCGATCGAGCGTGCCGTCGAGGACCCCTATATTCGTGGCCACGTGGCCGACATGAGCACACGGATAGAGGCGGCGCGGCAATTGCTGTATGTCGCAGCGCGCGCCTTGGAGCATGCCCACGAGAATCCTGCGTTGCGGCCGGAAGCGGCCATCGCGGTCTATCGAGCGAAAGTCTTCGCGACCGAGACCGCGCTCGACGTCACGAGCCGGATCTTTCAGATCATGGGTGCACGCGCAGCCGGCAAGCGTAGCAACAATCTCGATCGCTATTGGCGCAATGTGCGCACATTCACTCTCCATGACCCGGTCGATTGGAAGCGCCACACGATCGGTAAGTACCTGCTGGAAGGTACGTCACCGCCGGTCGGCTGGTACTGAGCAAGTCTCCTAATGCGAGGAACGACCATGGCCAAGTACATTCACATGAATGCATTCACGCAGTGTTGCCCGACGCCGCAATCCGAGGGGCAATGGAAGAATCCACGCGACCGCTCGTCGCGTGGCTATCGTGACGTCGGCTTCTGGCTCGAGATTGCGCGCACGTTGGAGCGTGGCTGCTTCGATTCGCTGTTCTTCGCCGACATTCACGGCGTGTACGACGTTTATGCCGGAAACATGGACGCAGGCATTCGGCACGCCGTTCAGGTGCCCGGCAATGATCCGACGCTGTTGTTTCCGCTCCTCGCACACCACACCCGCCATCTCGGCTTCATTGCTACGTACAGCACCACCTACTATCAGCCGTTTCTGACCGCCAAACTTTTCTCCTCGCTCGATCACTTCACCGGCGGCCGGATTGGCTGGAACATCGTTACCTCCTATCTGTCCAGCGCCGAGCGCAATGGTCTTGGTGTGATGCTGCCGCACGACGAGCGCTACGCGCAGGCCGAGGAGTACATGGGAGTCGTCTACCAGTTGTGGGAACAGAGCTGGGACGAGCATGCGGTAGTGCGGGACATGGTGCGCGACGTTCATACCGAGCCCGCACTGATCCGCAAGATTGAGCATCGAGGCCACTACTACTCCGTTGAAGGGCCACACATGTGTGAGCCGTCCCCCCAACGCACACCGTTCCTGGTTCAGGCCGGGCAGTCACCTCAGGGCATGGGCTTCGCCGCCCGCCACGCTGAAGCGCAGTTCGTCGTGTACCAGGACACCCGCAAGGCGCGTGATGGCGCTGCACAGATCCGCCGCACCGCGTCCAGCCTCGGGCGGGATCCGCAGGATATCAAACTGTTGCAGGCCATGGGCGTGATCGTGGCAGAGACCGCCGCCGAAGCGCGTCTCAAGCATGAGCGCTTCCTGAGTTACGCAAACGTCGAGGGCGCACTGGCCTTGTTCGGCGGTTGGACCGGTGTGGACCTCTCAGGATTCAAGCCCACCGATACGCTCAAGGCGTTTTCCTCGCAGGGTATTCAGCACCTTGCGGCATTCTTCGAGTCCATAGACGGCACCCGCCAATGGACCTTCGCCGAGATGTGCGACTACATGAAGCTCGCGAGCATCTGCCCGCTGCTCGTCGGCACGGCGGTGTCCATTGCGGACGAGCTTGAGCGTTGGATGGACGAAGGCGACATCGACGGCTTCAACCTGATGCCCATCATCCAGCCAGAGAGTTTCGTCGAATTCGTCGATCTCGTTGTGCCAGAACTGCAAAACCGCGGCCGCATGCGCACACAGTACGACGGCGCGACCTTGCGTGAGCACTTTTACGGGCAAGGTCAGCCGCGCCTGCTGACGCGGCATCCCGGCGTGGCGTATCGCCAAGCGCCGTCGTAGTGTTCCGCAAGAACTCGAACCGGACATTCCCCCACAACTAAAGGAGCTCGCAAAATGACAAGCGAGAAAAAATACAGGGGCAGCTGCTTCTGCGGCGCGGTGCAGCTCGAGGTCACGGGCACACCAGCCGGCATGGGCTATTGTCACTGTGACTCATGCCGACACTGGTCGGCCGGACCAATCAATGCTTTTTCGTTGTGGGCACCCGCCCAAGTCAAAGTGACTACGGGCGCCGAACACATCGAGACCTATCACAAGACCGAGAACAGCTATCGCAAGTGGTGTAAAAAATGCGGGGGTCATCTCATGAGTGAACATCCTGGAATGGGGCTCACGGACGTTTACGCCGCGATTCTGCCCGAACTTCCATTCGCGCCTGGCCTGCATGTGTTCTATGGGGAAGCCAAAGTCAGCGTAAAAGACGGGCTCCCCAAATTCAAAGACACGCCAGCGGATTTCGGTGGCTCGGGAGAGACGATACCCGAATAAAAAGGCGCCATCGACAGTCTGAGAAGTCGCTAAGTCTCTCGCCTGAAAAATCACGTGGGCGAGTTCTCGATTTTGAGTAAGTCACAGATTTCCCCGGAGGATTTCATGCCGCAACCCGGACGTGCGCTGCCTACGCAGACCGCAGGCAAGAAGAAGATGCACTTGCTCGGCTTCGTGCTAAACGGCCTGGTCAATCACACACAATCGATCTGGACGCACCCGCGCCATCACCGCGGTTATGACGGGGGATTTGCAGGTCCGGCGCTGTGGCAGTCGCTCGGCAGGACCCTCGAACGCGGTAAATTCGATGCGCTATTCATCGCCGATGTGCTGGCCCCGTACACGAATTTCAAGGGGAGCTCGGACACCGCTTTGCGCTACGCGGTGCAGTGTCCGGTGCACGATCCTGCGGCACTGGTCCCGATCATCAGTACGGTCACCACGAATCTCGGCATCGGATTGACCCTCTCGACGTCCTTCGTGCCGCCTTATCACGTAGTCAGGCAGCTCTCCACGCTGGAGCACCTCACGGGATACCGGGTCGGTTGGAACATCGTCACTTCCTATGCGCGCGCAGAGTTCGCGGCGATGGGCCTCGACGCGATGGTTAACCATGACGAGCGTTATGAACGTGCGGACGAATTCCTGGAGATTTGCTATGCGTTGTGGGATGCCTGGGAGGACGGCGCAATTGTGCGCGATACCGAGCACGCCGAGTTTGTAGATCCGGCCAAGGTGCGTGAGGTGAATTACCAAGGTCGCTTCATGAAATGCCGGACGCGTCCTTTCACCTTACCGCTGTCGCCTTATCGCAGGCCCGTCCTGTGGCAAGCCGGTGGCTCCAAGTCTGGTCGAGATTTTGCTGCCCGCCACGCCGATTCCGTGTTCCATGTGGCACCGACGGTAGAAACCATGAAAGTGTACGTGGATGACATGCGGAGCCGATTCACCCGCCTTGGACGCGACGCTTCGCAGGTTAAGATAATTTTTGGCTTACAGGTTTTCGTGGGTGAGACGCGCACCGAGGCGCAGCACAAATATGCGGAGATTCTTGCAAAAATTCCGCTGGATGCTACGTTGACTATCATGTCGGGTCACTTTGGTTTGGATTTCTCGAAGTTCGATCCGGATGCGGACATGCGGATCGCCGGCCGCGATCCCGCGATGGAAGGTGCGGTGGGACAACTCGAGGCAATCATGGCAGCAGGCGACTCGACCAAACCGCTGACGATCAGAAACGCGGCGGAGATCTACGGAATGAGTTGTGCGGCACCGATCTTGATCGGGACTCCAAGCGATATCGCCGACCAGATGGAGCATTACCTAGACCAGGGGGGTGGCGATGGCTTCATGATTTTCTCGACGTTCCTGCCGAGCTGTTATGCGGAGTTTGTCGAAATGGTCGTTCCTGAGCTGCAAAGTCGCGAGCGCTTCCGAACCGAATACTCAGGTTCGACCTTGCGGCACCATCTCACTGAATACTGAACTCCGGCGTCGCGCAGTTGAGTCCGAGGTGCTCCACAATCGATCTCCA
The DNA here is from genome assembly GCA_945861225.1 of Klebsiella pneumoniae. Classification (GTDB taxonomy): domain Bacteria; phylum Pseudomonadota; class Gammaproteobacteria; genus CAIKBL01. The sequence goes on from CAMATU010000033.1 coordinate 27,383, forward strand.
TGGCGAAGACTTCCCCCTGTTTCGAACTAACTTGAGCGGTGCATCATGCAGAACACAGCTTCTATCGACGTGATCGTCATTGGCAGTGGCTTCGGTGGCGCAGTGGCGGCGGCACGTCTCACTGATGCCGGGTTTGCGGTTACCGTGCTTGAGCGTGGCCCATGGCGCGACACGGTGCCGGTGCGTTCGATGGGTATCGCCGAGCGCACGCCATTTCCACGCGGAAGAAGCGCCCTTAAAAGCTTGCTCCGCACCTTGCGCAGTGCACTGATTCCCGGGGGCGGGGTGACGGTTAACCGCCACGGCTTGTTTGAAATCCATGTCGGCAAGGGTCTGAATATTGTCTGCTCGTCGAGTGTCGGTGGTGGCAGTCATGTCTATTCAGGGCTCAATGTGCGACCCCCGAACCCCGCCTACTGGGACAGCGTGGCCGAGGGAGTGTCTGCGGCGGCTATGGATCGCCACTATCGACGAATCCTCGAGCGTCTCGAATCACGCGCACCATTGGCAGATGATCAAATACCCAACACGCTTGAGGAACGCTTTCGCGGTGACGCTGTCCTGGATACCAAGGGCGTGGATTACGAGTTGGCGATGGGTTTCCTGTTTCCTGAGACTCCCGGGCATCCGCACAAGATTACGAATGCCGACGGTGTCGAGCGATTTGCCGCGATCCCAGGTGAGGATGGCAATCTGGGTTCGATTCAAGGCGGCAAAACAACGCTCGATTTCGCGTATCTGGCACGCGCGCTCAAGCAAGGATTGACGGTCCACGCGCTGCATGAGGTGGTTACCATCACGCGGCAGCAAGATGCTGCAGGGGTAGGCTATCGAGTCGATTCTCTCAACCATCACACGGGTCAGCGACGGTCATTCGTCGCCCCGCGAGTTATTCTCGCAGCGGGCACGCTCAACTCCGTGCGCCTGCTCTTCGCGAGCCGCGAAGCCGGTGGACTGAGTGGCATGCCGCAGCTCGGCCAGCGCTTTGGCGGCAATGGCGATTTCTTCGGCTATTGGAATCTAGGCGACACCCAACGGGATCTGTCAATCGGCATGCCGGCGCATGGTTACCTGCGCACGAAGGCCAGCGCGCCGCTTGGTCCAGATCACACCTGGCCGTCGATTGTTGAGGGTTCGCTCCCATCGCCGAGTGCCTTGCCGTTGGGCGGGTGGGTATCACGCAAATTGCGCGAGGGTTCCTTCGTGGCCGGCATGGGCGAGGATGCACAGGATGGCGTCGTGAGTTACCGACGGGGCCGGCTCAAGATTCATTACGATTCCGCGCAGAGTTCAATCTTTGGACGCATCAAGGCCGCGTTTCGTCTGCTTGGAGAGCAGACCGGTCGGCGCATTTATTTCTTCCAGCGTCCGCTTACGGTTCATCCCACAGGCGGTGCCTGCATCGGCCACAACATTGGCTCCGGCGTTGTCGATGCCCATGGTGAAGTTTTCGGGCATCCCGGTTTGTATGTGGCCGATGCGGCCGCGTTGCCGAAGCCTGTTGGCGGCCCGCCGTCGCTGACGATCGCGGCCTGGGCGGAACATGTCGCAGAGAGCATT
>CAMATU010000034.1 GCA_945861225.1 Klebsiella pneumoniae
GCTATATCGATCCCTTCAGCAGCACAAACAACGAAAATAACTCAGAATCTACCCACAGATTCCGCCGACGAGCCATTTTTTCAGGGAGCAATAAAAGCGACTTATTCAAGGACCACTAAGTACTCGGCATTCAATCTGGGTTCAACCAATTCCTAAGGATTTCCCGCCACTGGCCGCTTACTCTCACCAGAGAATTTGCTTGCGTGAGAGGAGAACCCAATGGGAGCAGGCCTGCGTCGACACGAGGTCAAACTGGGTTTCAGTTTGCTTGAGACCATGCTGGCTGTTGGTGTCAGCGCGGTGCTCGCAAACACTGTGCTGCCACCCCTGATCGGCGCTATCAATGATTCGCGACTACGCGCCGAGGCGTATGGGCTCTACGCGGTACTGAACACTGCACGGATGACGGCGATAGTTCGCAACCAGCCTATCGTGGTTTGTCGCGCGACTGTTGATAAGGCCGGCGCCACCCATTGCGGCGGGATTGACCGACGCTGGACGCAAGGCCTCATCGCCTATTCAAATTCCAATCCCAACCGGGGTTTTCAATCAGATGCCGATATTCCAATCGGCTCACGACTTACCTTTCGCCAGCACACGGAAGTTGACCTTGAAGCGCCCTGTGGCTCGATAACGTTTCTGCCGGACGGCCGGGTGAACACCGCAGAGACGATCAAATTTGAAATTCGAGACCGGCGAGGCGCCGCCTCCGCGCGCAGGGTCAGTCTGTCCCCACGGGGCCAGTTGACACTCTCGCGTGCTCTTTGAGATTGCTTGCGTGGGTATCGTCTCTGGCACATCGGTTGTACGTAAATGTGCATTTCACGCATCACGGTCACTCAAGGAGTCGTCAAGTGCGATTTAAATCAAACTTGATCCTGCCTGTTCTTAAAGTTTTCCCGAAATCTGACGAAATACCTGGCAGAGAACCCCACGACTCAATCCTGACCAGGTTCCATAAAACATGACCACCGCAGCGCATATTCCTTTGACTAACAGGCGAGGCCCGTGCACGCCTTGCGAACACGGGTTCACCCTACTCGAACTGATGGTGACGCTCGCCGTGGCGGCAGTGTTGTGTGGCACGGCGGCACCCGCGCTCGGCACCTTCTTCAAGAATTCGGGCCTCAAGGGTGCGGCATACGAGCTAATTGGCGCGCTGAATGTCGCGCGCAGCGAGGCTGTCAAGCGCGGCAGCCGCACCATCCTCTGTCATTCGACCGAGCCGCATAACGCCACCCCCGCCTGCGGCGGGAGCGCGAAAGATTGGTCCACTGGCTGGTTGGTGTTTATCGATGAAGACGGTAATTCAGATTTTGATATTGGTACCGATATTCTGCTTACCGTCGGCGATGCGGCGACCGATGGTATCGAGCTACGCTCCAATACAACTGCCCACAGCACCTTGATTTTCCGGGCCGACGGTTCGCTCGTCGGCGCGAGTACCGCGCAGTTCGTGTTGTGCGATAACCGCGGTACGGTGAACGGCAAACAAGTCAACGTGACCCGCGTTGGTCGCGCCGATTTAGTAAGTGGTTCAGCGACCACTCCGCTGACGTCCTGTAGTCCTTCCTGACGCGCAAAATTGAACACGTCACGCGCCAATCAGACCCGGGGTTTTACGCTAGTCGAAGTCATGGTGGCGGTGTTTGTGTTGTCCGTCGGCATGCTGGGGATCGCGGCACTTCAAGTCACCAGCAAACGCACCAACTTCGAGGCCGTACAACGCTCGACGGCAACCTTGCTGGCCCAGGAACTGCTGGAGCGCATGCGGACGAACTCGAACCAACTGACTGTCTACACTGCCGCAGGCGACGGCCGGACCCTGATCTTGGCGCCAGGGGATGGCGTAACCGTCACGGATTGCACCACCGCGAGTTGTGCCAGTGATGTGCTTGCAATGTACGATCTCTATGAATTCTCGGAAGCCCTGCGTGGTATCACCGAGGTCAACGGCGCGAACGCGACCGGCGGCTTGATCACGCCTACCGTATGTATCACAGGGCCAGAAACCCGTCCCGGTTACGTCGGTGTCGCTATCGCGTGGCGCGGGACCACCAAGCTGGCAAATCCGAGTAGTAGCGCCTGTGGGGAAACCAGCGGTCGTTATGACGCGCCCGACGGACAAGCCGATCTGTACCGCCGCGTGCTGTTCGTCAATACCTACGTGGATTGATACACATGGCAGCGCATTGCAAATTCGAAAAAGGCGTGACACTGATCGAACTGATGGTCGCGATGACCCTCGGCTTGGTCGTTTCACTGGTCGTCGGGACGGTGTTCGCGCAAGGAAGCCGCGCCCATGCGGAAGACGATCGCTACGTACGAATGATCGAGAACGGACGCTTTGGATTGGAGCAAATCACGCGCGATCTACGCATGATTTCGTTCTGGGGTGAGATGCTGGATTCCGCCGCAATCGGCACGGCACTGGTCGCCGGCGAGGACTGTGGGATAGTTGCGTTCGATGGCGCCACCGCAATCCAATTCAATAATGCCCACAGTTCACCCGCCACGGAGCAGTTCGATATTACGGCTAACGCCTGTCCCACAGTCACTGGCAGCGTGCGCGCTAATACCAGCCAGCTCGCAATTAAGCACGCTTCCGGCGTGGGACTGACCGCCGGTGCGACCGATGGCGTGGTCTACCTGCGTAGCAATGGGACTGCTGGTAATTTCATCGATGATGCAGGCAGCGTTGCCCCGCCCGCCGGCTTTCGCGATTGGGCGTATGTTCCGAGCGTTTATTACATTGGCGAGAGCAACGGTATCCCGAGCCTTTGTCGCACGCAGCTTGCAGGTCTTGCGCTCGACACAATCACGAGCGATGAATGCCTCGCGACTGGAGTTGAACAGTTGCACATTCAATTCGGGATTGATGTGGACGGCGACGGCGCAGTGAACCAATACAAAGCGAATCCCACCGCCGCCGAAATGCCCACCGCACTGACCGCGCGCGTTTACATTTTAGTGCGCAGCGATTCTATCGACCCTGCATACACCAACAATAAAACTTATCACCTGGGTGACCTCGATATCGCGGGCGGCGGTGATCATTTCTACCGCCGCGTGTTCAGCTCAACGGTCAAGCTCCGAAACCCGGCCAATCTTGCGTCATTGCGGTAATTCGACATGCCATCAGTTAGACGGAACTGCCGCAGTTCACCATGTCGTCAACAAGGCGCTGTGCTCGTGATTGCGCTCATCATGCTGGCCTCACTCTCCTTGATGGCGACCGGGGCGGTGCAAACCGCGGTCATGGGACTCAAAATCGCGCGCAACACGGAGGAAGCGGCAAATGCCTTCCAGACTGCGCAGTCGGCGATCGATTTCGCGCTGTCGGATACGGCCTTGCTGCCGATGACCGGTAACCTCAATACGGCGACGCCAGTCGTCGTCACAGGGACGCCTTTCACGGTGGACAGCTCGGCTGGGGAAGTTCTTACGACGACTGCGGAGCGCACCGATGACTGCGGTGCGCCGCCGCGCCTCGGTGCCGGTAGCAGCCTCCTCGTGTACTCCACCTTCTCGTTCAGGGTGGCGGCGGATATCAATCGCACCGCGACCGGCCGTGGGCAATCTTCAATTCGCCAGGGCTATCTGGTGCTGGGGCCAAAGTGTTAAGCAACGCTTTTGCTTCGATCCCGCGACGTTGGCTGACGAGGCTGCTGTGTGTTTCCTTGACCTGCGTGGCGCTTACCACTGAAGCCGACGACACGGATATCTACCTCAACCCGTCCAGCCCCGCCGGTGGTGAGCCGCTGGTGATGTTCGTCCTCGATTGGCGTCCGAACCTCGGCTCCACGGTACAGTGCGCGGTGGGCAGCTACTGTGCCGCTTTGCGCACGGATGGTTATCTCGCGGATGGCAAGACCGCTGCCAGCGGTCAGGCCACCACCTTTTTCGACATGCTGCGCGCGGTTCTCACTAAGGTCATTGATCCCCTCGGTGGTGTGCGGATCGGTTTCATGCTGAATCATTCCGACAAGAACGGCTGCGCCGGCTTTCCACCCGCGAGCAAATGTAGCAACGGCGGTTATGTCCCCATGGGTTTCAGATCCATGAACGAGGGCAGCGACGATCAGGAATCCTGGCAGACCGCCGGCGAAGATTCGGACAAGGTCGAGTTTGTAAAATTGCTGACCGACATCCCGATGCCGCAAGGGAATCAAGCTCATCCCTTTCAGGGCAAAGAACTCTATTTTGAGCTTTTCCGTTATCTGACAGGCCAGGGGATCTACAACGGCCATACCGGCTTTATCGATTTCGGCGACGGTCCTAACGACACCCGCAATCTTGATCAGGATCGCCCGAACATCGACTGGGATGCTTCAATTGAAAACGCTGCCCAGACCACGTACACCAGTCCGCTCACCAGTGCGAGCGAGTGCACGAAAATTTATGTGATCAACCTGATGTTTCAGGTTTCACAGCAAGAGGATGGTTCAGATACAGCGATCAAAGCCACCAAGATCAATGGCGGAATGCAAGGAATCAACCTGACCGGCAGCAATAACAACTTTGCGACAGTCGTGAAATACATGAATGACGCAGATCTCGCCGACGGCACCTACGGCACTGCACCGAATCTAAACAGCAAGCAGAACGTGGTGTCGTATTTCATCGTCGATCCTACCAAGATTAACACCACCACCACGAGCTATGCGGCCGCCGGTGGTACCGGCGTGCCGCTTGCATTGAGTGACGATCCGGAAATCCTGGTCAATACGTTGGATAACATTTTCAAAAGCATTCTGTCGGTTAGCACGACGTTCGTCGCGCCCTCAGTGCCGGTCAACGTGTTCAATCGCGCGGAGATCATCAATGAGGTCTTCCTGGCCTTGTTTGAAGCAGATGAAGGTGCGCTGCCGTTCTGGCCCGGTAATTTAAAGAAGGTCAAAATCGCCGCAAACTCGACGACCAGGGTGCCTGAGCTCCAAGATGTCAACGGCGTGAACGCCATTGACATTGATGGTCGTCTCAAGCATTCCGCGCTGACTTATTGGACCGCCGCCGGCGACCTGCCGGCACCGAGTGGGGACGAAGTCGCCGGCGCTGACGGGCGCAGTATCGAGCGCGGCGGTGCGGGACAGAAGATTCCGGGATTTGTCGCCGCGAACCCCGGACTCGTCAACTCGCTGAGCGGCGCCCGCCAACTGTTTACGGAGGATCCCAGCGATACGACGGACGGTCTGCTACCGCTCGGCGGCGATGCGGCCACCGCCGCCGTGGTGTGGACTGACTTAACCGCCCGGTGGAGTCCCGCCGCGAGTCAGTCTTCGTATACCGCGGCGACCAGCGCTGAACAGGATGCCGCCATCCTCGATCTGCGCTACCTCCGCGGTTATACCGCGGCGGCGATCGCCGATACCACCTCAGCACGGAGCTGGTTCCTGGGCGACCCACTGCACTCACGACCGCGGCCGATCAACTTCGGCGCGCGCAGCGACTATAGCGAAACGAATCCCGATATCCGGATTCTGATGGCCACTGCGGATGGTGTGCTGCATATGTTTACCAACACCGGCACTGATGGCAGTCAGTCGGGTGCCGAAAAATGGGCCTTCATCCCACGGCTCGCGCTCGGGGGGCAGAACCGACTGCGCACGGCGACCACGAGTAGTTCGCCGGTGCACCCAATCAATTTCGACGGCTCGCCCGTCATTTTCAGCTCGATAGCGACAACGATGGCGCCATCGAGCCGTCGGACGGCGACAAGGTTTATGCGTTTATCGGCATGCGCCGCGGCGGTAAGGCCTACTACGCGCTCGACATCACGAATCCCGACGCACCAAAGTTCCTGTGGAAAATCGATCAATCGATGAGCGATTTCGCGCAACTCGGCCAAACCTGGTCTAACCCCAGCATCGGCCGTATCGATATCGGTAGCGGCTTAAAACCGGTCATCATTTTCGGCGGCGGCTACCACGGCGATGACGGTGGCGACAATGTAGGAGATCTGGGCAAGGACGCCGCCAATCGTAACGGCACGTTGGGCACCGACGACAACCAAGGCAACGCAATCTTCATCGTTGATGCCACCACTGGCGCCCTGCTATGGAAAGCTGTCAAGGGTGCCACGGAGGGTTATTCAGCCGCCACCAATGCCTACTCGCATCCCGCGCTCGACGACAGCATCCCGGCCGACTTGGCGGCGGCCGATATGAACGGTGACGGCACCACCGATCGTCTTTATTTCGGCGATACGGGCGGGCGCGTGTGGCGCGCCGATCTCGCAGGCAGCGATAGCAGTGCATGGACGCTCTCCGTGCTCCTGAACGCGGGACGCCATTTCGATTCTGCGGCGACTAACGATCTGCGCTTCTTCAATCGCCCAGATATCGTTAAGAGCAAAGACAGTGCCGGCAATTTCGATGCCGTCCTGATTGGCAGCGGCGATCGCGAGAATCCGCTCGACACGACGATGCTGAACAAATTTTTCATGCTCAAGGATCGCGCGACCACGAGCGGTTCACCGTCGAGCACTCCCTTGACGCCCACCAATCTCGCCGATCTCACAATCGATTGCGTGAGCGCGGGAAATTGCACCTCCTCGACGCAGGACAACCTGACCAACCGCGGTTGGTTTCTCGGCCTAATCAGTACTGGGGAAAAGAACCTCGCTGCCGCCATTACTGCTGGCGGCAAGGTGTTTTTCACGACCTTTGTCCCTAGCGCGCCGTCTGGTACCTGTGGCTTAAGCGAAGGCAGCGGGTTTGTGTACGAGGTGTCGCTTGGCGATGCTCAACCGGTTCACAACTACGATACCGCGAATGATCTCAATGGCCTTACGCTGGACCGTCGCGATGCGCTGGGCGGCGGGGGAATTCCGGTCGAAGTCGTCCCGATCGGCGACGAATACGTGCTGATTCAGGGCCAGGAGGTTGGTCAAAACGTACAGGCTGTCAGCGCGGTCACCAACTGGCGTACCTATTGGTACGAGATCACGGATTAAGGCCCATGCCTGCGCGCACCCATGGTTTTACTTTGATTGAACTGATGATCGTCGTGGTCATTGTAGGCATCCTCGCCGGCGTGGCTTATCCGAGCTTCCGGGAGCAATCCAGGCGATCCGCGCGAGCCGAGGCCCGCGCCGCATTGCTCGATGCCTCGTCGCGTCAGGAACAGTTTTTGTTGGACAATAAATCGTATACCGCGACGCTGTCCAATTTGCAGGTCGCGAGCGCGACCGAGACGGGGAAATACGCTGTCAGTGTCGATGGCGCGACTGCGGGCTGCCCCATTGCGCGCTGTTACAGCCTACGGGCTACCCCGCAAGGGTCGCAGGCAGAGGATACGAGTTGCAGCGAATTGACGCTGAATTCGAGTGGCATAAAAAGTGCGACGGGAACGCTACCCGCCGAATGCTGGTAAGGCCGATATGTCAACCCTCACTAATCGCAAGCGCTGCCCGAAATGCCTCTATCTGCGGCATCCGAACGACGACGCAAAAGCAGCACCCGATAACTGCCCACGCTGCGGTAAGGTTTACCAAAAATCTGTGCGCGTGGTCGAGACTGAACGCCGCGAACGCTCGTTCCGCGCGCATCGCACAATTGAGTTCATCTACTGCGCTAGCTGCCATGAGCCGGTCTCGGTCTACGCGGCGGAATGTCCACATTGCGAATCCCGGCTAGTCTCAGGCCGCCGTAAATATCTACTCGCCCTGGTGGCCGTCCTGGTCGCCATGGTTGGTTTCGTGCGGCACCAGTCGCCAGTAGCATTAAGCTCTCCATTGCCGGAGATTTCGGACGCCCTGTTCACACGTTGTGCGGCGCTCTCCGCTGACTATGAAAGCGCCAGAGCAACCGCTGGTCCAACCGCTCCGCTAACGCTCTCTACACAGAACCAATGGCACGCCGAATGTTCGCGCAAGGCATTGCGGGACATCGCGGAAAGTAGCCAGACGAGATTCCCCGTCACGCCGCAGGATTGGCTTGCCTTACACCGTTCCTAGCCGCCGGGAACTTCGTCATCGTGATCAGAATTGATCAGCAAGCCGCTGTTCCGACCCGTCACAAGCCCTAGATTGGGTTCTGCGCGGCCAGACCGAGGCTGATTCTGCCGAGCTGTTCGGTGATCCGATCGACGTGTCCGTTGATGTGTAACGGCATCGCGCAGAAATCGCGGAAACGGCGTTCGAAATCACTGCCTTCGCGCAGACTGTTACCGCCGAGCACGCGCTGGATAAGACGCATCGCCTCTTCGCACAGCAACACCGCCTGCATGCCGGCAGCGCATTGCCGGAAATAATCGCCTTCAGTCGGCGTCGCCGTGGCCTCGATCCGCGCATCGGTCTCGGCGAGCGCGGCGAACACCGTGTCGGTCGCCGCGTTGATCAGCGCGCGGGCGCGCCCGAGATTCACGTGAATGGTGGGTCGCTCCACCATCTTGGTGCCAAGAATCGCGATGCGCTCACGAATACTGCCCGCCGTTTCGGTGAAGGATATCTCTGCGACGCCGGTGGCCATTGCGCCTAACCACAGCACGGACAACGCGACCCAGTCCTCGCGGTAGCGCGGATGGATCACGCGATAGTCGGGATCGCGAAAGATTGCGCGATACATGGGCGTCCATGGCACCACCCGGTTCGCGGATACCGCAACGTTTGTGTAATGAATGTGATCGGTCGCCGAAGCGCGTACGCTCATGGCTTCCCAGGTCATTGGAATGCGCACACCGGGGTCGCGCAGATTCACCATTGAGAATTGCGGCACCCCGAGCTTGCCGTCTTCGAACACCACCCCCGCCCATTCCGCGTAGCGCGCACCAGAACCGAACGCCGCGACTCCATTCAGCACAGTCTCCTCGCCGCGGGGTGTCGCTGTCACTGCCGTCGATGCGCCAGCCGGGAAACAGACCCATTCGTGGCTCCGCACAATGTCGCGCAAAAAATTGCGATGCGGGGGGCCAAGAAGCCCCACGAAATGATGAAAAGTGCAGAGATGATTCCACAGACACCATGCAGTGGACACGCAGTTCGCGGCGACCGCGCGCAATTCGCTACCAATCACCCCGACCTTTTCATTCAAGCCATCGAGTTCCGGGCTGCCGGACAGACGCATCACATCATTGCGTTTGAGCGCTGCAATCAGCGCCGAATCGACTGAACGTGTACGGTCGGCATTTGCTGCCTGTGCCGCGATGTCGGATAGCAGGGGCGCACTGTAGCAGGCGTCGGCCCAACTGCGACCTTGGGCCGAATAGTGGACATGCATGCAGAAATCCCCCCCTTCGGTTACAAAAAATAAACCTGGTCGTGCACGCGTGCCGACTGTGGCTGGCCGAGTATGTCCGGGATGTTCGAAGTTTTCCAGATGACCTTCGGCCAGTCGCCAGCCAGTCAAGCGCCGCATGTCTCACAGATCGATTTTCGGATAACCTGCAAGGCGCAATTCTACCCCGTAAGCAGGAACCAACCATGAGTGACAATCCGCGTTTAGATAAGGGCGTCGAGGTAATGACCAAGTTATTTGGCCGCGCGCCCGATAAAGCCGTCATGAGCAGTGATTTCATGCAGCTGACTGCGGCCAATCTGTTTGGCGATGTTTGGAGTCGCCCCGGCTTGGCCATGGAAGAACGTTCAATGATCACGATCGCCGCACTGACGGTGCTTGGCCGTGAGACTGAACTCAAGACGCATCTCCATGGCGCCAGGAATCTCGGGATCTCGCGCGCGAAAGTGGAAGAGATGATGCTGCATCTTGCGCACTATGGTGGCTGGCCAACCGGCGTGGCGGGCTTGCGCAAAGTCGAGGAAGTTTATGGGGTGCGCGCGCCGGCCGTGCCAGCGAAGGAATAGCGCGCGAATGATCCTAACTTCGCAGCCAGGAAGTGGGGCAGGACGCTAGCGCGCGACGTTCTTTTGACAACATCACTGACATGGTGGCCGCCTTTAACGAGCCGACCTTTATGGGAAAAAAATCGCCCCGGATGACGAGAAATTCGTCGAGCCGGTGGGGACTCAGCTATTCACCTTGCAGGAAGTCCAGAAATTTCCCGTGCTGGAAAGATCATCTAAAGCACCAGCTCAGTGACTCAGCGGCTGCATTACGGTGCGAAAGTGGCCGTGACATGCTCGGTATCGAGATATTCGCGAATCGCTGAGAACTTGCCGTCGCGCACGACCATCATGAAGTGGTAGATATTTTGATAGGTCCGACCATTGGTGAATTCCGCATAGGATTCCGCTTCAACGGAGACGCGGTCAGCTTCCGCAGTGAGTCCCTTAGGGGTGACGCGCAGGCCCTTGGGTGCCATGGGCACGATTTGGTCGAGCAGGCCGCGAAACTCGGTTTTCGAGTAAGTGCGCGATAGTGCGGTGGTGCCCGCTACCCACCAGGTGGCATCGTCAGCCAACATGCCTAGAACTTCTTCGTATTTGCCGGCGGAGAAGGCTTGCCAGAAACGGGTGACCAGTGCTTTGTTGGCTTCGATACTCATCGTTATCTCCTTCGTGTGTACCGCGAGCCACCAGGTTTGCAGGGCTGCGCGGGGCTTCGTGCGGGCGAACGCTAGCGTGGCCTGATAATCCACTGGATGCAAGCATGCCGCGGCATCGACATTGAACGGGGGCTTGCGCAGATCAACGGTGGGGGCATGAATCTCCACGCGAAATGCGGGGTGTGCAACCGGCTCTAGCTTTTCTAGCGCCACGGCATCGTGCAGAAACTTCCAGCGGTGATAGCCCAATTCGGCGCTGGCCGGCCGGGCTGGCTTACTCTGTTCGAGGAGCTCTTCGAGCACCGCCTGTTCAGCATGGCTATCGGCAATCTTCATGGTCGACGCGACATGTTGGGCTTCGACAATGCGCCATACGCCGCCCTGCCGAGCGCTGGCTTCAACTAAGACCGGGTGAGGCGCCCAGGTAGTGAACGACACGGACCAGTCCTTCTGTGTTGCGGATGAGTTCAAGCGGTCGGCCATTCAGTGCGCGGTTCTCACCGTCAAGCCATTCGCGGGCGGTCGGCTCATCGCCCACGATGAAATCAAGCGAGCGCAAGGCGCGTACGAAAAGCAGCGCCAATTCCCACTCCTTGCGACCTTGCTCGAGCAGATAATCGCCGCTGTACAAGCGGGTTATCGTCGGTGGACTAACGCCCAGGATCTTCGCGAGCAGGGAGCGGGAGACGCCCAAGCGTTCGGCAGCGCGTGCGACCGCCTTGCTTAGCACCCTCGCAGCCGCTGATTTAGGGGGGTAAGTGGGGCGCGGGCTGGCATCGGGCATCTCCTTTCCTGAGCAAGGAATAGCCCAGGATATTTCCTGGAGAAATTTATTCTGCTGGCTAAACGGAGACTCAAAGTCGTGCTTCTATCGGCGCAGTTGCTGAGTGCGAGGTGGCAGCCGGTGACGCCCGATCTTTGCTGCAAGGCGCATCTGCTAACCGAGACTAAGGCTAACACCGTGTTTGCAAGCAAAGCGCGGCAATCCATTACCTGCTGAATTGCCGCGTCGCTTGCACGGCTCTCGCTCCCTATCTGGGCTCATTCTGGACCGAGAGGCCGCTTGAATTTACCGAGAAACTCTCTTAACACCGGCGTCGCGCAGCGCTAATTTTCCCACGACGCGCGTGGCCAGAGGTCTAGCCCTGTTCCTTGTGCGAACGCCAAGTGGATGACAGACTCGCGACCCATGCAATCTATCGCCACCAATGCCAATCCGCTCATAACCGATTCTGGTCCGTCATGTGTCACCGTGGATTTTCATGGTGTGAGCTTCGATCCGCTCACGCGCGCCTGCCGCACTTTCGCGCGTGAGGATCTTGATCGCGAGCTGCGCGATCCGGCAGTCTTTTCCTGGATCGATCTGCAGACTCCCGATATCGGCGCGCTTAACGACCTGCTACGACGCTGGGAGATCGATCTCGTGCTCACCAGCCATTTCGATGAGGCGGAAATTCTGCCGCGGATTGTCGAGCGACCGGATTGTCTCGCGTTCTACCTTTACGAGATCATCGATCCCGAACAGCATCTTGATACGTCGCGCACGTTAGAGGCCATTGATTTCGGGCGCATGATTCTGATCTTGGGTGGTGACTTCGTGATCACGTATCACCGCCGACCGTTGGCGGCGACGGATCACATCAAAGCGGCCTGTGTGGATGCATTTCGATTGGCCGGTCAAACACCAGGATTCATCGCATTCCTGTTCCTTGAGCGCTGTGTTTACGACTACGCACATCTCAATCTGGCCAACGATAATTTTCTCGATGTGATTGAAGAAGGGCTTTTCTCCGGGGCGGAGGACGCAGTAGGTGAGGGCATCGCAGTCGCAGGGCGCAACATCCTCACCTTGAAAAAGCTGGCGGCGAGTCTGCATATTGTGTTGATGTTGCTCGCGACCAAACGGAGCGCGTTCATCAGCAATGAAGCGCGAGTGTCGTTCCAGGAGATGTTGCAGAACGCCGCTTCCGTGCGTTCTGCGATCGATTCCTCACGGGATATGCTCGATGGTATTCTCGCTAACATGCAGGTTGCGGCGGCCAACCGCATGAGCGATATCGCGCGACTGCTCACAGTGATTTCGGGAATCCTGTTACCGCTTACCCTTATCACGGGCATTTATGGCATGAACTTCCAATACATGCCCGAGCTCGCGTGGCGCTACGGATATTATTTTGCGCTCGCTGCGCTGGTGGTGGTCGGTGTGGGGTTGTATCTGTTGTTTCGACGCTTGCGGTGGGTTGGAACGTCGCAGCCACCGCCCGGCAAGTGAGCACGATGGCGGGCGCCGATTAATCCAGAAAGGGTCTTATGCTGATTAAGTTCCGTAGTCCTCGGGCCGCCGAATTTGTGATGTTTGGCGATGTCGCAGTGCGCCTGATCAAGATGATGGGCTGCATTGGTACGGTACCGAGTGCCATCAAGGCCGAAGATATCCCCGCCGCGCTGGCATTACTGACCGCCGCCTTGGCCAAAGAGCCATCGCCGTCTACCGCAGACGCCGCCCCTGTAAAGGAGGACGACGAACCGCGAGTAAGTCTGGCGCAGCGCGCGGTGCCGTTAGTAAACATGCTCCAGGCGGCGCTCGCCGGGGATACCTATGTGATGTGGGAGATCTGATCTCTCTCTGCGACGATCCCCTAAGTCCGACAGACTGCTGAGTCCACGATTGCTAGCGGGACCGCACCTCATCTTTCCGCGCTCCAGAAGCCAGGATCTCGCGGGTGAAAGGCGCACGCAGATAGAAGCCGTACGGCGGCATGCGGCTCGGCGCACCCATTTCATCCGGGGCGGACTCACGGCTGGCGGCGTCGGCCGCTTTGGGTCGCAGCTGCAGCACGTTACCAATTCGCGCGCTGATCTCAGCGCGTCGTCCCACCGCCAGCAGTTCCATAAGCTCTTCCCAATCAGTCTGCAGGTTTTGCGCCTGCTGGGGGCTTGGACTCCACAGGATCCCCCATCCGATCCGACGTCGCGTGATATCGGGTTCGGTGGCGGCCTCGAGTGGCAACCAGAGGACGCGTGTTAGCTTTCGCCGTACAAGGGCATTGGCCCACTGCATCTCGGGCAGAATATTGGCGGGTGCACGGCAGACATGGGTGGACTCCTGTGGAACACCCTGTGCATTAACGGGCACTGTCTTCAGTTCGATCCCGAGTCCTGTGAAATCAGGTTCGGGGCGATTGCCGGCATCGGCACCGAGGACGGTTTCGATGAGTTCGCCCATCCAGCCTTTAGCGTGCCGGGCCGTCGCTGGCGCCGGAAAGCCGATCATCTTTGCGAGCTCACCGAGCCGGAGCCCCGCGAGTGCGTAGACGCGCGTCAGCAGCTCGGCCTCACTGGTGGGCGCCTTACTCACGCATTCAATTCGCTGACGATAATCGTGCGGAGTCGCTCGCGCACGTTTTCATCGAGGACCGGCTGATCGGCGAAATCCGTGATGTAGAAATAATCTTCGGCGCGCTCACCAATGGTGGCAATTCGCGCGTCGTGCAGGCGCACTCCGCAGTTTTGCATGGCACTGCCGACCACCGATAAAAACCCGGGTCGATCGGTCGCGATGACTTCCATGATGGTGCGTCGGTGCAGGTTATCGCTCGTGAATTCCACCGAGGCTGGGAACTTGAAATGTTGCAGGCGGCGCTGGCTGGCATGCGGACTGCGGGCACTCGAAATTTCGCGCGCGCGGATCGCTGAACGAAGCCGTGTCTGGATTTCCTGGAGGCGATGGGGATCATCCACCGGGCTGCGCGATTCGGCGTCCAGCACGCTGAAAGTGTCCAGCGTGTAATTCGCTTCCGAAGTAATAATCCGCGCGTCCTGCACATCGAGCCGTAGACGGTCGAGCACCGCGGTTGAAATCGCAAATAGAAAATCCATGTCGGCCGCGTAAATAAAAATTGACGTACTGCCGCGATGCTCGAAATTCCGCACAGCGACGATTGGCAGATCGTCCTCGTCGGCCGCCAGGATTGCTTCCGTATGCCACGCGATTTCCAATGCGCGATGACGCAGAAAGTAATCGTCGTTCAGAGTGCTCCAGAGTAGTGCCACCGCGTGCTCGGGATACAAGTCAGAATCGATATGATTGCGCGCTTCATTTTTGGTCTCGAGAATGCGTTCAGCTTTGTCATTGGGCGCTTCAGCACCACCACGCATTCGACGCAGGGTCATCAGGTAAAGTTCTGAAAGCAGAGATTGTTTCCAGCTTGTCCACAGTTTGGGGTTAGTCCCGCGAATGTCGGCGATGGTCAGCAGGAAAAGATAATCCAGCCGAATTTGATCGCCCACCTTCGCGGCAAACGCCGCCACGACTTCTGGATCGTAGATATCCTGGCGTTGAGCAACGTTAGACATCATCAGGTGATTGCGCACCAGCCAGCTGACGACGTGCGTATCGTAGGAACTCAGTCCATGGCTGTGACCGAACTCTGTCGCGTCCTCCGCGCCAGTTTCAGAATGATCGCGGCCCTGTCCCTTGCCCACATCATGAAATAGTCCGGCGAGGTAGAGCAGTTCAAGTTTCGGGATGCGCTCGATAACCTGGCGCACCAGTGGTGGCTGATCTTCACTCGTTATGGGATAGGAAAAACGGCGCATTTGCTGCACCACGAACAGCAAATGCTCATCGACTGTGTAGACATGAAACAAGTCGAACTGCATGAGCCCTTCGACGCGCGCGAAAACCGGCAAGTAAGCGGGCAACACGCCGTAACGGTGCATGCGCTGCAGTTCGTGTCCAATGCGACGCGGCTCGCGGATGATTTCCATAAATAGACTGCGCGCGCGAATGTCCTTGCGAAATTTGTCGTCGATTAAATGCAGATGTGCGCGAATCAGACGAATCGTACTGGCACGTACCCCTTTGATGGTGGGATTCTTCTGCATCAACAGAAAAATTTCTAACAGCGCCGGCGGCGTGCGCAGAAACACGCCATCGTTAATCGCTTCGATAAAATTTCCGCGCACCTGGAAGCGCCGCGATATTGGCGATGTGCGAACTTCCCGATCACGCTGCAAAATGGCTTCCTGAAACAACCCGAGCAGAATTTCGTTGAGCCGGCTTAGCTCGCGCACCGTGCGATAAAAATCCTTCATGAAATGTTCGACCGCGCGGTTATGTGCCACATCGGTATACCCAAACAGCTCGGCGACCCGCTTTTGGTGATCGAACAGCAGGCGGTCCTCACGTCGTCCGGCGAGAAAATGGAGCGCGCAGCGAATCCGCCACAAATGATGCAGGCCCCGCTGTAACGCTGCGAATTCGTCTTCGCTTAAGAACCCGTGGCCAACCAGGTCATGCAGCCCGCGCGAGCTGAAGTGGCGATTGGCGACCCACGCGATTACCTGGATGTCACGCAGCCCCCCGGGGCTTTCTTTGATATTGGGTTCTAGCTGCTGGAAGGCATCGTTGAAGCGTTCATGGCGCCGGTCCTGCTCGGTTGATTTGGCAGTGAAGAACGCCTCGTTGTTCCACATCTCGCTCGACGCCAGCGCGGCCTCTACTGCGGCAAAGTTGATGTCGGATCCGATCAACACCCGCGCCTCAAGTAGATTAGTCATGATTGTAATGTCACTGCGCGCCGCGAGCGCGGTCTCACTGACTGTACGCACACTGTTGCCGACTTCGAGACCGAGGTCCCACAGGTAGCGCACGAAGCCTTCGATCTCCTGGCGCTCTACATCGGTGGCGGCGTCGCTGGTCAAAATACTGATATCGACATCGGAGTAAGGGTGCAATTCGCCACGGCCGTAGCCGCCGACCGCGAGCAGCGTATGGTCCGATTGATCCAGCTCGAATAAGCGCCACACAGCGCACACCACGACATCGACCGCCTGGGAGCGCGCGTGGACTACCTGGGCGGCCGAGAGACCGTCGAAGAAGGCCAGTTTCAGCGCTTCATGGAAACGGAAGAGAAGCGGTTTTACCTGGGCGATGGGGGGCAGTTCGCCGCCGCGGTGAGACATCGCTTCAGCCAGCGCTTCCGCGTCAAGGCGCGGTACCGTTGGCACGCGACCTGTGGGGTCGTGAGTCTCAGCGGAAATCAAATTGCTCATCAGGCCGCGCAGTCAAGACTTCAAAGCCTGTTTCAGTCACGAGCACGGTGTGCTCCCATTGTGCCGAGAGGCTGTGATCTTTAGTCACCACCGTCCAGTTGTCCGGTAACAGTCGCACATGACGCTTGCCGGCGTTGATCATCGGCTCGATCGTAAAAGTCATGCCAGGTTCCAAAGTAAAGCCGGTGCCGGCCTGACCATAGTGCAGGACCTGTGGCTCCTCGTGAAACTCACGCCCGATGCCGTGACCGCAGTACTCCCTGACCACCGAAAAATTGCGCGTTTCCGCATAGGCCTGAATCGCCGCGCCAATGTCCCCCAGCCGGGCACCGGGGCGCACCATCTCAATGCCGAGTTTAAGACAGGCATAGGAGGCTTCGACCAGTCGTTGGGCTTTGATGGCGGGGGTACCGACATAAAACATCTTGCTCGTATCCCCGTGAAACCCGTTTTTGATAATGGTGATATCCATGTTCACGACATCGCCGTCTTTGAGGCGCTTATCACTCGGGATCCCATGGCATACCACATGGTTCACCGAGGTGCAGATGGACTTGGGGAACCCGTGATAGTTGAGTGGGGCGGGAATTGCGTGCTGCACATTCACAATGTAATCGTGGCAGAGATGATCGAGTTCATCGGTAGTCACCCCAGGCCGAATACTGGGTTCGATCATCTCCAGGACGTCGGCAGCAAGTTTGCCTGCGAGCCGCATGTGCTCGATTTCGGTGGCCGATTTGATGCTGACTGGCATGTATTAGGAGGTATCCAACTCGTTGTTGCTACAAAGGTTCTATGTTATAAAGCGCGCGCTCTCGGAGCAATGAACAGAAGTTCTATTACCCCACACACGTGTCGTTAACTGCGCACCTGGGTGTCCGGGCCAAGGCTTAGCCGCGGCTCGGATGGAGGCGCAGGACCCGTGGAGGCATAACCCACACAGGAGATCTCAATGACTGACGTAAGCATGCGCCAGATGCTAGAGGCTGGCGTGCACTTCGGGCACCAGACCCGATTCTGGCATCCCAAGATGGCCCCGTACATCTTCGGTGACCGTAACAAAATTCACATCATCAATCTCGAAAAGACCGTCCCGCTATTCAACGATGCCATGGGCTTCTTGGGGCGCATGGCCAGCCGTCGCGGCAAGATACTCTTCATCGGCACCAAGCGCGCGGCGCAGGAAGCTGTGGCACGCGAAGCGGCCAGATGCGGTATGCCCTTCGTCAACCGCCGTTGGCTGGGCGGTATGCTCACCAACTTCAAGACCGTAAAACTCTCGATTAAGCGTCTAAAAGAGCTCGAAGAGCGCATCAACAACGGTTCGCTAGACCGTGTGACTAAGCGCGAAGCACTCCAGCTCCGCCGCGAATACGACAAACTCCATCTTGGTTTGTCAGGGATCAAAGACATGGACCGCTTGCCGGATGCCTTGTTCGTGATCGACGTAGGTTTCGAGAAAATCGCGGTCGCTGAAGCCAATAAGCTCAAAATTCCTGTGGTCGCGATCGTCGACACCAACTGCAAACCCGACTGCATCGACTATGTCATTCCCGGCAACGATGATGCAATCAGTGCAATCAATCTGTACGCCAAGGCAGCCGCCGATGCGGTGATGGACGCACGCATGACGTTGTCCGCTGCCGCGGCCGGTGCGCAGGACGAGTTTGTCGAGTTGGATGAGCAGGGCAATCCGTTGGTGGCGCGCCGCGAGGCCGGCGGCGAGCGCGGCCTTGATGATGATGCGGCCCGCAGAGCCAAGAAGAAGGTGTTGCCGGCGAAGAAGAAGGTCGCGCGCAAACCGGCGGACGAGGGGACGGATGCCCCAGCTGAAGAATAAGCGACGCAGGTTGTTTTAAGTTTGGTGAGGATCGCATGGCCGCCTCGTCAGCGGCCATGTGCGATGCAGACTGCACGCAAGAGAACCATTAGTTAGTGAGGGAGTAACCCATGCAAATCAGTGCAGCCGCCGTTAAGGAGCTCCGCGAACGTTCCGGGGCGGGCATGATGGAGTGCAAAGGCGCGTTGGTCGCGACTGCCGGCGATCTGGAAGCAGCGCTGGAACATTTGCGCAAGTCGGGCGCCGCCAAGGCGGCCAAAAAAGCAGGCCGGATCGCCGCGGAAGGCGCGGTGATCGTGACTGAGCGCGATGGCGTCGCGGTGTTGGTGGAAATTAATAGCGAAACTGACTTTGCAGCCAACGACGAGAATTTCATCCAGTTCGCCAACACAGTGGCAGACACCATTCTGCAGCATCGACCAGCGGACGTGGCTGCACTCGCTGCGTTGCCGGTAGTGGGTGGAGATGACACGGTAGAAGCGGCGCGTCAGCAGCTCGTGCTTAAAATCGGCGAGAATATTTCGATTCGCCGGTTTGACCTGTGTGCGCCGACTGGCGCGGTCATCGGCGCCTATCGCCATGGCAAGCGCATCGGTGTGCTGGTGGTGATCGAGGGCGGTACCCCTGAAATAGCGAAAGATATCGCCATGCATGTCGCGGCGAGCAATCCGAGTTGCATCTCAGAGCATGACGTGCCGCCGGAGTTGCTGGCAAAAGAGCGCGAAATCCGTCTTGCGCTGGCCGCCACCAGCGGCAAGCCAGCCGACATCGTCGAGAAAATGGTGGTTGGGCAGCTCCGCAAGTTCGTCGCCGAAATTACCTTGCTTGGCCAACCTTTCGTGAAAGATCCAGACACCACGGTCGGTAAATTGCTGGGTAGCAAGGCGCGAGTCGTAAGCTTTACGCGCTTCGAAGTCGGTGAAGGTATTGAGAAGAAAACGGTGGATTTCGCCGAGGAAGTCAAAGCACAAGCGCGGGCTGTGGACTAATTGGCGGTGACTACGGTGAATCCCGCGCAGTTACGCTATCGCCGTGTGCTCATTAAATTGAGCGGCGAGGCGCTAATGGGACGCGAGGAGTATGGGATCGATCCGATGATTCTGAATCGGATCGCGGACGAGATTCACGAGCTGGTGCGCGCGGGGGTGCAGGTTGCGATCGTGATCGGCGGCGGCAACATTTTTCGTGGCGCGGGCCTCGCGGCCAAGGGCATGGATCGCGTGACCGCCGATCAGATGGGCATGCTGGCAACCGTTATCAATGCCTTGGCCATCCAGGACGCGCTAGAACGAACTGAGCTGTATGCGCGCGTGATGTCGGCGATCAAGATCAATGAGGTCTGCGAGGATTACATTCGACGCCGCGCAATCCGACATTTGGAAAAGGGTCGCGTGGTCGTCCTCGCGGCGGGCACCGGCAATCCCTTTTTTACTACCGATTCGGCGGCGAGTTTACGCGCGATAGAAATCAATGCGGAACTGATGATCAAAGCGACCAAGGTCGACGGCGTGTACTCCGCTGACCCCACCCTGGTGCCCAACGCGACGCGGTACGACGTACTCGACTACGACGATGTACTGGACCGCAAACTGGCCGTGATGGACGCCACCGCAGTGGTACTCTGTCGCGACAACCACATGCCGCTGCGCGTAGTCGACATGACTCAGCCGGGCGCCTTCGTGCGCGCAGCACTGGGCGAAAACGTAGGGACTCTAGTGACTGCGAGTTAGCTAATGCTGCAAGATATTCTCAAAGATACTCAGGCGCGCATGGACAAGTCGGTTGAGAGCCTCAAGCTCGAACTGGCCAAAATCCGCACCGGTCGCGCGCATCCCAGTTTACTCGATCACATTCATGTCGATTTCTACGGAACGAACACGCCGATTGGACGCGCCGCGAACGTGGCGATTGAGGATGCGCGCACGTTAACCGTGACGGCCTGGGATAAAACGATGGTCAGCGCGATCGAACGCGCGATTCTGGAATCTGATCTGGGCCTCAATCCAAATACTGCGGGCACCGTAATTCGGATCCCGTTACCGCCGCTGACCCAGGAGCGTCGCCGGGATCTCGCGAAGGTGGTCAAATCCGAGGCTGAACACGCCAAAGTGGCGGTGCGTAATATTCGCCGGGATGCGATGGCAGCCCTTAAAGAGCTGCTCAAAGAAAAGGCGCTGGCCGAGGATCAGGAACGCAAGGGGCAGGAGGACGTTCAGAAGTTGACCGATGCGCACGTCAAAAAGATTGACGAAGTAGTAGCGGCTAAAGAACAAGAGATCATGGCTGTCTGAGCGCGTGGCGAAGCACCGCGACCACCCGCAGATACTGCCGCGTCATGTGGCCATCATCATGGATGGCAACGGGCGGTGGGCCAAGCAACGCCAATTGCCGCGTATCGCGGGTCACCGCGCCGGGGTGGAAAATGTCCGTGCGCTGGTGCGTTACTCGGCTGAGTTGGGCATAGAAGCCCTCACCTTATTCGCCTTCAGTAGCGAAAATTGGCGCCGCCCGCCGATTGAAGTGCGCCTCCTCATGGATCTTTTTGTGCTGGCGCTTGATCAAGAAGCGCGTCGCCTGCACGAAAACGGGGTGCGCTTGCGTGTTATCGGCGATCGCGCGCCCTTCCCAGTCAAGCTGCAGAACAGTATCGCCGCGGCAGAGTTACTCACGCGCGACAACCGCGCGTTCACGCTGGTTATCGCCGCCAACTATGGCGGCCATTGGGATATCACCCAGGCCACGCGGCGGGTGGTGCAGGAAGTAGCGGCGGGGCGTCTGCAGGAAACGCAGATAACCCCCGAGACCATCGCGCAGTATTTAGCCGCCAGCGATTTGCCGGCGCCGGACTTATTCATCCGCTCCGGCGGTGAACAGCGCGTAAGCAATTTTCTGCTGTGGCAACTGGCCTACACCGAACTCCATTTTACGGACTGTCTGTGGCCGGATTTTGATCCCGCCGAGTATGACAAGGCACTGGCCAGTTATGCGCAGCGGCAGCGACGTTTCGGCATGACCGGCGAGCAAGTTGAACTTGAACGTGGTCAGGAGACCGCGGCGCCAATCGAATGAGCGCCGGGCGATGAGCATCGTCTCGGCCTCACCTCCGCCCGCCTCAACCTTGTCAGCCCGCCTGTTCACTGCCGCGATCCTCATCGCACTGCTGCTCGGTGTCCTCGCGCTCGATTCGAAGTTCGCGACTGCCGCGTTACTCGGGGTCTTTCTGGCGCTGGCAGGATTTGAGTGGGCCAATTTGCTGGGATGGCGCGGATTGCCGCGGCTGTGGTTTGTCGGCGTGCTGTGCGTGCTGTGCGCGCTCGGCAGTCTCCCGGTGGTGCAGACCACCGTGTTAGCGCCGCTACTATTGCTCAGTTGCGCGTGGTGGCTATGGGCAACGGTGGCGATCATCGGCGTTCAGGTCGGCCGCAATTTACTACCTTCCGGGCGGCTCGCCTGGGCCATATTAGGCGGCCTCGTATTGGTACCGAGCTACGTCGCGCTGCTCTGGCTACAAACTTATGATCGCTGGTTGCTCATGGGACTTTTCGTTCTTATCTGGAGTGCCGATACGGCGGCCTATTTTGCCGGGCGGGCGTGGGGCAAGCGCCAATTAGCGAGCCAGATCAGTCCGGGTAAGACCTGGGCAGGCGTGGTCGCTGCGGTGACCTTGGCGCCACTGGTGGGTTTGGCACTCGCGCGCTTACCAACCAATGTGCACTTATCGTTGCCCTGTATGGCGGCGCTCGCGAGCGTGGTGGTGATAGCGTCGATTGTGGGCGATCTTTTTGAGAGTCTGCTAAAGCGACGCGGCGGTTTCAAGGACAGTGGTACGCTCTTGCCGGGGCACGGCGGTGTGCTCGACAGAATCGATAGTCTTCTCGCGGCCGCGCCCATCTACGCAGCCGCGCTTATTTTACTGGCAGACAAAAGATGATAGGGATCACGATTCTGGGTTCGACCGGCACCATCGGCGTTAATACGCTCGAGGTGATTGCGCGCGAGCCAGCGCGCTTCCAGGTGATCGCGCTGACCGCGAACCGCAATGTTGCCGGGTTGCTAGCGCAGTGCCGTACCTGGCGTCCACCTTATGCCGTCATGGTCGAGGAAGCGGCTGCAGGTGAACTGCGGGTGGCGCTCCGCGCCGCACGAATTCCTACGGAGGTGTTGAGCGGCGCGGCGGGCCTGGTCGAGGTTGCGCGTCATCCCGATGCGCCGTACGTGATGGCGGGGATCGTCGGTGGCGCTGGTCTGCTGCCGAATCTCGCAGCCGCCCAAGCCGGTAAGCGCGTGATGCTCGCGAATAAGGAATCGCTGGTAATGTCTGGCCAGCTGTTCATGGATGCGGTGCGCCACCACGGCGCGGAACTGCTGCCGATCGATAGCGAGCACAACGCGATTTTTCAATGCATGCCGCCTGATTTCAGTCGGGGCCTGCCACAGGTTGGAGTCAGTCGCATATTGCTGACAGCCTCTGGCGGCCCATTCCGCACCCGCGAACTAAGCGATCTGATGGCAGTCACA
Organism: Klebsiella pneumoniae; assembly: GCA_945861225.1. GTDB lineage: Bacteria > Pseudomonadota > Gammaproteobacteria > CAIKBL01. Next base: position 22,859 of record CAMATU010000034.1, read on the forward strand.
CCGGAGCAGGCCTGCGCCCATCCCAAGTGGGTCATGGGGCGCAAAATTTCAGTGGACTCGGCGACCATGATGAACAAGGGCTTGGAAATTATCGAAGCTTGCTGGCTGTTCGGGACGACTCAGGAACAGGTGGAGGTGGTCGTGCATCCGCAGAGCGTTATCCATTCGATGGTCGAGTATGTAGATGGCTCGGTACTGGCCCAACTTGGCAATCCAGATATGCGCACGCCCATTGCTTATGCACTGGCTTGGCCAGATCGTATGTCCTCTGGCGTGACACGTTTGAATTTATTCGACGTGCGCAAGCTCGAGTTCGAAGAACCCGATCCGCGGCGGTTTCCCAGCCTGCGCCTGGCGCGCGAAGCGCTCACAGCGGGGGGTACCGCCGCGGCAATTTTGAACGCGGCGAATGAGGTCGCAGTCGAGGCCTTTCTCGCCGGGCAGCTCAAATTTCCCCACATCGCCGAAGTTGTTGAAGAAACCCTTCAAACGGTGCCGCATCAGGTGGCAAGTGATCTGGAGGTGGTGCTGGCGGATGATCAGCGGGCGCGCGCCGCAGCAATGCGTACTGTGCAGCGACGCGCGCGATGATGGCGTTGTTGCTGAATGCTGTGCAGACCATTGGCGCCTTTGTGCTGGCGCTCGGTGTCCTGGTGACCTTTCACGAATATGGCCACTACTGGGTGGCGCGCAAACTCGGCGTGAAGATTCTACGTTTCTCGATTGGCTTCGGGCGACCGTTGCTCACGCGGCGCTTAGGTTCAGATCACACCGAGTTCGCACTGGCGGCAATTCCGCTCGGTGGCTATGTCAAGATGCTCGACGAACGCGAAGGCGAAGTGGCTCCGCACGAAAGTCACCGCGCGTTTAATCGTCAAAGCGTGCTGGTGCGCTCGGCGATTGTCAGCGCCGGTCCACTTGCCAATTTCATGCTCGCTATCGTGGTCTATTGGCTGAGTTATATGGCGGGCGTCGTGGGACCCAAGCCGCTGATCGGGGCGGTTGCGGCTGAAGGTTTGGCGGCGCGCGCCGGACTTCGCGTGGGTGATGAGATCGTGGGCGTCAACGGCCAACCCACTGCGATTTGGGACAATGTATTGAATCACGCCATTGACGCCATTCTGGACGGCCGAGCCCTGACCTTAGAGGTGCGCGGGCACGCACTGGCAAGCCATCAAGTCATCTTGGATTTTGCGCAATTTTCGATTGATGATGTTTCGCGTGGGGACTTCTTCGAGAAAGCGGGGTTCGAACCCGTGCGGACCAAGGTGCCGGCGATAATTGGCAAATTGGTGCCAGGCGAAGCGGCCGCGTTGGCCGGCTTTGCGCAGGGTGACTTAATCCTCAGCGCCGATGGCGTTGCGCTAACCGATTGGATGGACTGGGTGGACTTGGTCCGCAAGCATCCAGGGCAGGCACTGCGGGTAGGCGTTGAACGCGCAGGGCAAAAAATTGAGCTCACTGTGACGCCACACGAGGTGAATGACGCTGGCCAGGTGATCGGCCGGATCGGTGCGGAGGTGGCGCCGCCACCAGAGAGCGCGGCACCGCCCACCGCGACCGAGCGCTACTCCCCATTGGCTGCAGCCGAACGTGCAGTGGTCCGCACCCAGGAAGTGACCCTCACCACGCTTAAATTCTTGCGCCAGATGATCATTGGCCAAGCCTCGATCGATAACCTCAGTGGGCCACTCAGCATCGCGCAGTTTGCGGGTGCGTCGGCCAAACTTGGTGCGTCGCGCTTTCTGGAATTTTTGGGCCTTGTGAGTGTGAGTCTTGCGGTGCTGAATCTTTTGCCTATTCCGATGCTTGATGGCGGACACTTGATTTATTACCTGATAGAATCCATCACGCGCAGGCCAGTCCCGGAAGCGATTCAGATCTACGGTCAGCAAGCGGGATTATTTCTATTGCTGGGCTTGATGGGATTGGCGATTTATAACGATTTAATGCGCATCTTTTAACGCTGAACTCGAACTAATAAAGCTCCTCAATGGTGATATCCAGAGCCTTCAGGTGGATGGTCTGCGTAGTGCTGACACTCGCCATTCCAGCCGCTTTCGCAGATGAATTCATCGTCGACGACATTCAGGTAGAAGGGCTATCGAGGATCTCTCCAGGCACCGTCTTTAACTACCTGCCGATAACAGTCGGCGACAAAGTCGATGAGAAGCGCTCGCAGGAAGCAGTCCGCGCCCTATTCAAGACTGGTTTTTTCAAAGACGTGCGCCTCGACCGCGAAGGGGATGTGCTCGTCGTGCGTTTAGTCGAGCGGGAATCAATCGCCGATATTACTTTCGATGGCAATAAGGCCATCAAAACCGAAGAACTTGAGAAGGGCCTCGGTGAGGCAGGCTTCGCCAAAGGGGAGGTCTACAACGAGTCCAAAATGGACAAGGTTGTGCAGGAGTTGCGTCGGCAGTACTACTCGAACGGCAAATATGGCGTCAAAATCGAACCGGTGGTCACGCCGCTTGACGATAACACCCTGACCATCCATTTCAAAATTACTGAAGGCGAAGCTGCACGTATCCAGCAGATCAATCTGGTCGGGAATGAAGCCTTCTCCGACGACGATCTGCGCGACGAATTCAAGCTCACCACGCCGACGTGGACCAGCTGGTTCAGTAAAGACGATCAATACTCCAAGCAGAAACTCGCCGGTGATCTTGAGTCACTGCGCTCCAAGTACCAGGACAATGGCTACATCGATTTTCGGGTCGATTCAACGCAAGTGTCGATCACCCCCGACAAATCCGATGTATACGTCACTATCAATTTGACCGAAGGCGAGCGCTTCACCATTTCCGGCGTCAAACTGGCGGGCAAACTCATTGTCCCGGAAGAACAACTCTTTGCGCAGATCGAGACGCAACAGGGCGCGATGTTCTCGCGCAAGGCTGTCACGCAAACCACCAAGAACATTACTGATCGCTTAGGTGACGAAGGCTATGCTTTTGCGAACGTGAACGCGATCCCGAAGATCAATCAGGCGAACAAGACGGTGGCCCTGACGTACTTTGTTGATCCCGGTCAACGCGTCTATGTCCGCCGTATCAGTTTCAATGGCAATGCCAAGACTCGCGATGAAGTCATGCGGCGTGAAATGCGCCAACTCGAAGGGGGCTGGATTTCAACCAAGTGGGTCGAGCGCTCGAAGGTGCGGCTCCAGCGGCTTGGTTATTTTGAAGAAGTGAATGTGGAAACGCCGGCGGTGCCCGGCACCACCGATCAGGTTGACATCAACTACGCTGTCAAAGAACGCCCGTCCGGCAACCTCATGGTGGGGCTCGGGTTCTCGCAGTCGCAGGGTCTGATCTTCAATACGAATGTGACGCAGGATAATTTCCTCGGCAGCGGCAAGAGCGTGAGTTTCGGCTTCAATAACAGCGACATCAATCGTCAATTCCGTCTGGGCTATATGAACCCTTATTGGACCATTGACGGAATCAGTCGCGGCTTCAATGTGAGCTATCAGGAAATCGATGCCGGCGAGAGTGACATCACGCGTTACAACTCGAAGATTGTCTCAGGCGGCGCGTCTTTCGGAATTCCTATCACGGAATTCAATTCGATTTCGTTGGGCTTGAACTACGAAGCGACTTCGCTCGACACGAGTCCCTTTTTTCTCGCACCTGAAGTCTTTCGCTTTATTCAGATCGAAGGCAATGACTTCAACATTATTCGGTTTAACGCTGGTTACGCCTACGACACCCGGAACTCGACGCTCTTTCCGACCGAAGGCATGTTGCAGGCGCTGCGGGCGGAGATTGCGGCACCTATCGGCGACCTCAATTTCTACAAAATCGACTATGACTCGCGCTATTTCATTTCACTAAGCCACGACTACGTGCTGCTGTTCAAGGGTCGACTTGGCTATGGCGACTCCTACGGCGATACCTTTGAGTTACCGTTTTTCGAGAATTTCTACGCTGGCGGACCGCGCACCGTGCGCGGATTCAAAGAAAACTCGCTTGGCCCCCAAGATCAATTCAACGATTCTCTGGGAGGGGATTTCATGCTGATCGGCAACGCGGAACTCATTCTGCCGCTGCCCTTCCTGGAAGATTTCAAGTCGGTGCGCGTGACCGCGTTCTACGACGTGGGCAATGTCTTCGGCGCCCAAGAAGAATTTGAGGCGGATAAATTGCGGATGTCGACTGGCGTGTCTGCGATCTGGCTCTCGCCGTTTGGCATGCTTTCGATTAGTATCGCGCAGCCAATCCGCGACCAGCCCGAAGACGATATCCAGAAGTTTCAATTCACCTTCGGGACCAACTTCTGAGCGCAGGTCGAAACGGCTTGGCAAGAATCATCTGTAGTGGAGATAAATCTTGAATATGTTGAAGTTTAAACAGGGTACATTGGCCTTCATCGGCGCACTTTTGATGTCTGGTTCCGTGTATGCGGCGGATTACAAAATTGGCGTTGTGCAAGCAGTCAGAGTGTTAGAAGCTGCGCCACAGGCCACCGTCGCCAAAAAGAAACTCGAAACAGAGTTCGCCGGTCGGGACAAGCAGCTGCTGGGTGACCAAAAGGCGCTTAAAACCTTGGAAGATCGGATGGCCAAGGACGCGGCAATCATGAGCGAGACTGAGCGTTCACGCCTTGAGCGGGATATTGTGGCCAAGCGTCGCGATATCAAACGCAATTCTGATGAGTTCCGTGAGGACGTGAATTTTCGCCGCAACGAAGAGTTCGGGAAAATTCAGCGCCAAATCGTGGAAGCTATCAAGCAAATTGCGGACGAACAAAAATTTGATCTCGTACTAGGCGAAGGCGTGATCTATGCCAGCAAAACTGTCGATATGACCGATCAGGTCATCGAGCGTCTCAAGAAGAACAATCCGTAGGCGACTGCCGATTGCCGTATTGGCAGGCGAATGCCAGTCTAGCCACGCGCTCGCGAGCTGGATTGCCGCGTCGCCTGCGGCTTCTCGTAACGACGGCACAGGGCTGATTGAGCAGGCGCAGCGGTTGGTGCGCCGCCGTTGCGGGCAGGTGCTGCGGTCGAGGCGACGTCTCCCCTTTTCCTCGGGAAGCGCCCGGGGCTGCGGCAACCTAAACCAATTATCGGACTGGACATCTGTTGAAGATGTCTGGCTCACCCTATGCCCCAAGGCTTGATCACCCGCCTGGCAGTGAGCGCGCGCGATTTGAAGGATTTGCGATGAGCGAAATCAATATCCGAGAGATCTTCGATATTCTGCCGCATCGCTATCCATTTCTGCTCGTCGATCGGGTTCTGGAATGCACCCCGTTCGAAACCATCAAAGCGCTTAAGAACGTCACTATTACCGAACCGTTCTTCCAAGGACACTTCCCTGGGAAGCCGGTCATGCCGGGTGTGTTGATCCTGGAAGCAATGGCGCAAGCCACCGGCTTATTAGCCTTTCACTCCCATCAAGCACGTTCGCAAACCAAGAATCTGTACTACCTTGTCGGGGTGGATAAGGCGCGCTTCAAGCGCCCAGTGGAACCCGGTGATCAGCTGATTTTGGTCGCTCAGATGCAGCGCCGTATTCGCGGCATCTTTAAATTTGCGGCCACTGCGCATGTCGGTACGGAGCTCGTCGCGCGCGCCGAGTTCATGACGACCGAGATGGAGGATCGTTCTTGATTGATCCGAGCGCGCGAATCGATCCCGCTGCGCAGCTGGCGCCGGATGTGCGTGTTGGACCCTGGACGATCATTGGCGCGGACGTGGAAATTGGTGCGGGGTCGAGCATCGATGCACATTGCATTATCAAAGGCCCCACTCGAATCGGTGCCAACAATCGGATCTCAGCCTATTGCTCCATCGGGGAAGACCCGCAGGATAAGAAATTTGTCGCAGGAACGCCGACTCGCCTTGAGATAGGCGATGGCAACACGATTCGCGAATACTGCAGTATTAACCGCGGCTCTCCCGGCGGTGGCGGCGTCACGACCGTGGGCGATG
>CAMATU010000035.1 GCA_945861225.1 Klebsiella pneumoniae
TGATCGAAGGCTTGAACAACAAAGCCAAAGTCACTATGAGAAAAGCTTACGGCTTCCGAACGTTTGGCATGATGGAAATCGCGCTCTATCATGCACTTGGAAAACTGCCCGAGCCAGAACTCACCCACAGGTTTTACTGACGAACCAAAATTAGAACGCTGCTTCAGCGTTCCGCCTTACCCCGATGAACACGGGCTGCCATAACGCCGGCAAAGCCGGCATGGCTGAAAATCATGATGCTCGGATTCGCGCCCGCTGGTGGGTGCATGGTCTTCGAGATCAACATGAACCACAGCGCGAGGACCTGAGCTAACGCATAAACCCACAACGCGTCGCCAAGAACCCGATACCGGTTGCTGCGCCCAGCGCGCACCACAACAGTCGGGCCATAGGGGACTTCAGCAGCCGTTCTCGGCGCTCGCTCATACCGACGGTTCACGGACACTGGTTGTTAAAGATGACCACGCTACGAAGACATTGCTGGCGGAATAAGATAAAGCCGCCCAGTAGCTTCGAGTGTCTCGACCGACCATTCACCGCCGATCTCTGCGAACATCCACCGCAAAATGTGCCATAGGTCATGGTCGACAGCGGTATCGTCCATCGGTTCCAGGGATTCCACGAGCGCGTAAAGTTCCAAACCTGAGGGGAATCTTTCGCCACTACGTCCGATGAACACCTGCTCGTAGTGTCGACCAGACTTGCCTTCCAGGTAACCCGGTGCGCTGAAACCCACGGACTCGAGCGCAAATGTGCGTACAAAGAAATCGCGGAACTCCGGGTAGTGGGCGAGCCGATCTTCACTGAGCACGAGCACTCGGCATTTGGACGCTAGCACTTCGTCCGATAGGGAATTGAGGACGCTTGTCATATCCGACCTACTCTATTAGTGGGCTGCGAGGAAGACGCAAATCCGCTGAGCTATTTCCGGCCCGGAGTCCTCTTGTAGAAAATGGCGACCTTTCACCAGATATGGCCCATCCGCGTGCGGAAGAAGTGTCTTGAACCTGCCCGCGAATATTTGATGCTCTCAGGCAAGGAAGGGATTTCGGCGATCACAATTTCTTTCAACGCTTCTTGGGCATAGATTCCGCTGCGCAGCGCGGGATTCGGCAGATCGAATCAAACTGAATCCTCTGGATTCCGGGGCCGGCGCGATATCTAAAAGTCACGGCCGTACCCGATATTGAGCGCGTCGACTGCGGCCCAGGCCTTGACTGGAACCTCGAAAAAGCTCGATTGACTATCCTGAGTCGTCGCTCCGAAGGCATGCATGTACGCCATTGAGAGTTCCTGTCCACCGGGTAACCGATAACTCAGACCCACAGTGAAATCGTCCCGCATGGATCCGGGTGCGATCGGCGATAGCAAGGCCGCTCTGCCGGGCGCGACCTCCGAACCATGGTCCCAGCCGGTGCGCAAGGTGAGCCGATCGTTGTATTGATAGATTGCCCCCACTTTGTATATCGATTGATTTCTCCAACCGAAACCGATCCCCTCGGCGCCACCAAGAAGACGCGACGGCGTGATATTTCCCCCAAGTTCGGCCGGCGATGGGCCGGGATTGCCAATCGTCCCGATCTCTGCAAAGAGTATGCGCTGAAAATCAAAACCCACGGTGAGTTTTGGCGTCGCATTCCACGATAACCCGAGCGCGTAGTGGGAGGGACTATTGAAACTGCCATTGTCTGCAAACAAGCCGTTGTATTTCGTATAGCGGGGAATGAACAGCTCGCTGCTGTACTGCGCGCCAAGGCGTAGATCCGATCGCCACTGATAGATGACGCCAACGCGGACGCCACCACCCACGCCATAGTCGGAATCACGACCGGATAGACTCGTACCATCCTGCGAAAGTGCTGCGAAGCTTTCGAGACCGCGCGAACTGAACTTCTGAACGATCAGAACGGGGGCGATACCTAACGTCCAGCGCTCGTTCGCGCGGTAGGCCAGGCTGGTCGCGACGATGAACTGCGCGAAGTCGATGCCTATCTTGCCGCGGGTCGGGAAACCCGGGTCCCCCGGTTTCTGCCCCGCAATCCGCAGCGCGGTTTCCCGATAAAGATCGCGCGAATAACTCGTGTTCAGACCGCCGTTCGCGTAGGTCGAGACGCCGAGGGTCGTGCGTTCACCCCAGCGCCGACTGTAGCCGAAGCCGGGGATGAGAAAAAATTCCCGCTTCGAGCGGTCGCGGACAGCTTCGTCGCATTGGCCGATGCCTGCGCAGTCGAGCAGTGCGGAGCGCTGTGGATGCAGGAGCGTGGCACTGACATCGAAACCAGGCGCTATGAGCGCCATGCCGGCGGGGTTGTTCGATGCCGCCAGACGATCTTGCGGCATCGCGACACCGGTCCCCGCTACGCCGAGGGATTTAGCCCCGTACCCGGGTAGAAAGAACCCGTTGATGGCCGACACCTGCGACGCTGTACCTAAGAGCACGAGCAGTAATGTGCAGCGTGCCGAAAACCGGCAGGCTAAAACCGCTAGTCGGCTAATGTTAGTGGCCATCAATTTCTCATCTTGGCGGGGCGGGTTGCGCGAATCTTCACGGGTCGAATGTTTATTCGTTATCCGGAGCAAACCGCGGCTCCGGATATCAAATTAAAACTCCATGGGGTTTCGGAAGTAGTGCTTGAATACGTGGTCGCGGTGCTCGACCAGCATCGGATCGAGCGCCACCGTGATCTGCGGATCGGTCGCGACGAATCCAGGCCGCCATTCGTCCGGCATCGGACATTGCGCTTTAGGCAGCGGATCCAGAAGGTTCATGAATGCGACCCAGTAAATATCGAGCGCACTCACTGCGTCGCCCACGAAGAATTTCACACCCCGCGCATACTGCGCTTTGAGCTGCGAAGAGAGCGCGCCGAGCGTCCCGGCTATGCGTTGGCCGGCTCGCTGTGCATCTGCACTGTTGTAGCCATACTTGGCGCTCATGCGCGCGACGCCCTCAGGCGGATTGCCAGCATCCATCATTGGCGCGAACATCTGCAGACGGCGATTCCATCCGATCCCAAGTTCGCCACAGATTTCATTGGAAAGACCAATCATCAATGCTCGCTGCAGGGCATCAGCGGGAAGCAAGGCAGGAGTCGGCGCGAGCCGCTCAGCAAGGTGGAGGATGTCGAGCCAGCGATGAATCGGTTTCTCATCCCTCCACGCCACAATGGGGGCGCTGTTCTCGCCGGCCCAAGCCGTCAGCTCGTCATTGGTACTACCGACGATTAATGGCGCCGCCACGAAGTCGAGATTTTTCATCTCGAAGATAGTCTTGACGGCCTGTCCCCACGGACTCGGCATGCCTTGCACCAGCACCAAGCGAAGACCTTTGTGCTGAATTATTTCCTGTGGCGTCAGATACTGAAGCATCAATAAATCTCCCAGAGAGGTTCGACTCGGAAGAGCCGGCGTTGCTCTGAAGTGCTATTTGGTCAGGATTTTCTTCGCCATCTCGAGCGTATCAGTGCTGAGTACAAGTGGCTCCGGAACCACGATGCCGCGCTGACAGGCCGGTCGCGCTTCCATTCGCGCAATCCACGCGTTGAGATTATCGAGACCCGTGACGTCAATTCCGCTCCATTCATGAATTCGCACCCAACACCAGTTGGCGATGTCCGCAAGACTGAACTCGTCGCACAGGTACTCACGTCCATCGAGTTGGGTATTCAACACCTCGAACAGGCGGCGACCCTCGTTCTGATAGCGGTCGATGGCACCTTGAAGCTTCTCGGGGAAGTAACGGTAGAAAACATTTGCCTGTCCCATCATCGGACCGACGCCCCCCATCTGAAACATCAGCCACTGAATGACCCGGGATTCTCCCTTCTCATCCTTGGGCAGCAGCTTGCCGCTCTTCTTCGCGAGATAGAGCATGATGGCGCCACTTTCGAAGATCGGGAAATCTCCGTTGGCGCGATCGACGATCGCCGGGATGCGACCATTGGGGTTAATGCGCAGGAAATCAGGTGTCTTCTGATCTCCCTTGCTGAGGCTGATCGGATGCACCGTATACGGCATGCCGATTTCCTCAAGCATGACTGAAGCTTTCCAGCCGTTAGGAGTCGATGCGGTGTAAAGATCAATCATCGCGGTGTCCTCAATTCAGAATTCGGCGTGGCCGAGATTGGTCTGTACTGTACCAGTCGGTCCAGAATAATCAAACACCGGTCTGTCGTTCGGATCCGTTCAGCACTGATGTCCACCACACGAGCCCAGGTGGATTCCCAAGAGGGTCTGGCAGGGTTCATACTCGGGCCATGAGTAGCGGACGCCCTCTCGAATACGATCCTGCCAAAGCGCTGGACGCCGCAATGGAAATTTTCTGGCGCCGCGGATATGAAGGCACTTCGCTCAATGATCTCCTCATCGCGACTGGGTTGTCGAAGAGTAGCTTTTATCAGGCCTTCAATAGCAAGCATGAGGTATTTCAGCGCGCGCTCACCCGCTACTGCGACGAGCTGACCGAGCGTCTTCGCGCTAGGCTTCTTGCTGCAAAATCCGGCTGGGATTTTATTGAAGGCGTGATGATGACTGCCGTCAGCGAAGCACGTGAATCGGACTGTCCCCGCGGATGCATGATCGTAAATGTCGCAACCGAATTTTCGAATCGAGACGCCAAAATCGGTAAATTGGTAACCGATGGCGTGAAGCGAGTCACGCAGATTTTTTCTGCCGCGGTAAAGCGAGCACAAAAAGAAGGCAGCATCCCTGCCGAAAAGGATCCGACCCTACTGGGTCGTTACTTGCTGTCCAGTTTAAGTGGCCTCCGGACGCTGGTGAAGGCTGGTAACAGTCACGCTTCAATCGCGGGGGTAGTGACCGTCATCATGGCATCCTTGAAGTGACGGGTACTTTGCAGATGCCAGAAAGCGACAGAAGCAATCGTGCAGATCCGGATGCCGATGATGCCGCGCCTGGACCCGTATAAACGGTGAATCCACCTCTTAAACTCTTTCTTTATCGCCTTGAAGATGCGGCTGCGAGCGCCGCGTAAGGATTCCCGCGCGGCAGGGTCGAAAGAACCCGGACGACGCGAATGGGCAACGCGTAGAGGTACAAACGTTGCCCCCTGCGGGCAAACACACTCGGACTGCCGCGTACTCAAGCACGGACGTGAAGGACAGTGGCTGGCGATTCCGGCGCCCATCCTGTACCGTTCCTGACGGACTTTCGTCCGATCACGTCCCACCGCAAATAGGAGAAGCGCCATGTCCGTCGCTGTCACAATCGATCTCGCCGTCGATCCCGCTCGCACCGCCGAATTCCTCGCCTTTATCAAGGGCATCGCACCCGACACGCGCGCCTACGACGGCTGCCGCCTATTTGATATCTGGACCGACCAGAACACACCCGGACGCGTGCTGTTCTACGAGATCTGGGACTCGCGCCCGCACCAGGAGAAGTACCTGGCGTGGCGTGCCGAGACCGGCCTGATGGACAAGCTCGGCCCGTTCCTGACCGCGCCGCCGGCGATCAGCTATTTCGACAAGTTCGACGGATGACGCAAACTCGCGCGGGCGCCTCGCTGCGGGCGCCGGCCCGTAAAAATGCACTGCTAACCAAGACCAAGCCGAGATGTTTCAAGCAGTAGTCACGCGTTCTAATCGCTGGGGTACGACAGCCCATTGGAATGGACGATGCAAACCACCCCCGTAAATTGAGACGAGAAAATATGACTGAACTCGTGATTCTGAATCCCAACTCGGCGGAGTTTAAGCTTATCCAGAAAATCGCCGAGAGCGACCAGGATGGTCCCGTATTGATGTTGAATCAGAATCGCTATGCGCCTGCGGCTGGTTATCCGAATGGTCAGTTGTACACGGACTACATGAAAGCCCTTCACGGACTGTTACCAAAAGTAGGCGGGAAAGTTCTGTGGCAAATTCCTGTGTTCGGACAACCCGTGGGCGAACAACCGCTCCATGAAATCTTGGCAGCTTGGTATCCGACCCACAAAGCTTTTGTTGCGCTAAGACAGCAGGTGGGTGCGGAAGAAAACTTTCGTCTACGGACACTGGCAGTGGAATATGCGGTGATTCATCGCTGTCCAGCCGATGTGATTCCGATGCCTGCGTAGCTGTGAACCTACGGGCGCTTGCTGGGGCTTTCGATTACTCTAGTAGAGATCCAGTCTCGCGCCATCGGACTATGAGGTTTCGAGTGTCCGGTAACGGAAAGACTAGACACCGAGACCCAGTGGCAGTATCGGGGCGAGGCTAATGGAATGGACCCATCCCCACTTTAACGGCTGTTGGCGCCGACCTCAGATTGAGCCATGCCGCCGACGCTGAATTGAGCCACTCGTAATGACCGCTTTATCAATGGCGGCGTCGCCGTGGACCCGACAATACTGGCTCAGTGTAACGCCGGCAGATAAGTCGGAATTGGCTCAATTCGGCGTCGGCGTCAACACGCGTTGGCCTCGGCTGCTTGACTGGACGGTATTTACGATCAGTTATTTAGTAATCCTCTTTTGAATTTGAACGAGTGGGCTCAGTGGGGTGTTAGCCAGAAAGGGTTGCGCCGCTCGACGAACCACTTCGGCTGATGCTCGCGACTACGGAAACAATCGAGATTGCGCGCCTATCGGCTAATTTCGCCATGACGTCTGACAGGTGCATCGTCGTCCTTCTTTACAGGTCTGGGTGCCGGCGGTGCCAGGCTGTTGCGTGCTGGTAGGCGTGTGCGACACCGAGCAACGCCGCTTCGGCAAATTTTTTCCCGACGAATTGAAAGGTCAAAGGCGTCCCCGCCGCCGTAAATCCGCATGGCAAGGTAATCGCCGGATGGCCACTCATGGTGAAAGCGCAGGTGAATCGATGAACGCCCATGATGAGCGCGTCGTCGAGGATCGCCATACGGTCCAAAGTCGCCTCGCTGAACGTCATGACCGGCAGGACTAACATGTCCACGTCTGACAAAGCCGTGTCGACGCCCCCAGCAAAGGCCAAACGTCGAAGTATCACAGCCTGAAAGTCCGTGGCTGACATTCCTCGACCGAGTTCGATAAGGCTCGCCAAAGCATCGCCATACTCTGCTTTTCGACTTGGATAGGTCTCCGCGTGTGCAAGTGCGGTTTGCACGGCGCACATCGGAAACCAGTCAGCAACCATCCCTTCGACGGGTGGAAAATTTATGGCGACGATCTCAGCGCCAAGCTCCACGAGTACGTGGATGGCCTCGCGCAATGAAGCGCAAGTTGCTTCGTCCACGCCATCGAACGCAAAACGCTCGTCCAGACCGATACGCACGCCGCGCAAATCCACACGTAAGTCGGCGCTGTAATTCGGCACTGGGCTTCGCGAACTCGTCGGGTCAGCGGCGTCGTAGCCCGCAATGGCGGTCAGCAGTACTGCCGCGTCTGCGGCCGAGCGCGCGAGGGGCCCTACATGATCCAGTGTGGCGGCAAGTTCGAATACGCCGTGTCGACTAACCCGGCCCCAGGTAGGTTTAAGGCCGGTAACTCCATTCGCTGCGGACGGCAAGTGGATCGAGCCGCCAGTTTCGGTCCCAACGCTACCGAAGCAGAGGCCACCGGCAACGGCTACGCCACTGCCACTTGAGGATGCACCGGACCAATAGGTGCTGTTCCATGGATTTACCGGCGGAACCACCGAGGGATGATGCATCGCGTAGGCACCCTCAGTGAGCTGCACGCTACCCACGAGTACTGCGCCGGCCTCTTTGAGGCGGGCGATGACTGTCGCGTCTTCGGCGGCTACGAAGTTCTTGTGCACCACCGTGCCGGCCGCTGTCCGTTCTTCCCGTTCCCAAAAAAGATCCTTAAGCGCGAGAGGAATGCCATGCAACGGCCCTCGGTCCCTGCCCGTCGCAAGTTCAGCGTCCAGGTCTTCCGCTCGCGCAAGCGCCTTCTCTGGCGAAGTTCGGGCGAAGGCGTGCAATCGAGGGTCCAATCTCTCGATTCGCTCCACCTGCGCCGCAACCAATTCACGCACGGAGATTTTCCGTTCACGGAGCAGTCGCCCCGCTTCCAGCAACTCTAGGTAGGCGGTATCCAAAGTGATCATTCCCCAGTTCTTGTTTTCGTTAGTTTGTGGACGGCGCGTAGTGCCGGCTTGCACCCTTGAGTTCCGCCTCGGCGTGCTGAATCAATTCGAACTCTTCTTCCGGCGCCTGGGCAACCAGGTGATGCCGGCTGTAGAGAAGGTAGTAAGCGATCATCAGCGCGTAGATGACGGCAGCGCCGATCACGACTTTCGGATTGACGAGGAAACCAGCAACCACGGCCCCCAACGCGAGCACCAAGGCCAGGCCGGAGGTCAGTATTCCACCCGGCGTGCGGAACGGACGCTCGAGTTCAGGCTCACGAAGGCGCAACGCGATGTGCGCGGCCATCATCAGCACGTAAGACACGGTCGCGCCGAAAACCGTCATGAGTATCAGTAGATCTCCTTGCCCGCTCAGGGACGCCAGGTAGCCCAGCGTGCCCGGCACCAGCAAGGCCATATAGGGCGTCTTGCGCTTGCCGGTCAGCGACAGCCAGCGCGGCAGGTAGCCTGCGCGGGACAACGCAAATATCTGCCGCGAATACGCATAGATGACAGAGAAGAAGCTCGCGATGAGTCCCGAGAGGCCGACCACGTTGATGAACGTGCCCACCCAGGTAGGCCCGCCGTAGGCGCTTGCCAAGGCCGCAACCAGCGGATCGCCCGCCTCCGTCAGCTTCGACGTGCCCGCACCACCCGGCCCCACGACCAGGATTAGCGCGGCAAACACCGCGAGCACCGTCAGCCCGCCAATCATGCCGCGCGGCAGATCGCGACGCGGATTCGCCGTCTCTTCGGCTGCAAGCGGCACGCCTTCGATGGCGATGAAAAACCAGATCGCGTAGGGGATGGCGGCCCAGATCCCGAGATAACCAAATGGCAGAAACGTGCTCGCACCGAAAGCCGAAGAGGCCGGAATGTCGAACAGATTACTGAGCTGAACGCGCGGCGCCATCGCAATCACGAAGACCAGCAGGGCGCTAGCGGCGATCACGGTGATACCGAACATAAGCTTCAATGCTTCGCCCACACCGAAAAGGTGAATGCCGACGACCAACGCGTAGAAGGCCAATGACACGCGCCAGCCGCCGATCCCTGTCAGCGATTCACAGTACGCCCCGATGAACACCGCCACGGCCGCCGGTGCAATGGCGTATTCCATGAGAATGGCCGTGCCGGTGAGAAAGCCGATGAATGGACCGAAGGCCCGCCGCGCGAATCCGTAGCCGCCACCCGCCGTTGGGATCATCGATGACAGCTCGGCGAGCGAGAACACTATTGCCCAATACATCACTGCCATCAGAAGCGTGGCTGTCACCATGCCACCCCAGCCCGCCTGCGCGAGGCCGAAGTTCCAACCGGCGAAGTCGCCCGAAATTACATAGGCGACGCCGAGTCCCGCCAGAAGCAGCCAGCCTGCCGCGCCTCGTTTCAGCTGACGACGCTCGAAGTAGTCCGCCCCGACGTTCTCGTAGTCGGCCCCATGGACATATCTGCGTCGTTCGTCGGTCAAAATTCGTTCTCCGATTGATAGGTGTGCCGCTGGTGGCCCGCGAATTGCCCCGCGATCTCCGGGAGGGGCGACTACAGCTGGCGTAGGCACAATTCCGTAATGGCGAGCAGTTCGTCGGCATTCTCCTCGTTGAAGATCAGCGGTGGCCGGATCTTGAGGACGTTGTCGAACGGCCCGATGCGACTGACCAATGCCCCGGCTTCCTTCATGAGGTTCACCAGCCGCCCCGCTTCTTCGGTGGCGGGCTCGAGCGTTTGCCTGTCACGCACGAGTTCGACGCCAATCCATAAACCCATGCCTCGGATGTCGCCAATCAGGGAACAGGCGTCAGCCATCCGTCTGAATCCATCACGAATGCGATCACCCACGATGCGAGCGTTGTGCATCAACTGCTCGTCCTCAATCACATCCAACACCGCGTTCGCCGTCGCTGCGGCCACCGGCGCGCCGGCGAAGGTATTGAAGTAAAAGACCTTGCTTCTGAAGGCATCGAGCATGGCCGTGCGACCAACAACCGCAGCGACCGGGTAGCCGTTGCCCATGGGCTTGCCCATGGTGACGAGATCCGGCTCGAAGCCCATCAACTCGTGCCCCCACATCGTGCCCGTGCGGCCGAAGCCGGACTGAACCTCGTCGGCGATCACCACTCCGCCGGCGCCGCGCACCCGTGCACAGGCCTTCGCGAGAAAGCCGTGTGGCACGTTTGGCAATCCTTCGTTAGCGAAGATTGAACAGAGAATGATCCCGGCCAGCCCGACGCCGGAGCGCTCGAAACTCTCGATGGCCGCATCGACCTTGGCCAGATAGGCGTCGGCGATTTCCTCCTCGCTTCCCTTGACGAGCGGTCGATACATCTGCGGGAAAGGAATGGTCCGCACTTCAGGAAAGTCGTTAGCATCCGGATGAAACAGCGGCGAGACCTCGTCCACGGCGGCCGTATTGCCGTGGTACGTGTAGTTCGTGCAGATAATGCCGCGTCCCGCGCCCAGCGCGCGTGCGATGCGCAACGCCTGATCATTGGCCTCGGAGCCAGTGCAGGTGAATATCATCTGGTCTAAGCCTGTCTTGAACGTACCGAGCAATCGCTCTGCATAGGAGACCACCACGTCGCTGACGTAGCGGCTGTGTACGTTCAGCGTCCGAGCCTGGTTCGCCATGGCGGCGACGACGTGGGGATTGCAGTGCCCCACCACCGGGATGTTGTTGTAGCAATCGAGGTAACGCCGGCCGTCGGCCGCATAGAGATGCACGCCCTCACCCGACACGAAGTGCAGGGGCTGCTCATAGAACAAGGGCGAAGCCCCCAGCACCCGTCGTCGGCGTTCGAAAATCGTCGGCTCATTCATGTCAGTTCCTGTCGCGGTTGCGACGATAGTTTCGAAGGTCTAGCGCGGCGACGGGCGAGAAAGATATTTCTCGGCCAGTTCGACCGTGCCCACCGAATACTGGGTGCCCATCTCACGCGCGAGGTCGGTGTCAGGGTGGGAACCCGCCCAACCCATCACGATCAGGCGGCGAAACATCATCAGCGTCGGAATTTCTGCGACTTCCTCGGGGCCCAGGGGCGCCACAGTTCGATAGCCGTCTATCCATGACGCAATGATATCGTCGACATCCGGCTGCGTTTCCAGAAAGGTCATCGACGAGGCCACGTCGTACATGTACCAGCCGAAGCCGCAATCATCGAAGTCGAGCACCTTGGTCTCGTTTCCGTCGACCAGCAGGTTGGCCAAGCGCAAGTCGGAATGGATCAGACCGAAACGTGCCCGTGCCGCACCGAAACTTTCGAGCCGCCGGCGCATCAGTACGTCGGCGCGTTCGACGACCGACAGGCCGTCGACGCCCGCAGCGAAGCCGGCGCGCCAATGGCCCCAGTTTGGCTTCGCGCCAAAGGCTCCCTCGTAATCCCACACCTGACGAACAAACCACTCGGGCCGCTGCCATTCACGTGCGTGGGCGTGCATGCCAGCCGCGATGCCGCCGAGGTGGCGAAACGCATCGTGCAGATCGGTCGGCTTCGGTTCATTGCCCGCGATGAAGTCGAACAGGACCACCATCCGAGCCTCCGGTGAAGATACAGCGCTCACCGTCTGGAGGAGTTCGCCGTCCTCACCTGGCAGCGCCCGCGGCACTGCGATCTTCGCCTCACGACGTAACGCTTCCATCCAGCACAGTTCGGAACGAACGGCATCTTCAGAGTGATACCCGGTACGGTGCACGCGCATCACCCAGCGGTCCGGGCCCGAAGTGACCAGGAACATGCCGTTCTCGGACAGACTGATGAGCCGGATCGACGCGTCCGGTCCGATGCTCCAGCGCGATAGGGCGCTCTGGGCAACGGCCTTGAGTTCGTCGATTCGTTCCTGCGCAAGCATGGCTGCCTCCCCTTTGTTGCGCTCCGACCCGGTCTTCGTTGGCAGGGCACGCAAGCGGCTATTTACTGCTGCGGTGATTCGCTGATATGGTGTGATCACAGAATCAAAACGTCAACAGCCAATGATCATGACTCCCCCTTCCTCTACCAGGACACCGCCGGTGCCGACGCTCGACGCCATCGAGCGGACAACGCTGAACGACATGGCCTATGAGCGGCTGAAGCAAGCCTTGCTCACTGGCCGAATCGAGACCGGCATGATCCTGACCTTTCGCCAGCTCGCGCAGGATCTCGGCACGAGCATGATGCCTGTCCGAGAAGCAGTGGCCCGCCTGGTCGCCGAGCGTGCCTTGGAAGTCTTGCCTCAGCGAGGCATTCGCGTGCCGCAACTCACCGTCGAAGAACTCGAAGATCTATGGAATCTACGCAAGCAGCTGGAAAGTGAAGGTGCCGCGCGCGCCGCCCTGCGCGCTACACCTTCCGACATTGCGAAGATTTCTAGACTGCGAGATCGGATACGCGACAGCGCCGAGGCCGGTGATCTCTACGATTTTCTCGCCGACAACAGCGCCTTCCAGATAGCCATCTGCCAGGCCGCTCAAACGCGGGTCTTTATCACGCTGGTCGAAATGCTTCGCGCGCAAGCCTCGCCCCACCGCAATGACGCGGTGCGGGCCCTGTTGGCCGAGCGTCCACCCTACTACCACCAAATGTTCCGTAATCACGAAGCACTGGTCGATGCCATCGCCCGCCATGATGAGCATGCCGCCCGTGACATCCGTGGGCGCGACATCGAAGAATTCCGTGCATTCTCCGAGCAGCTTGCGAGGCGTTGAATATTCGAGCGCGTACTCCGCGCGTGGCGCGAACGGTGGGTCGGCAAGGTGATTGGCGGCCTGATTGCTTCTTTGTTGCGAGGTTGATCTGATGTCCTATCGGGTTTCTGTGGATACCGGCGGTACTTTCACCGATGTCGTCGTCGCCGACGAGCGCGGTCGCTTCACCATCGGCAAGGCGCTCACCGACAAGAAGCGCGCGTTCAACAGTATCAGGGCCGGGCTCGCAGTTGCCGCCGAGCAGATGGGTACCGATGTCGATGCGCTGTTACGAGACACGACCGTATTCATTTACGGTACGACGCGCGCGACCAATGCCATCGTGGAGCGCAAGATTGCACGTACGGCATTCCTGACCACTTTCGGCTTCCCCGATATCCTCTTGCTCAAGGAAGGCGGCAAGGCCGACCCCCACAATCTCAGCGTCGAGTATCCGGATCCCTACATTCCACGGCGCTTCACTTACGAAGTCGAAGAGCGTGTCAGTGCCGAAGGCGACGTCGAAACACCGTTGAATGAACCTGCGCTCCGCAAGCTTCTGGAAACTTTTCCGTCGGAAAAAATCGAAGCCATTGCAGTGTGCCTGCTGTGGTCAATCTCAAACGCGGATCACGAGTTGCGCGTGGGGCGTTTGATCGAGGAGATGTTACCAGGCGTTCCTTACACCCTTTCACACCAGTTGAATCCCATTTTGCGCGAGTATCGGCGCGCCTCGTCGACGGCCATCGACGCGTCTCTGAAGCCACTCATGCAG
Source organism: Klebsiella pneumoniae (assembly GCA_945861225.1). Taxonomy (GTDB): domain Bacteria; phylum Pseudomonadota; class Gammaproteobacteria; genus CAIKBL01. The sequence goes on from CAMATU010000035.1 coordinate 13,484, forward strand.
CGCTACCTCTCCGATCTCGAAACCGATCTGCGCGCGGCTGGCTACATGAACGACATCCTCGCCAGCACGTCGTTTGGCGGCGTCATGCACCTCGCCGACGTGGTGAAGCGCCCGATATTTCTGGTCAAATCCGGGCCGGCCATGGCGCCGGTTGCGGGACTTGCTTACGTTGAGGCCGAAAATCTGCCGCGCGACGTCATCGTCTGTGACGCCGGCGGCACGACCTTTGATGTGAGTCTTGTGCGTGATGGCGCCGTGGAGTACTCGCGAGACACTTGGCTCGGACCGCAATGGACCGGTGACAACCTCGGCATGGCGTCCGTCGCGGTGCATTCGATAGGCGCGGGCGGTGGCTCCATTGCTTGGGTCGACCCCGGCGGCCTGCTGCGAGTGGGGCCACATTCCGCGGGCTCTGAGCCTGGTCCCGCCTGCTATGGCAGGGGCGGCACGGAACCGACTGTGACCGACGCGGCCGTGGCGCTGGGTCACTTCGACCCCAAGCATTTTCTGGGTGGCCGCATGCAGCTCGATGACGCCGCCGCGGCGCGCGTAGTGTCGGCTTTCGGTGAGAAGCTCGGCCTTTCCGTAGAGCGCGCCGCCTGGGCGATCATCGCCGTGGCCAATGAAAACATGATCCAGGCGATCAAGGCGCTCACCATCAATCAAGGCATCGACCCGACCGAATCGGTGCTGATCGGTGGTGGCGGTGCCGGCGGTCTTAATATTGTCCCAATCGCGCAGGAACTCGGCTGCCGTACGGTGCTCGGCCCACGTACCGCGGGCGCATTGTCCGCATCTGGAATGCAGCACTCGGACATCATCACCGAAGTAGGCGCGAGCCGGCTGACCGCTTCAGACGATTTCGACTTCGACGGCGTCAACCGTGCCCTCGCTGAGATCGATGCCCATCTAGACGAGTTCGGCGATCGCATGCGCGAGCGCGGCTTTGCGGAACAAGAAAAGCGCTACTTCGTGGAAGCCCGCTATCGCTTCCAGGTATGGGAGCTCGACATTCAACTGCCCGGCAGCCGCTTTCAGGGCGCAGGCGATGTGGCAGCACTTGTCGCGGAGTTTCACCAAGTGCACAAGCGGGTGTTCGAGGTCGAAGATCTGGACAACGCTGTTGAATGCCTTAACTGGCGCGGCCGTCTGGTCGCCAAGGTCAAGACCGCGGGGCTGGTCAAGGACAAGGTGTCAACAGCGCAGCAGGCGACCCCACATCGCGTGCGCGCCGCCTATTTCCACGACTGTTGGATGGAGACGCCAATCTTCCTGGGCGACAGCCTGCCCTCGGGAAGCATCATCGCCGGTCCAGCCATCATCGAGGAAGACACGTCGACCCTGGTGGTTTATCCCGGTTCCGTTGCCACTGTGAGCCAGACCGGCAGCTACATCGTCACGCCGCCGGCAGAGGAGGCCCACTGATGAACAACGCACAGTCAACGACCAGCGACAGCAAGATGGACCCGGTGCTGATGGCGGTACTTGCCAATCGCTTCGAGGGTATCGTCCGCGAAATGACCAATACGCTGCTCAAGACCGCACGCTCGGCGGTTCTCGCGGTGGTGCGCGATTTTTCCTGTTCTATCGTCACGGCAGACAATCGCCTACTGTGTGCAGCGGAAGGCGCGCCGGTGCATATCTTCGGCTCGAGCCTGCAGAGCCAGGCCATGTGCGACCTGCACAATGACTTGGCCCAAGGCGATGCCTTTCTGCACAACGACCCGTACATGGGCAACTCCCACGCGGCCGATCACATGTATATGGTGCCGGTGTTCGTGAATGGCGTGCATCTATTCACGTCCTGTGCGAAAGCGCACCAGGCGGATTGCGGCAATTCCATTCCCTCGACCTACCATGCTACCGCGCAGGACGTATACGCGGAGGGTGCTCTCATCTTCCCGTGCGTGCGCATTCAGAAAGACTACAAGGAAAACGCCGACATCATTCGCATGTGTCGCCGACGCATCCGCGTTCCGGAACAGTGGTATGGCGACTACCTTGCCTCTATCGGCGCCGCTAGGATCGGTGAACGCTTGTTGATGAAAGTGGTGCAGCGCTACGGTATCGACACCGTGCGAACCTTCATCGAGGAGTGGTTCGCCTATTCCGCACGACGGACCGCCGAGGCCATCCGCAAGCTGCCGAGCGCCAAGATATCGAGCGTCTCCGTGTATGACCCCATGCCGCCCGTCATCCCCGACGGGTTGCCCATCCGCGTGGATATCGATGTCGACGCAGAGAACGGCCTGATCGAGGTCGACCTCACTCATAACGCCGACAACCTGCCGTTCGGACTCAATCAATCGGTGGCCTGCTCCACCAGCAATACGTTGTGCGGTGTGTTCAACTGCATCGACCCGGACATCCCACACAACGCCGGCACTTTTTCGCGCATCAATGTGAAGCTGAGGAAGGGCTGCGTCACCGGTATTCCCGAATTTCCTGCGAGTTGCTCGATGGGCACGACAAACATCGGTGAGCGCATCGTCAGCGCCGTGCATACGGCTTTTGCAAAGCTGGGCGATGGCTATGGCAACGCCGAGGGCGGTATGGGAATGGGCGCCGGTGCGGCGGTGATCTCAGGGCACGACTGGCGCCGCAACGGCCCCTATATCAACCAGGAGTGGGTCATCGCGAACGGCGGCCCGGGCACGCCGAATTCCGACGGCTGGTTGGGAATGAGCGTACCGACAGCAGCCGGTGTCATCTATCGCGGCAGCGTCGAGGTGGAGGAATCCAAGCACCCGATGCTCTTCAAATCCATGCGCGTGGTGCAGGGTGGCGGTCGTCTCCTCGGATGGCCAAATCAACGCATCCAGGGGTGTACAAGGCGGCCACGACGGTCCCCCCGGCAAGACGTTTAAGGTGCGCAGGGATGGAACCGAAGAAAAGCTTCCCGGCGTGGTCGAAGTGCGCCTTGAACAGGGGGAATTCATTCGCGGCATCGATTCAGGCGGCGCCGGCTACGGTAATCCGCTGGCCCGCGAGCCGACCCGCGTGTTGCGTGACGTCATGGAGCGTTGGGAAACGTTCGAGCGCGCTCGAGAACTCTATGGCGTTGTGTTCAATGGAACTAAGGTCAGCGACGAGCTCCGCGTCGATGAGATAGCCACGGCAGCGCTGCGCGAAAAGCTGGTGAGAGGCGCCGCCAGTCCGGGCTCGACAAGCTAAGGCTAGTCGGCACGCGACCATGTCCAATACCAGGCTGCCTGCTTCGGGCATCGTCGCATCTGGCCCGACCCCACGCCCTCGGGACGCGGGGTCGTTGGTGCTCTACCGCAAGCGCGGTGAACACTTTGAGGTGTTGGCTGGTCGACGCAGCAGTCGGGCCCGTTTCAAGCCCGGCGTCTACGTCTTCCCGGGGGGCGCCCTGGAGCCGGCAGATCACCTGGTCACGCCGCTCCATTCGCTGAACGGAAAGCTGCCCCAAGCGCTCGGGTGTTCGCGATCTCGCGGCGACGCAATCGCACTCGCGGCCATTCGGGAAACGTTTGAGGAAACCGGGCTCATGTTGGGAGAGCCGGGGGATATAGGTGCCGTCTTGCATGACGGCTGGCAGGCCTTTCGCGCACGACGGTTGGTACCCGATTTGGCCCGTCTCGACTTCCTCGGGCGAGCCATCACCCCCACCTATCATCGCACCCGCTTTCACGCGCGGTTCTTCGCTACTTCAGTGGAATTCGCTTGTGGTGAACTGCGCGGCAACGGCGAGTTGGAAGATTTCGTATGGGTTCAGACGGATGAAATGGCGCGCCTCGAAACGACCATCATCCAAACCGCCATCATTGAAGTGCTACACCAACGCTTGCACGGCACCGATGCACCGGCGAAGCGACTTTTCCACAAATGGGGGCGGCACAATTTTATCGACATTCTCTAGCTGCCCTGCGGGAAATTTGCGGGGATCAGTTGTTCGTCGCAGCACTCTACAGTGCCAGAGCAATGATAATTTAATCAACTTTAATTAACCTTTAAGAATCACTGCCGTTGGCGCGCTCGAATACTTTCATGCCGTCGACGTAGGTCATTTCGACGCGCGCATGGCGAATATCTTCATGTGCACAGGTGACGATGTCCCGGTCCAGCACGATCAGGTTGGCTACCTTCCCCACTTCGACGCTGCCTGCGCGGTCAGCGCGGTTCGATGCATGGGCGGCGTTGATCGTGTAGAGGCGCAAGACTTCCTCGGGGGTAATCGCTTCCGCGGCGTCGATGGAAGCGCCACGCTGTGATCGGCGTGTCACCGCAATCCAGCTGATCTCGGCCGGCGAGAAGCTCCCGCAAGGATGATCCGAAGCCAGATTCACTCGAACACCCGCATCCAACATGCTTCTGACCGGTAGCACGCGCAGGTGATCTTGATCGTCGCTGCGCCAGAAACTGAAAAATTCGCCCCACAGGTAAGCAAGCCCGGGGTTCGCGACCAGATCGATGCCGAGGTCTGCCGTGCGTGGCGCCTGCTTCGGATCAGCGATAAACGCGTGCTCTAGCCGCAAGACCGCGTCCGAACTGCGCCCCCGTCTACTGTTCTCGTAGGCGTTCATGACGGTGTTGGCTGCGCAGTTGCCCACGCCGTGGATGGCGGTGCTAATGCCGAGTGGATTTGCCCCGGTTTAGTGGACGGGTAGCTGTCTAAATCTGGCCAATTTCTGTGGGCAGCAGTCTCCTTTCAAAATTGATGGGTGACAGGTATCCCAAAGCCACGTGTCGGCGGTGCGGGTTGTACGCGCTTGATCCGCTGTTTCGCCTCGGCGGTACTGCGGCTGAAGCGAATCGAATCGTTGTCGGTCTCGACGAAATGGCAGTGGTGGGTCAGCCGAGCCAGTTTTACCGTGGTCGGTCGTGTGTCGACAGCCGGGTACGGACGACGGCGCATGAACGCATGAACGCTTCCAGCGGCAAGCACAGCGGCCGATATATGCCGCCGCACTGCTAGTAATCCGCGTGATATCGACCACCCGCTTGTGACAAGCGGAATCGACTTAAGTCGGGGAATCGTCGACGAAAAATGCCAATGTCATGAGGTCGAGTGTGACAAATTTGAGGCAAGGCACTCGAAATCGCTTAACTCACGGATCTTAACTATTTGATTCAGTTGGTGGCGATAGTGGGATCGAACCACTGACCCCTGCCGTGTGAACGCGTTTTCACACCCTTTTGGATTCAGGTAGTTACATCAAAATGCAAATTAAAACAGCTACATCACATCACAGTCGATCACGTTCAATATCGCTGAATTGCGTTCGCAGTGTGACAAATTTGTGGCAAAGCTCTGGGCTTCATTCCTGCTCCAATTTTCTGCTCGACGCCCCGTAGGACTAATAGATTATGGCGGCAAAAGTCGGCCCTTGAGAATCATTCTCTAGGCGGCCCTCGGCGTTACCCGACGTTCAATCTCCGCCAAGGTCGGCCGGGTCTTCAGATCGTATGCGGTCTGCAAGTTCAGCCAGACTTCGGGCGAAGTATCGAAGTACCGTGCCCGTCGCACTGCCGTACCCGCCGTGATACCTCGCCGTTCGTTCACGATTTCATGAATACGGGTCGCCGGCACCCGCAGCTCCCCGGCCAACGCATTAACGCTGAGGCCGAGCGGGCGCAGAAACTCCTCGCGCAGGATCTCTCCCCGGTGTACGGGTCGCATACGGTTAACGGATTTGGTCATCGCATAACTTTCCAGTGATAGTCGACAATTTCAACTTCGGTAAGGCCACCGTTCGTCTTTTCGAAGCATACGCGCCACTGATCGTTGGCACGGATGCTGTACTGACCGGCTCGTTCCCCCTTGAGTTTCTCCAGTCGGTTTCCCGGGGGTGCCGGGGTCATAGTGCAGGTCGTTCTCCAAGGCACACGAGTGCCTCTTCGAACTCCACTTCATAGGCGTCGTCACAAGCTTCCTTCGCTTCAGCTCCGGCGCGCTACCATGCTCAGGTCGAGCCACAGCAAAGCTGAGGAGGCGTCAAATTACATAATCGAGAATCTGCGCATCAGCATGTCGCGCGGAGAACGCGCGTCGATGACTATCAACGATTACTACCGCAACGCCCCCCAAGATTGCAACGCTGCTAAATACGAGGGTAGTTGTGAGCGATTCTCCGAGTAATAGCACGCTCCCGAATGCCGCAATAACGGGTACAGTGAGCTGCGCGGAGGCAGCAACGATAGCCCTCAATTGAGGTAGAACATGATACCAAAGCGCGTAGCCCAGGCCGGAGGCGACCGAGCCGGAGATTACGGCACTCCAAAGTCCCAGACTTTCTATATGAATTGAAGAAGGAAATATAACCAAGGGAAGTATTGCAAGCGGCGTTGCGGCGAAGAAATTCCAGGTGGTCGCCCGCAGCGCCTCTACACCACGCGCGCCAACCAATGAGTAAACCCCCCACGCAATTCCTGCCAGTAGCATTTGTGCAGCGGCCAAGGGTGCGGGCGCAGATGCTTTTGGTAGCAGTAGCCAAAATAGGCCGCCGACTGCAGTAAAAAACCCTAGCCACGCTAAAGTTCCGGGATTCTCTCCTCGCCATACGGCCGCCCCGATCATCGTGAACTGGACAGCCGAAAATAGAACCAGCGCGCCAGTCGCTGCGCCAAGTCCGACGTAGGCGAGGGAAAACAGTAGCGCATATCCGTACAAAGAAATCACTGCGATCAGTTTGAGTTTGGGGCGCCGAAAGTCTCGACGAAAGACCAACAGTAGCGCCAAGAAGAGTGCACCGCTTGTAATACGCACGGCAGTAAAAGAAACAGGATCTATGAACCCGGCTTCCAGAGCAAAACGACACAATAAAGAATTAGCCGCGAATGCCGCGAGTACAAGACACAAAAGTATCGGTGTGATGTTCATTGCGAACATCAAGTAGTTGCCATCACGCCAGAAAATTCGGGTGCGCGTTCCTTCCACGTCAACTGCTCCTCTCGGCCGGGATTCGAAGCTAACTCAGCAATGCAGAGCCAGCTTAATCGATTCATCAATGAATTTTTCGATTGAGCTATGTCGCCTTCGAGTGTACTTAAGTTGCGTGATGGTATAGGCGGTGGCGACGACAAGCCGAGATGCATCGACCGGAGAAACGTCTGCGTCGATCAGACCTGCTTTTTGGGCACGACGAATCTCCTTTGCAAAACGGGCGATCATTGTCTCTTGGTAATTCTGAAAAGAATCCCAAATTCCAGCCTCATTGCGGACAGCAGTACTCCACTCGAGCCACACCTGAGCGTATTGCGGATGAGTGCCGACTGATTTCGCATACGTCATCATGAGGTCGCGTAGTCCGTCCTGGGGAGATGGGTACTTCGCGAGTGATTGGCTGTACTGGTTCACATAGAAACGCTCCACTTCTTCGATTACGGCAGATACGAGAGCGTTTCTATTTTCGAAATATGCGAAGACCGTAGGCACTGCAACGCCCGCATCGCGCGCCACTTCGGCATGGGCCAAGCGACCTATCCCTTTGCGAGCTGCGACAATGACAGCATGTTGAACCAACTGAGAGCGTCGCTCGTCTTTCGGGAGTCGCGTTCGCGCGCGCGCTTTGTTCATTTCTTAAAGCCTGGAAAGTCAAAGTGCCGTTTCGGAAAGAGTCTGAACGCGCCTTCGAGTGCCTCGATTGATTGCATTCGCACAGCGAGCCTCAGATGACAATGAAGTGTCGATTTGCGGCACTAACTTGTCAACCAAGCTATCTATTCTGCCGTTTGCGGCAACAGGTGGCTTTCAACTTCCGAACCAGCCTTCTAGGTACTTCGGAAACTTTGTGCTCCCTTCCCGTGAAGCTCTTGACTGAATGAATTTTATATTGATAGATCTATCATATGAAGTCATAGTCGAGATAGAAACTTGTTTCAGGTGAGACAACCGACGAGGCTGCTATTGCTAAACACCGTGGGATCGGGGCGAATCAGCAAAATGGTCTTTGGTGTCAGCGCAAGCAAACGGAAGACGGCGACGGCGATCGCATCGACTTTCCATGACGCACTGCATCAGGAATATTGGTAAGACATTCTTGGTGGCCGCGCAGCGCAGTAGGTCTCGTCACCTGCACGTTCGAAATTGATTGACGCCGCTGGAGTTCAAGTGATAGATCTATCAACAGATAACGAATCTGACCTTACATGACTCTCGCGTACCCCCTTTCTTTGTACGTACGTCTTAATCTGAGGAGCATGCCAATATGTTGAGAAGCCAGCAGACCGCAAGAATGCCGGAGATGCAGATCCCGCTGTATCCCGCGCCGGTCTCTTCCCTGAACGACACCGTCCTGGGCTATCCCGCGCTCTCCGAAGAGGCGATGGGATGGATGGCCTACATGCATCGCAAGATTGGCCTGGACGGCACCTGGGCGAAAGGCGGCAAGCCGCACGAAGCCTGGGATAACGTCAGCGGCGCGCCGGTCCAGAATCTCTACCGCTACGATTTGACCTACGGCAGCTTCGCGATCGCGATGATGGCGGAACTCACTCCCGCTTGGCGCGAAGGCTACAGCAAGATTCTGAGTTTCCTCGTCGATCGCTATTTCGAATACTGGGCGTTCTGCGATTGGGTGGAGGAGAAAGGTCAGGATCCGAACCGGCTCGATTATCCCGATGCGATGTACAAGAACCTGATGCCCGAAGGCTATGCCGGGCGCTACTCGAAGCCGGGCTGGGCGGCGAACGGCATCGGACCGTATGGCTATAACCCCGATCCGGTCTACGGGAACGGCATGGCCAATATCATGTACAAGGGCTATCTCAATCTGAGTATCGGTCTCTACGAATACGTATCCGGTGACGCGAAGTACGACAGCCCTTTCCAAATAGTCTACGACGATCAACTGCAGTTCGAGTACGACCACAAACGGCTGGTCGACACGCTGACCAAACAATGGGTCGCCAATCCTATCGGCATCGCCTGCGAAGTCCGCAAGATCTTCCTCTGGTGCAATAACCTGAGCGGGCTGTCGATGAAGCTCTACGACGTGCTGCACGGCACGTCGCTCTACTGGACGTTCCAGCAGTGCCACAACGCGATGAAGCCCCTGCACGTCGGTGGCCCAGCGAAGGGACCGGCCGAGTGGGTTTCGTTCTATCACGACCCGGATATCAACAGTAATCTGAACCGCGAAGCCAACCAACTCGCGAGTAACTGGTTCTCGGTGTGCTGGCTCGGCTATCCGTTCGACTCCGAGACGTACCGCCGCGTATATGAAGGAGGCCTCGTCCACTTTCTGACTCGACAGCCCGATGGTTCAGCCTTCATGTCCGGTTTGCCGCGTTCGGGTGTCGATGACATCGGCGCGACCTGCAAGGCAATCGCCTGCGCGCGAGAGCTGGGGGACGAAGAAACCTACGCCGCCCTCCGGAAATGGGCGGACGCAAAATACCAGCCCATTTATGATCCGCAGCGCGGTGAGTTCTTCCACCTATTCGGTCTCAATGAGCGATTTCCCCGCGGCCAGCACAACGACTGGATCATGCCCGGTTATGCTGCCAATGGGGCTCACACCTGGTCGAAGATTTTCAACCAGCCCAATCTGAAGAAATTTCAGGAACCCACACTGGTCGATGTCGATTACCCGCTCGTGCGTGTACGTCAGGCTTATTACGACCCCCTCCAGCGCACGCTCAACGTTGCAATCTGCACGACCGATGCCAGTGCGCTTGGACAGGAAACCACCTTCCGGGTCACGAACCTCGCGGCCGGTGCGCGATACCGAGTAGTCATGGATGGCGAGGAGTATTCGAACTGGTCGATGCGCGATGGGGCGCTGGAGATCCGGACGACCGTAGGCACCCACTCGCTGATCGTCCAGCACGCGGGCTCCACGAACTAGTCGTTGGAACCCAGCGGTGCGGGTCATCTCCGTCGTCGGGTTCCTGGGATCGGGTAAGACAACAACGATCGCGGCCCTGGCCCGTCATCTGACGAGTCAGTGCCAGCGCGTCGCATTCCTGATCAATGACGTGGGCGAGGTCCAGATCGACGGCGCGGTTATCCGCGCCGGGGGACACGAGGTCGTCGAAATCTACGGCGGCTGCCTGTGTCTGATGCAGGACGATCTTTACATCGGATTGAACGAGCTGGCTGCCATTCCCGGTCTCGACTGGGTGATTATCGAGCCAGCCGGGACGGCTGACGCCGCGCGGATGTGCCGCTTACTCGAACGGTTCCCGCGCCTGTCGTCACCTGAAATAGCCGCCCGCTACCGCTTCCAGTGCCGTCTCGGCATCGTGGACGCCGCCCGGTATCGGTTACTCATGCGATCGGTGCCGCATCTCATTCGTACGAGTGTACGGACGGCCGACGTCGTGCTCCTCAACAAGACGGACTCTGCCGCACCGGCCGAGACGACACGCATCCAGGCCGAACTCGGGAATTGGATGAAGCCGAATGCAGCACTCGAAATGACGACGGCCACCGCGGGGTTACCGCCCGCGATAATCGAAAAAATCCTCGGCACCGGTCACCACCATGTTTAGTGCACTCTCGCGACACGTGACCTTCGAAGGTTCGGTCGAACAGACGGCGCAAGTGCTGCAGGCAATTTTGCAGGGTGTTGTCGTCGAACTCGGTGCCGAGCTGGTGGGCCATGCCAAGGTGATCGCGCACACCCCGCTTGGCGTTTTCTACGCCTCGACCACCGGCGATGGCAGCCCGGTTCACGTAAAGGCCGATGGACAACCGGATCCGAGCGTCAAGACAGTCGCGATCGATTTCAATTGCGTCTTCCACGGGTTGAAGCGCAGGCGACTGGCAACGGCGTGGGAACATACCGCCGAAAGGTTACAACAGCGAGGCTACCGGCTCGTAGAAGCGCCGGTACCGCGTGCGGCGAGAGCGCAAAGTCGAGGCTCGCGAATGAATGTTGGTCTCGGGGCGTCGATGGTGGGTTCGCTGATTGCGCTGAAGCCTTGCTGCGTCCTTCCGGTCCTGGCATCAGTGTCGGGCGGGGGTCTGGGGGTCCTGCAGTTCCTGCAACCACTCGAACCTTATCGCCCCTATTTTCTGACTTTGACGCTGATGCTGCTCGCCATCGCGTTCCATCGAATCTATGTGCGCCCGCAGGTCGAAACGTCAGATGAACTCGAGGCGTCGGTCCGGCGGACGAAGACGGTGTTCTGGCTGTCTGCGGTCCTGTTCGTGGGCGCGGTTGCGCTACCGCCGCTGCTTCCAGCGCAAACGCACGTGCACGCGCCGAACGGACAACATTCTCACCGTTGATCCGATCGCGCGCCGATCAATGTCAATAAACATCAATATGCCTAAGTCATTAAGAGAGGTCGTTATGTCATCCGCTCCCGACGCCTGTCAGAAGATGCAGGAACTCGACGTTTTGCCTGTAAGGGCCGGCACACCCGCGCTGCGGCGGGTCATCGACGAGATCCGGGTTGCGGCTGGGGCAGCGAAGCAGGCTGGTAGTCCGCTCCATCCGGTGATAGATCTGGTGCGCGCCTCGCGTCTGGGCGCCTTTCGCATACCGCTCGTTGACGGCGGCGGCGGCGCGACAGTTCGCGAGTACTTCGCGATGCTGATCGATCTCGCGGAGGCCGACGCCGATGTCGCCCATATTCTGCGCGCGCATTACTGGTTCATCGAAGAACGTCTGCGGGCTGCGGATAGCGCGCAGCGTACGCGGTGGATAACCCGGGCCGTTGCCGGTGAAATATTCGGCAATGCGGTGACGGAAATGGGCGGCAGCGCCGCGGTCGGCAGTTGGGTGTTGCAGACCCATCTGGAGCCGACTGCCAGCGGATATACGCTAACGGGGCGGAAGTACTACTGCACCGGCAGCATGTATTCGGATTGGGTGATGGTAATGGCCTCCACAGCGGACGGAAAGCTCGCCTCTGCGGTGGTACCGACCGCACGAAAAGGGGTGACACTCGAAGACGATTGGGACGGCATCGGTCAACGGCTGACCGGTAGCGGTACCGGAATCTTCGACGCCGTCGCGGTCGAACCCGACGAGATTCTGATGGCCGGAGTCGAAAGCACGGAAGCGGCTTCTCTCGAGAATCCGACGGAACCCTACCTGGTCGGCCAGTTCTGCCAACTGATTCTGACCGCCATCATTGCCGGTGTGATGCGAAACGTCGTCAACGATGCCGTGCGCATGGTTCGCAAGCGCGGACGCACCTATACGCATGGCAGTGCGGAGACGGCGGCGGCCGATCCTATTTTGCAACAGGTGATCGGCCAGATCGCGAGTCACACCTTTGCCGCGGAGGCAATGGTGCTGGTCGCTGCAGATGCGCAGGATGCCGCGTTGGCTACCGTGGTCAACGGTCTCGCGGACTTCGATCTTGCGCACCGCGCGTCATTGCTGACCGCCCAGGCTAAAGTCGTCATCGACGAACTCGCGCCGCGCGCAGCGACCATGCTATTCGACGTCGGCGGCTCCTCGGCCGTGAAGCAAAGCGAGAACCTCGATTGCCACTGGCGCAACATCAGAACTCTCTCGTCACACAACCCGACCCCCTACAAAGCCCGCGCCCTCGGCAGCTTCCTCGTGAACGGCGAGCAACTTCCGACTAACGGATTCTTCTAACTCGATCGCCGGATTCAGCGGTCGATAATAAGCGCAGGATCAAATGAACAACGGCACCGGCAAGACCAAGTCACGCATGCACCTCCTCGGCTTCGTTCTGAACGGGGTGGTCAATCATACCCAGGGCATCTGGACCCATCCGAAGCATCATCGGGGCGATCCGACCGGGTTTGCGCGCCCCGCCTTCTGGCAGGAACTCGGGCAGACCCTGGAGCGGGGCAAATTCGATGCGCTTTTCATCGCGGATGTGCTGGCGCCTTACACGAACTTTCGCGGGAATTCGGATGCCGCCTTCCGCCATGCCGTCCAATGCCCAGTTCACGATCCTTCGGCTCTGGTCCCGGTGGTCGGCATGGCGACTTCGAAGCTCGGGATCGGGTTGACGCTTTCGACCTCCTTCGTACCTCCGTACCATCTGGTGCGTCAGCTCTCCACGCTAGAACACCTGACTCAGTATCGCGTCGGCTGGAATATCGTCACGTCGTATGCGCGTGCAGAGTTCGCAGCGATGGGCATGGATGGCATGGTGAATCATGACGAACGCTATGCGCGAGCGGATGAGTTTCTGGAGATCTGCTATCGGTTGTGGGACGCCTGGGGGGAAGGCGCGGTTCGTGCCGATCCGGTCAGCGGCGAGTTCATCGATCCCGCACGCGTCGGCGAAGTGAGTTTCGACGGCAAGTACATGCGTTGCCATACCCGGCCCTATGCCCTGCCGCTCGAACCCCATCGACGACCGGTGCTGTGGCAGGCCGGTGGCTCCAAGACGGGTCGGGATTTTGCCGCACGACACGCCGATTCGGTGTTCCATGTGGCGCCGAACGCCCGCACGATGCGGGCCTATGTCGATGACATGCGGAGTCGATTGGCTGCCTCCGCCCGGGACGCCCAACTAGTAAAGATCATCTTTGGCCTCCAGGTTGTCGTAGGCAACACGCGCCGGGATGCCCAGGAAAAATACGAGGGTATCGCAAAGGGCATGGAGCTGGACGCTGTGTTGGCGATTATGTCGGGCCACTTCGGATTGGATTTTTCCAGGTTCGAGCCGGATATGGATATGCGCGCGGCCGGTCGTGATCCGGCCATGGAAGGTGCAGTGGGACAGCTGGAAGCCATCATGGCCGCAGGTGATCCCTCGCGACCGCTCACGATTCGCAACGCCGCAGAGATTTACGGAATGAGCTGTGCCGCGCCGACTCTAGTTGGTACCCCTGCTGACATCGCCGATCAAATGGAAGATTACTTCGATGAAGGCGGCGGAGATGGCTTCATGATTTTCTCGACCTACTTACCTGATTGCTACTCGGAGTTCGTGGACACCGTCGTGCCGGAATTGCAGCGTCGTGGCAGGTTTCGCGAAGAGTACACGGGTTCGACCTTACGTCATCACTTGACTGAATACTAAAGCTCTTCCAATTATCGGCACCTACCGGTAAGAAACGGGAAGGACCGTGCAAGCGTTGAACGTTTCACTGTTATTTGCCCTTACGGCCGTCGCCGAGATTATCGGTTGCTACCTACCCTGGCTCGTTCTTCGTCATAGCAAACCAGTCTGGTTACTGTTTCCGGCGGCCCTTTCTCTCGGGGTTTTTGCGTGGCTGCTCACGTTTCATCCGGCGGCTGCCGGACGGACCTACGCCGCATACGGGGGGATGTACATCATGATCGCATTGATCTGGTTGAGGTTCGTCGACGGCGTGGCCCTCACTCGCTGGGACGCGGTTGGATCAGGCTTTACATTCGTGGGAATGTTGATAATCGCCTTACAGCCCGCGGCGGAACGCTAATTTAGAATTGGCAAACAAAGACGTGGCGCCCCTTTTCGTCGGGGAGACTTTGGCGATGTAGCGCTCTAGCAATTCGCGCAACGTAGTCGATTCGGCCTCGGTGCAAGACACGAACGTGCCCTGTGTCATTTCGACTTCGGTTAACTTCCCCCATCGCTCGGCAGCAGCGCATGTGCTGAACGTTTTGCTTTGACTCGGATACCCGTGGATGCACACCTGCGCCTGCCACTGAGAAGGGCTGTTGCCGCCGACACAGAATTGAGCCATTTCCGCGGTGTCGGCCGATCTCCCATTGAGCCAGCGTAGCGGGCTCAGAAGCCGCGACGCCGCTAGAGATTGGGTCTCGCGTACTGGCTTAATGCGGCGTCGGCACAAGGGCTCAAATTGAGGTCGGCGCCAACACCTGTGACAAGACGGTTCAACTCAAGTCGGGGAATCTTCGACGAAAATTGCCAGTTTCAAAATGTCGCGTGTGACAAATTTGTGGCAAAGAGCTCGAGTTCGCTTAATTCTCGGATCTTAACTATTTGAATTGATTGGTGGGCGATAGTGGGATCGAACCACTGACCCCTGCCGTGTGAAAACCGGCTCCTAAGTTCGTAAGCCGCAGCCTCATAACTTCTTTCTCTTTCACATCAATAGGTTAATTAGAATGCCTTGCATAGGCATTGCATAGAAAATGCATAGGATCTAACCTCTATTCATACCCCCATTCATACCCTGGGGGACGAAGTGAGGAACCATGCCCAGATCGGCAAAATGCATTTTGACGAGTAAACAGATCGCCGAACTCGCGAAAAGTGGCGTCCCTACCGAGAAGTTTGAAGGCCAGGAACCGGGCCTGCGAATTCGTGTAACAGCGACCGGCACCGCTGTATGGCGCTGGGGGGGCATCGTGCATAACGGCACCACTGCGCCATTCAAAGTGATTGGGCCGGCCTTCAAGCCAGACTG
>CAMATU010000036.1 GCA_945861225.1 Klebsiella pneumoniae
TGGGGGCCGCGAAATGCGGCGAGATGAAACTGATCTTCGTGGGCGAGCAAGATCCCCATATTCTCGGCATCGAAGAGCCGGGCACAACTGTCGAGAATCTTTTCAAAGACAGGCTGGGTGTCCGCAACTGAGCTACTGATCACGCGCAACACTTCTGCGGTCGCCGTCTGTTGCTCTAACGCTTCCTTTGTTTCGTTGAACAACCTGACATTCTCCAGCGCAATCGCCGCCTGGCTACCAAAAGTCTTCAGCAACGTCACTTCACGCTCACTGAATGGCCGCACTTCCTGCCGCCGGATCGCTAACGTGCCGAACGCCTTGCCTTCACGCAGTAGCGGCGTCACCGCCAGCGAACGATGGCCAAACCGGCGCGCCGTTTCCGCGCCACGCGGGTATTTGGAGGTCTCGGACTGAATGTCCGCGACCTCTACCGTTATGCCCTCCAGGATCGCCACGCCGGAAGTTGACTCGCGATCGATGGGGAAGAGCTCCACCCCCGCGGCCTGTTCGGCCAGCGGCCCTCGCGAACACACATGCTGCAGTTGATTATTTTCCACCAGAAAGATAGAGGCCGCCGCCGCATTGCAGAGCTGCACCGCATGCTCGGCAATCGCGCTCAGCACAGGCTCCACATCGCTCGGCGATTCGGTGGTGACCCGCAGCACGTCGCTGATTGCCGTCTGTTGTTCCAGCGCCTCCTTGGTGTCATTGAAGAGTTGCGCGTTCTGGACGGCGATGACCGCCTGATTGGCGAAGGTCTTCATGAGCGAAATTTCGCGTTCGCTGAAGGGGCGGGGCGGGGTGCGCATGGCGGAAATCAGCCCGATGACATTCTCGTTCCACAGCATCGGAACAAGCAATCCGGAGCAGTCCCCGAAGACGTCATGCAGCAGCTTCGCCGTGCCGCCACCCTCGGCGCCGGTGACCGCGGGCGCGTGCAGCGGATCGCGCGAAGCCACCGCTTGCTTAATAAACGGGTTCTTCCAGCGGGAGCGGGTAGACGGCCTGCATCCGGGCCGCCCCCACCCCACGCGCTTCTGGCGCGTACACCAGCCCCTCGCGAAGCTCGAACACGGCGAAAAGATCCGCCGGGATGAGCAACTCGCAGCTGTCCAGAATTTTCCGGTACACCGGCTGGGTATCCGCCATTGAAGTGCTGATCACCTGCAGCACTTCAGAAGTCGCAGTCTGCTGTTCCAGGGCTTCCTGCGTGGACTGAAACAGGCTCACGTTCTCGATTGCGATCACGGCCTGATCGGCGAAGGTCTGGAGCAGTCGGACCAGTTTGTCCGGCGCGCCGCCGGGGTCTCGCCTACCAATGGTAAGTGCACCGATGGCTCGACTGTTTCGAATGAGCGGCACGCCAACCATGCTTCTGTAATGACTGGAGAGCTTCTGGTGTTCAAATTCCGGATCGGTCGTCAGATCGGCGATGTTGACGAACCGACCCGTTAATATCGCCCGTCCGGCGGCTGACCCTCGCGTAGGCTTGAATGGAGTCATCTCCCTCAACCAACGAAGTTCTTCCTCAGGAAACCCGGCGGAGGCCCCGAGATGCATCAAATCGCCATCGAAGCTCACGAGGTTGCAAAAGTCCCAACCACTCACTGCGCGCGCGCGTTCTGCAATCGTCTGGAACACCGGTTGGGTGCTGGTGGGGGAACTGCTGATGACCTTGAGGATTTCGGCGGTAGCAGTTTGATGCTCCAGCGCCTCCTGCGTCTCGCGAAACAGGCGCGCGTTCTCGATCGCGATCACGGCCTGGTCTGCGAAGGTGGTGAGGAGCGCGATTTCCCGCTCGCTGAACGGTTTCACCGGCACCCGCACAATCCAGATCGAGCCGATCCCGCGACCGTCGCGCAGCAGCGGCGCGACCAGCCCGGAATGATTGCCGATGAGCTTCGTAATCGAATCGAGAAATGGCGTATACGCACTGTTGGTCGCCGACGATTCGGGTATATGGATCGTTCGATGTTCGCGGATGGCTTGGGCAGTCGCAGTCCCTTCGAGCGGCCGGGGCAGCAGCTTGGACACCACCTCCATCGCGGCGCCGCGCTGCGCGCTCAGGTGCAATTGTCCATCCTCGTGGAGGCGCGAAATCATCATTTCCTGTACATCGAACAAGGCCTGGCAGCTATCGAGAATTTTTTCGAACACGGGCTGCGCGTCATCCACCGAGCTGCTGATTACTTTCAAAACTTCGGCGGTCGCGGTCTGGCGTTCGAGTGCTTCCTGCGTTTCGGTGAACAGCCGCGCATTCTCGATCGCGATCACGGCTTGATCGGCAAACGCCTGTAGGAGTTTGACCAGCGGTTCGGGAAACAAGCCCGGCTTACTGCGGATGACGCTGACGACTCCGACCACTTCGCCCTCACGCAGCATCGGCACCGCCAGCACGGCGCGGATGGCCGCGCGTCGATAAGCTTCCCAGGATGGCGCGGCGACATCGTCGGCGAACACATCCGGCACGTGGACGAGCGCGCGCGTCATCACCGCCCGCCCGTGCAGGCTGGAGGCTTCAGGTCTCCGGGGGAAGCCTGCTCTGACGAAATCCGCGCCAGCAACATTCACGCCGAAGATCCCAACCATGTGAATCAATTCGCCGTCGAACCGCGATGTCATCCCCGTGTCCGCCTTGCACAGCGTCGTCGCGTGCTCGGCGATCGCATCGAATACCGGGGTGACGTCGGCCGGTGAACGGCTAATGACTTGCAGAATCTCGGCCATCGCCGTCTGGCGCTCGAGCGCCTCGCGCGTTTCGTTGAACAGGCGCACATTCTCGACGGCGATCACGGCCTGATCGGCGAAGGCCTGCAACAACTGCACGTGCGACGACGAAAAATAACCGGGTTCGCCACGCCCGACGCCAATCACGCCGAGCACCTCGCCGCCACGCATCATCGGCACCGCCAACATGGCGCGCCTATTGGCGCGCCGCCAGGCGTCGCGGGCGAGAGCGCTGAAGGATTCGTCGAGTGAGGAATCCTCGATATGCGCGATGGCGCGATCTGTGACCACACGACCGTGCAAGGAATCGCGGCTCGGCGCGCGCGGAAACGCCGCGCGAATCGCGGCTTCGCCTTCACGGGTTCCGCCAACGACACTGACGATATGAATCAATTCACCGTCAAAGCGCGAGGTGGTCGCGCCATCGGCGTTGCACAGGGCAGCCGCGCGCGCGGCAATCGCGTCGAACACCGGCTGTAGGTCGGTCGGTGACTCCGAAATGACGCGCAGGATGTCACTCAGCGCCGTCTGGTGTTCGAGCGCCTGACGGGTGTCGTTAAAGCGCTGTGCGTTGTCGATCACGAGCGCCGCCTGGGCAGCGAAGGTTTGCAGCATATCGACGATGCGGTCCGGCAACGCGCCTCGGTGTGGAAAAGCCACCGAGAAAGCGCCGACACAATTGCCATCGCGCAGTAACGGAAACGCGATAGCGCTTTTGCCGCGACTCAAGACTTGTTGGCGCCACTCGCTATCAGTCCAATACGTATCCACGTCTTGCACCTGCACGATTCGCTTTTCAAGCACGGCGCGCCCGATCAAGGTGGTGAGATCAGGTTTGTGCGGTTGCATCATCGGAAATGCTTTGGCCGCCGCTTCTTCTTCCGCAGTCAGACCACGCGTGGCGACATTGCTCACCAGTTCGCCATCAAAGCGGCTGACGAAGCCGTACATCGCGCCACTGAGCGCGATCGCCCGCTCGAGGAGCGTCTCGAACACGCGGCCGGGATCGCCGGGGAACTGCACCATGGCGGCCAGCACTTCGACCAAGGCCTTCTGATATGCGGTCGCTTCCGCGCTGAGAGCCGCCTCACGCGCCCGGCTCGCCGCCAGATCCTGTTCTAGTTGTTGGAAAGCTTGTGGTGACGGCACGCTCATCGGTCCTGCGCCCGTTGTTCAGGCAACATGAATTTGATCATGAGGAGCAATATTCTCCTGAGGAAAGCGCAGGCGCGCTCCCTCGTCCCCGGGATGTTTGTTGTTGGTCGGATAATACCCGGGCACGGGCTTACAGCAAAAGAAGTGCCGATCGGGAGAACGAGCGGAATAAATACCGCGTGCGCGCCATTGGCAAACATGGCCGATGAAGCCTTTTGAGTTGAGTCAGTCTCATGACCTAGCGAATAGGAGAAATCCGGGCCGGGGTTGTAATATATCGACCGCGTCGTCATGGCACCGCAATTATTACAACCCCGGCCCGGATTATTCCTAATTTCGCCGACAGGCTAGCCGGCGCCGCTCGACGTGACTCGAAATCACTAAACTGTCCCTGAATTTTTCAGGCAATGCAGATCGGCTTACGCGGTAAGCACTGTGCTAGATTCGGTGCGCCCCACGCCTGAGGAGATACCACAATGCCCGCCGCGACCCTCACTGAAAAAGGTCAGATCATCATTCCCGCGGAAATACGCGCCCGCTACGAGCTTACCCCTGGGACCCAAGTGGAATTCGTCGACGAAGATGGTTCGATTCGCCTTCTCATACGCCGGCGCGTGCCCCGCGCCGATCCGGCGGCCGGCTATGGCATGGTGAAATTGAAAGCCGGGCGGATAAGCAAAAATCCGCGACGGCTTGCTGACTTTGATGCCGCATCAATCTTCAAAAAGCCCAAGTAGCCAGAATGATTGGTGTCGATACCAAAATTCTTGCGCGCTACTTTTGCGACGACTCACAAGATCCGGAGGCCGCACGGCAGCGTCCACTTGCCCGCCGTGGTGATGGTTGAATCAACAGCGGTATTTGTGCCGCTGACCGTCGTCCTTGAGTTCGAATGGGTGATGCGGGGGTTCTATGAGGTATCAACTGAAACCTTTTGTCGGACTGTCGAACACCTGCTCGGGATGCCGAACGTCACGGTTGAGCGCTGGGAAGCTGTCAAGGACGCACTGGACCTGCATCGGCAGGGGCTCGATTTCGCCGATGCGCTGCATTGGGCGAGTGCCGCCGCCTGCACGCGCTTTCTGAGTTTTGACGATCGTAAGTTCGTGCGTCGCACACGCAGATTCAAGCGCGCACCTGAAGTAACGTTGCCGCCGTAGCCGCTGGACTGCGCGACCTGTTCATGACCATGAACTGCACGACGTGCGCGCACACGAATCCACCCGATAACCGCTTCTACGGTGGTTGTCGCGCAGCGTTGGTGCGTCGCTTCAGGCAGCTCCTTCGAATACTCCAGCGTCAGGGGTGTCAGAGCTTGCCTTTTGCCTTCTTTAAAGTTCGGATTTGAAAGCACAAGCAAGTCTACTGAGACTGTTTGAGATCAGTCGGGCTCAGTGCCGGCCGTGTCTGAGAGCCGCCACTGCCGCAGCGCGCTCCGACCTGTCACCAGGACTTCCAAAAACGGCCAGTTGGCCCGCAGAGGATTCAACCTAGAAACGGCAGTTGACCGCTTATCTTTGTCAGTAAGTTAATGACCGATTTTGGTTTTGTCGTTCAAACCGGCGTCACCTTGCCGGTGAGGACGCTACGCCACGCGCAGCACGTCCCCTGGCGCGCATGGCGGCGTTGCAACTCGTCGGAATAGCTCGCTATTCCTCCTCATCGCGCCTTGCCCTGCACTCCATGGAACGCACTGCACGCGACGTTCAACTGCCGTTTCTAGGTTCAATCAAAGCGCCCGCCCGTTCCTTTAGAATGACGCGATGAAATGCGCATCCTGTCAGCACGAGAACCAAGCCGATGCCCTGTTTTGCGAGGGCTGCGGCGTCAAGCTTCTGGCCGCCTGCGGTGAATGCGGGGCTGAGTTGGGGGTTGCCGCGCGATTTTGTCGCAAGTGCGGAACGCCGACGATTGTGACCATTCCAGCGCCCCCTTCGCCTGTCCGCCGCGTCGCTGACTACACCCCTAAGCACCTCGCCGACAAGATTCTGGATTCCAAGCCTGCGCTCGAGGGTGAACGTAAGACGATTACGGCCTTGTTTGCCGACCTGAAAGGCTCGACCGCGCTGCTGGAGGGTCTCGATCCGGAGGAAGCGCGCGCCATCATCGATCCGGCGCTGCAGATCATGATGGATGCGGTGCATCGCTACGAAGGGTACGTGGCGCAGGCGCTCGGTGATGGGATCCTCGCGTTATTCGGCGCGCCGCTGGCGCACGAGGACCACGCGCAGCGGGCGGTGTTCGCGGCACTGCAGATGCAAGAAGAGATGAAGCGGTATTCGGATGCGGTGCGCTTGCAGCATGGTGCGCCCCTGGCGATACGGGTGGGGCTCAATACGGGCGAAGTCGTCGTGCGTTCGATCCGCAAAGACGATCTGCATACCGATTACGTGCCGGTCGGCCATTCGATCAACCTCGCCGCGCGCATGGAGCAGATGGCGACCCCGGGATCGATCCTGATCACGGCCTATACGCAGAAGCTGGTCGACGGGTATTTCGCGTTGACGCCGCTGGGTGAAGCCGCCATCAAGGGGGTGGAGCAGCCGCTCGCGGTGTTCGAAGTGACCGGCATCGGCGAGGCCCGCACCCGTCTGGAGGTGGCCGAGCGGCGGGGGCTTACGCGCTTCGTCGGCCGCGCGCAGGAACTGACCCAGATGCTGGGTGCGTTCGAGCATGCGCGCGCCGGGCACGGCCAGGTGATCGGCGTGATGGGCGAGCCGGGCATGGGCAAGTCGCGCCTGTTCTACGAATTCCGGCGCCGGTCGGCCGCCGGTTGTCTCACCCTCGCCGCGTATTCGGTCTCGCACGGCAAGGCGTCCGTCTACCTGCCGGTGGTCGAACTGCTCAAGCGTTATTTCCGCATCGAGCCCCACGACGACGAGCGCACGCGCCGCGAGAAAATCAACGGCAAGGTGCTGACGCTTGACCGCAGCCTCGATGACATCCTGCCGTATCTCTTCACCTTGTTCGACATCGACGAGCAGTCCTCACCGCTGGCGCAGATGGACCCGCAGATCCGCCGCCGGCGCACGTTCGAGGCGCTGAAGAAATTGTTCCTGCGTGAGAGTCTGAAGCAGCCGCTCATCCTGGTGTTTGAAGATCTGCACTGGATCGACAGCGAGACGCAAGGGTTCCTGGATGTGCTCAGCGAGAGCCTCGCGAGCGCGCGGCTGTTGCTGTTGACCAATTACCGGCCCGAGTACCGGCATGAGTGGGGGCAGAAGACCTACTACACGCAGCTGCGGCTGGCGCCGCTGGGTCGCGCGGAGATGGAGGAGCTGCTCGGCTTCCTGCTCGGGGACGACCCCAGCCTGACCTCGGTGAAAGCGCTGATCCTGGAGAAAACCGAGGGCACGCCGTTCTTCATGGAGGAAGTGGTGCAGGCGCTGGTGGAGGACGGCACGTTGTGCGGGACCGCCGGGCACTATCGCGTGACGCAACACACCGCCTCATTGCAATTGCCGCCGACCGTGCAGGGGATCCTCGCGGCGCGCATCGATCGGCTGGCGGCGGATGAGAAGGCCTTGTTACAGCAGCTCGCCGTGCTGGGCCGGAACTTTCCGTTGAGCCTGATACGCGAAGTGCTGCCGCAGGCGGACGACGAGCGCTATCGGTTGCTCTCGACCTTGCAACGCAAGGAGTTTCTCTACGAGCAGCCGGCATTCCCCGAGGTCGAATATATTTTCAAGCATGCGCTGACGCAGGAAGTGGCCTACAACACTGTGCTGCAGGAGCGCCGCAAAATCCTGCATGAACGCACCGCGCTCACACTCGAAGCGCTCCATGCGGCGACTCTCGAAGATCACTACCCCGCGCTGGCCCATCACTATAGCCGCAGCGGCAATGCCGCCAAGGCGGTGGAATACCTCACGCTGGCGGGCGAGCAGGCGGCGCGGCGCTCGGCTAACGCCGAGGCCGTCGAGTGTTTCACGGCGGCGCTGGAGGCGTTCAAATCACTGCCGGATGCCGCTGAACGTGTGCGCCAGGAACTCTCGCTCCAACTCAGTCTCGGGACATCTTTGATGGCGACGAATGGGTACAGCGCGGCCGGCGTGGAGCAGACCTATAACCGCGCGCGGGAATTATGCCTACAGGTGGGCGAGCCGCTGCAGATTGCGGGCGTCCTGTTCGGGTTGGTGTCTTTTTATGTAGTGCGGGGAAACCACACTGCGTCGCTCGCGCTACTGGAGCAGCTCCTGCCCGTCGCGCAGACCCGGCAGGATCCCGCGCTGTCCGTTACCGTCCACTTTCTGCTCGCAGCTACGCTGATGTGGATGGGTCAGCTCGAATCCGCACAAGCACATTATGAGCGGGCCTTTGGATTCTACGACCCTGCGTTCCAGCGCGACCTTATGCATACTGCTGGTCAGGACGCGGAATCGGTGATGTTCGCCTATCGCGCCGAGTGCCTCTGGCTGCGCGGCTACCCGGAGCAGGCAGTGACGCAAGCTCGGCACGGGCTTGCCGTCGCCCACGACCTGGCACATCCGTTCAGTATTGCCGAAGCGCTCGGTGCCGTTGCCAGGGTTCACCTGATGGCGCGCGACGGCGAGGCCGCATCCCCGCACACGGCGTCACTGGAGGACCTGGCGGAAGCGCAGGGGTTTCCCTGGTGGTTGGCCGTTGGACCCGCCCTCCAGGGGTGGGCGCTTGCCGCGCACTCGGATGTGCGTGAGCAGAGACAAGCGGGACTCGTGCAGCTTCAGCAGGGGCTGGCGGCGATGCTGGCGCTGGAGGCAGCAGTGTGGATGCCGCTATTCATGGGCGGTTTGGCCGCAGGCTATGCGCGCGACGGCCAGGTCGCTGCAGGGCTGAAGACCATCGACGAAGCATTGGCGCTGGTGGCGAAGACCGACGAACGCTGGAACGAGGCCGAACTTTATCACCTTAAGGGTGCACTGCTGCTGCAGGAAAGCGTGCAATCGCCCAGTGACAGCCGCCATGCGAATGAGGGGCATGCGGAAACCTGTTTCCGCCAGGCCATCGAGATTGCACAACAACAGCAGGCAAAATCACTAGAACTTCGCGCCGCGACGGCGCTCGCGCGCTTGTGGCAGCAGCAGGACAACACGACCGAGGCGAAGAATATCCTCACTCCAATCTATGAATGGTTCACGGAAGGTTTCGGGACCAAAGATTTACAGGAAGCCAAGGCCTTGCTTGTGGAGTTATCGGCCGCGCAACGAGCAAAAAGTTGATGCCGTGTTTCAGCCCGGGCATGCCTTGGATCGAAATATTCGGCCGACCTGTATGACGCTTCCTGTCCATTTGCCGTTTTTGGTTGCAGTGCGCCGGTGAACGGTCTTGCCGGCTGCTGGAGTTCTGACCTTGTTGACCGTGGAACAGGTGTAATCTGACGTTCAGTACTCGCTGCGAGCAGCAAACGAAGCGCCAACGCTGAAATAAATCTTCAACATCGCGACCACTTCAAGAAAAAGGGGGAACAACCATGGAACTCGGGCTCAAGGGCAAGGTGGCGTTGATTACTGGTGCGAGTAAAGGGATTGGGAAGGGCATTGCTGAAGAGTTTGCCCGTGAAGGCGCTCATGTTGCGCTATGTGCGCGGGGCAAAGAAGAATTGGATCAGACCGCGCGGATACTTCAACAGTACGGTGTGACCGTGCACTCGCTAATTGCAGACGTCGCGAAAGCGGAAGATGTTCAACGAGTGCTGGATTCCACGCTTCAGACCTTGGGACGAATAGATATCCTCGTCAATAACGCCGGCACTGGTTGGATCGATCACACATTAAATACCACGGACGAGCAGTGGCGAGAGTGTATGGAGGTAAACCTGTATAGCGCTGTCCGCTTCACGCGAGGCGTCGCGCCGCATATGCGCAAACAGGGCGGAGGACGAATCATTAATATTTCCACAGTCGGTGCGCACACCCCGCCGCAATTCTTGCCGGATTACGACAGTGCAAAAGCCGCGATGCTGGCGTTTTCGAAAGCGACCTCGTTCGAATTGGCGCCGGACAATATTCTCATCAATTGCGTGTGCCCCGCACTCATTCACACGCCGCTGTGGGACACGATTGCCGATGGTATGGTCGGCGCGATGGGCAAGGACCGCGGAGAGGTTCTGCGAAACCTGGCGAATCAATTTGTCGCTCTCAAACGCTTTGGCCGCACGGATGAAGTATCTGGATTGGTGGCTTTTCTAGCATCTGACCGCGCCTCTTTCATCACCGGCAGCAATTACGACGTGGATGGTGGCTTCCAGAAATCTATCTGAATGCGCCACTGGAACTCGACGGCTAACCACATCGCGGCGATAGGCTGCCAGGACTGGCTGGCAACGTCCGGAATGCAGAAATTCGATAGCTCCAGTCGTGGGGCAGAATGGGGTCGACACTGGGCGGCAAAACTACCGGCACATTGCATCTAACTGCTCAGGCAAGTAGCAACGACGAGTCCGGCTTATCCCGCCATCGTGCCGCCGATCGATGTGACCATGGTGGCGTTCGCACTCGGGTGAAGCACTGGCTGGAACCCGTGCGCAAGTGCCGCTACCGAAGTCGGCGGTGTTAACACCGTGGCCATTCCGCGCGCTGGTTTGTGCGTTGTTTCAGTCCAACCTCCGAACCCGTAGCGGAGGATGCGATCACCACAAATGAGTTCGCAGCTTTCGTCAGTGCCAATGACTACAGTGCCGTCCGGCAGCGCGGCAAACGGCGCCGTCCACACCATGCGATCCTTGGCCCGGCTAAGTCCGCGTCCGGGGTGTAATCGCTCTCGTTGGAGGCGCGCATTAAGTTCCCACGCGCGCAGCGGCTGCGCGGCGCCTACCGCGAGCGTCACGGCATCGCGATAGGCCAGGTAGTCGCGCCGTCGGCAAGTGGCGCAAGGCCGATGGCCGGCGGCGAGCGCGACTGCGTCATCGAGGAAAAATAACGGTGTCCAGCGGCGCGCTCGCGCGAGAGGCCAGCGCCAGCCTCGGAACTCCGTTACACAGGTGATCCATAACGCGCTTCCATGGTGGCGCACGACCTGTTCTTGATCATCCACGACGCAGCCCCGATTACCCGTGAACAGGCCGCGGGGTGACACTGCATGCAAATCCCCCCAGGGGTCGACCCGGTTATGCCTGGGCACGGGGGTGACTTGCGGCAGTCACCCCGCCACTCGCGTTCGCGGGTCTGCGACTGAGGGCGTTAATGACGCGACACTTCCGCGCGGCCAAGGCCGGTGTTGGACCGCACATAAAGTTCCTCCCATAATGCCTCTGCGCGTGGATCGCGATAGCACAGAGATCCCAGAATTACCGCCAGAAAGCCGAGTGGGATGGAGATTAGCCCTGGATTACGCAATTCGAATAGCGGCTTTTCCAGGCCCACCAGGCTAACAGTCGCGTCGCCCACTTTAGCGATTTCCGCGTGAGCGACGGCGGTCGCTTTATCGAGCGCGCCAATCGCCTGGTCAAGCGCGGCGCGAGGTGCAGGCGCATGGGTGGTGTCTAAGGTGGCGCGGAGCAATGCGACTCTGCTGGTGTTCGCGGCGATCACGGCCTGTTGAGTCGCCTTATGCTGGAGCGGATAGGTCATGTTGGGTGAGACGAGCACAAGCCCTATCGCCGCCACGGTACCGACCACCAGCCCGCACACCACGCCGGCGGTATTGCAGCGCTGCCAGTAGAGCGTCAGCAAAATGACCGGCAGATTGGCCGAGGCCGCGACCGCGAAGGCGAGTGCCACGAGGTGCGCGACATTCTGACCCTGCGCCAGAATACCGATGGTGATCGCAAGCGCGCCGACGATCAGCGAGCAGAGGCGCGCGGCGCGCGTTTCCTCAGTGTCGCTCGTCGGGCCCCGCTTGATCACGCCAACCCACAGGTCGTGACTCATCGCGGAGGCGGCCGCGAGCACCAGCCCTGCAACGACCGCGACGATCGTCGCAAAGGCGACAGCGGCGACGAACGAGAGCATCAGATTGCCCAGCATGGAATCCGGCCCGCCGCCAAGAAATTGCGCCAGCAAAGGCGCCGCCATATTGCCGCCGCGATCAGCGGCGAGAATATCGGTGGGGCCGACGAGCATCGCGGCGCTGGTCCCCAGCAGCAAGGTGAGCACATAAAAGCCACCGATGATCCCCATCGCCCAAATCACCGAAGTCCGTGCGGCTTGCGCCGTCGGCACCGTAAAAAAACGCATCAGGATATGCGGCATGCCAGCGGTCCCGAACACCAGCGCCATGCCCAGCGAAATCTGATCGATGGGACTCTTGAGGTACAAACCGGGCTCAAGAAAGCGTTGCCCGAGTTCCGCGCCACTCAGGTTATTGGCGGCATCGCCTAACAGGCTGGCGACCCGCGCCTGGATCTTCGGATCCTCGATTACTTGCTGAAAATATTCTGGGCCAAAGAACCCATATTGAGACCACACCAGGCACACCATCACCAGTGACGCGAACACGAGCAACACGGCTTTGATGATCTGTACATAGGTGGTCGCGACCATGCCGCCGAAGAGCACATAGGCCAGCATCAGAATGCCGACCGCGATCACCGAGTATTCGTAGTCGATCCCGATCAACGTTTTGACCAACACGCCACCGCCGACCATTTGCGCGGTCAGATAAAAGGTGGCGACGGTAATCGTCGATAACGCCATGCAGCCGCGCACCACGCGCGGGTTGTGGCGGAAGGCCAGGATATCGCCCATGGTGTACTTGCCGATATTGCGGCAGGGCTCGGCGATCACCAGCAATACCGTGATGTAGGCCACCAGCCAGCCGACCGAGTACATGAAGCCATCGTATCCATAGAGCGAGATCAAACCGGCGATCCCGAGGAACGAGGCGGCCGAGAGGTAATCGCCTGCGATGGCCCAGCCGTTTTGCAGCCCCGTGATACTGCCGCCGGCGGCATAGAAATCGGCGCTGCTTTTGACTTTTTTGGCGGCGATATAAGTCACGACCATCGTAAGACCGATGATCGCGGCGAACACCGCGAAGGTCAGGAAGCGCCATTGGGGCGCGACCGCCTGCGCGAAGGCCGACGGTGCTGTGGTAAGGAGTACGCCGCCCAGCAACGGGTGCCGAATGGATGTGCTCATGCAGAAGTGCCAATAGAGCCGGCGCGGCGCGCGAGCGCAGCCGCCATCACATCAAACTGACTGGCCTTGCGCGCGTAACAAACCGCCACCCCCCAGACCACGAAAAATTGCGACAACGCGAAGAGCAGGCCGACATTGATTGGCCCCCATACTTTTATTCGATACCAATCGCCAAAGTACGCCGCGCCGATCGGCAGCAGAAAATAGTACGCGATGGAAAACGCCATCAAGCCCCACAGGAAGCGCGTCTTGCGCCGGTGTAATTCACGAAAGCTGGGATCAGCGTGAATCGCTGCCCAGTTGAAGGAGGTTTTCGTCATGCTTTTCTCTCACGCCCGAATTCTTCGGGAATCCATAGGCTACGGTTTTATTGACCAGCCCACTCGATCCTCAGTGAGGGCGAGTGGGCGCGCGCCGCTACGGTTGCAGGGCGACGCTCAATTATCAAGGGTCTTTTGTGAGTGTCGCCAGCAATCTAAGATCGTCATCCCGGGCGAAGCGGTGCTAGCCGCGCAGACCCGGGATCCATGGGTACCTGAATTACCAGCGGTGATACCGTGACCCGGCGCAGCCGAAACGCTCGTATTGGCTAATCCTCCCAGCTATATTCTGGTGCGTAACCGAGTGTGAAATCGCTGTGCAATTTCCGCTTTTTGAAAGGACGAAAACATGGATTTAGAACTTGCGGGCAAGCGCGCAATCGTCACCGGTGGCACCCGCGGAATCGGCCGCGCTATCGCTGAGCGCCTGGTGCAGGAAGGGTGTTCGGTGGGGATCTGCGCGCGCAATGGCGAGGAAGTCGCGCGCGCAGTGGCGGATCTTCAGGCGCTTGCCGGCGCCAAGACCGCAGTGACTGGGGCGGCGGTAGATGTCGCGGATACCCAGGCATTGACGGCCTGGATTAATGCCGTCGCAGCGCACTTCGGTGGACTTGATATTGCAATTGCGAATGTCAGCGCGTTGAGTGTGTCGCCAGACGAAGCGAGTTGGCTGCGCGCGATGAACATCGATGTGCTCGGCACCGTGCGCATGGTGGAGGCGGCCATGCCGTATCTCGAGAAGTCGACCTGCGGTTCGATTGTCGCGATTGCCTCCACTGCCGCACTCGAAGCCTTTGGCGGTCCGCGTCCTTACAACGCGGTCAAGGCTGCAGTGATCAATTACATGTCGAATCTCGCGACCGTCGTTGCACCGAAAAGTATCCGCGCCAACACGGTCTCCCCTGGCACCATCTACTTCGAGGATGGCGTGTGGGGTAAACGGAAGCGCGAGCAGCCGGAAGTCTTCGCCTCATTTCTCGCGCTAAACCCACTCGGGCGCATGGGCACGCCGCAGGAAGTCGCCAAGGCGGTCGCCTTTATCGCCAGTCCGGCCGCCAGCTTTATTACCGGCGCGAATTTTGTCGTTGATGGCGGCTTAACGCGGCGCGTGCAGTTCTAAGGTTCTCGTTATGCGCTTCGCGTTTAGTGATGAACAGGAACAGTTCCGCGCGATGGTGCGCCGCTTCTTGCGCGCGCGCTCACCCATCAGCGCGGTGCGCGAACAGATGGCAGCCGAGGAAGGCGTCGATCGCGCCGTCTGGCAACAACTGAACCGCGAACTCGGAGTCACCGGCATTCACGTGCCGGAGCGCTTCGGCGGTCAGGGTTTTGGCTTCGTTGAACTCGGCATCACCCTGGAAGAGATGGGGCGCGCACTCTACTGCGCGCCATTTTTCGCGTCTGCCGTGCTTGCGACGCATGCGATATTGAATGGCGCCAATGAGGAACAACAGCAAACGCTGCTGCCGGCGATTGCGGCTGGCGAATGCATTGCGACCCTGGCCTGGGTGGAAGCGAGCGGGTGTTGGGAAGCGGGTGGTAGCACGCTCACGGCAACCCCGGCTGCGCGTGACTACCGGCTCAACGGCGCCAAGAAGTTCGTGCTCGATGGCCACCTGGCGGATCTCGTGATTGTCGCCGCTCGCGCCAGTGGCACCGTGGGCGACGCGGGCCTTTCACTTTTTGCGGTGAACGCGCCGTGCGCCGGACTTACCCACCGTCGGCTCGCGACCCTCGATGCCACCCGCAAGCTTGCCGAACTTGATTTCTGCGACGTGCCAGCGCAGCTGCTCGGCGAACTCGGCAGTGGCGCGGCGGCACTTGGTCGCACGCTTGATCAGGCGGCGGTCGCGCTGGCTTGTGAGATGGTCGGTGGCGCGCGTGCGCTACTCGAAAGTGCCGTCGAATACGCCAAGCTCCGCATGCAGTTCGGGCGCCCTATCGGATCATTTCAGGCGATTAAGCATAAATGCGCCGATTTGCTGCTTGAGGTTGAACTCGCGAATTCTGCCGCCTGTTACGCAGCGGCGGCGTTCGCGGAGGATGATCCAGAAGCGCCAGCGCTGGCCTCGCTCGCCAAGGCCTGCGCGTCGGACGCCTATATGCACACGGCGGTCGAGTGCATCCAGATCCATGGCGGGATTGGCTTCACCTGGGATCACGATGCTCACCTGTGGTTCAAGCGCGCGAAGAGTTCACAGGTGATGTTGGGCGATGCCGGTTATCACCGTGAACGCTATCTGCAACTCAGCGAAGGTGGCACGTGAGCAGTCATGAGTTGAGCGACGTGACGACCGAGATCCGCTGCTGGCTTGCTGCGCATTGGGATCCCGCTGCGCACCTCGTCGCGTGGCGTAACAAGCTCGCGGACTCGGGCTGGGGGATGCCGCATTGGCCAGAAGCCTGGCATGGACGTGGGCTGCCAGTGGCGTTACTGCCGGCCATAGAAGCGGAATTCGATGCGATCGGCGCGGTGAGTGTCGCCCGCGTGGGGATCCGCTTATTGGCAGCAGCGACCTTGCTCGAGCATGGCAGCGAAGCACACAAGGCACGTTTCCTCCGCCGCATCCTGACCGGCGAAGACACGTGGTGCCAACTCTTCAGTGAGCCCGGTAGCGGCTCTGATCTCGCGGGGGCGACCACCCGCGCCGATTTCAACGGTGAACACTGGGTTGTGAATGGCCAAAAGCTGTGGACCACCAGCGCGCACCATGCGCAGTGGGGGCTGCTGCTCGCGCGCACTGATTGGGATTTACCGAAACACCAGGGCATGTCCTATTTTATTATCGACATGACGCAGCCGGGGATTGAAGTACAACCCCTGCGGCAGATGAACGGTTACGCCTCGTTCAACCAAGTGTTCTTTACCGATGCGCGGATTCCTTCAGAGAATCTGGTCGGCGTCGTCGGCGATGGCTGGAAGATCGCGATGACTACGCTCGCCCACGAACGGCGCGGTGCCGATGCGTTGCGGCGCTGGGGGCGCGCGTCAGATCGCCCTGGCCGCATCTATGACGAGGAGCGCGCCGAGATCGCGACCGTGATGGAGCCCTATAAGTGGTACGCGCAAAGAGTTGGACGGGTGGATCTCGCATTGCCGCGGGCGCGGGAAACCGGCCGTCTTGCTGATCCGACGGTGCGCCAGGAATTGTCGCATCTGTTGATGCTGTCGCGTTGTGCAGAATGGCTGGCACACCGCGCCCGTCACGCCAAGGAACTCGGCCGACCGGAAGGCCCCGAAGGATCGCTCGGTAAACTCGTCGCGAGCCACGTGGCACGTGCCGCCGCACACGTGCACACGCTTATCAGTGGTGCCGATGCCATGCTCGCCGGTGCAGACGCGCCACATGCCGGTCTCATCGCCGAGATTCTGCTTTCGGTGCCAGCCACTTCCATTGCCGGCGGCACCGACGAAATTCAGCGCAACATCATTGCCGAGCGCGTGTTGGACATGCCGAAGGAACCGCGCCTCGATACCGGACCGTTTCGCGACGTGCCGCGGAATCCACCGCGCGCGCGGTGAGGGAGGCGGTGCCGGCAATTCTCGGCCGCCGAATTGCCGCCCTTGCGGCAACTTTCAGGCATCCGCCGGTAGGCGCGGCTTCAGCCGCGATGGGAAGGTGAGAAGCAATTGAAGTAACGCGCGTCGCAACGCGGCTAAAGCCGCTCCTACCCTGGACTTAAAGATGCGCAAAAGCTGGGAATCTCGTTCGCGCTGGCGACCCCAATCACTGGCATGCGACTTGCGAGTACAAGGGATTCCAGCGCGATCTACTGTCTCATGCAAATCTCTCCCTCCAATTCCGCGACCACGGCTAGCGCACCGCTACCAGCGGCCGAGCCGTCGCGTTGGTCAAAGCTCTTTGGGGACGATGGCCTGTCGTTTCGGGATCTGTTGGATTTAGTGAATCCGCTGCAGCACATCCCGTTCGTCGGGAATTTTTATCGCAAGCTCACAGGGGACACTATCGACCCGGCGCTAAGAGTCGCCGGTGGCGCGTTGTTCGGGGGGCCGCTTGGCGCGTTGCTGTCGGTTGGCAGTCTGGTCGTGGAGCAGGGCCGCGCCGCAGGGGCGGTATCGCCAGTGAGTAACGCGCCGAGCGCACTGGCTGCAAACGATCAGCCCTATCGCGGTGGCTGGATGGTGAATGCCGCTATGACCGGCCAGTTGCCCCAGTCCACCATCTCATCGCCGCCGTCCATCGAGACGGTGACGAATTCAGTGAAAGTCGCCGCGGCGACGATTCCAGAAATCAGGCGTGGGGGCTGGATGGTGGCGCAAGCCTATGCGCTGAGCGATTTGCAACCGATCTCGATCAGCGAGGCAGAGAAGCTGATCGACGACAAGGTTTGATGCCAACGATCAGCCGCGATGGGCTGGTCCTCCGGTAGGAGCGGCTTCAGCCGCGATAGGAAGTTGACAGGGATGCGTCGTATCACGCGCCCCATCGCGGCTGAAGCCGCTCCTACAGCGGTCTTGAATGCGCGCGAAACAGGCTGATCGACGATAAAGTTTGATGCCAACGATCATCCGCGATGGGCTGGTCCTCCGGTAGGAGCGGCTTCAGCCGCGATAGGAAGTTGACAGGGATGCGTCGTATCACGCGCCCTTCGCGGCTGAAGCCGCTCCTACAGCGGTCTCGAATGCCTAGCGCCCTGGCGACGGTCACCATGGCAGACTCTACTCGCCACGCGTACGATGTAGCGCAAATCAGATGGGATGCTCAGTATGCCAAGTCACGCCGCAGAAATAACCGAACACACCTGTCAGCTTGGATCGCATGCGATGTTTTATCACGCGGCGGGACCAGCGAATGGCCCGCTGGTGATCTTCGCGCATGGCTGGCCCGAGCTCGGTTATAGCTGGCGACATCAGTTGCCGGTGTTGGGTGGGCTAGGCTTTCGCGCGATTGCGCCGGATCTGCGAGGCCACGGTCGCTCGAGTGTGTATCCTCGTCACGACGATTACACCATGGAAAAACATGTCGCGGATTTGCTCGGCCTGCTCGCTTCATTGGGCCGTGAGCGCGCGGTATGGGTGGGACACGATTGGGGCGCGGCGGTGATTTGGAACCTGGCAAGTCATCACCCCGAACGTTGCGCAGCAGTCGCCAACCTGTGCGTGCCCTATGCGGTACTGGACGGTCTTGAGAGCGCCGTGGCGTTGGTGGATCGCAAAGTCTATTCGGAGACGGAGTTTCCGGCCGGGCAATGGGAATATCAATATTTTTATCAGGAGAATTTCGCACGCGCCACCGCCGTGTTCGAAGCGAATCCACGCACGATGGTGAAGGCGCTACTGCGTAAATGGAGCCCGGATGATCGTGGCAAACCTGCCATCACGGCAAGTGTGCGCCGCGATGGCGGTTGGTTCGGTGGTCTGGATGCCGCGCCTGATTTTCCCCGCGATGACGATGTGATCTCGGCAGCGGATTTAGACGCCTATGTCGGCGCGCTCACCAAGACCGGCTTCTTCGGCACCAATTCTTTTTACATGAATCATCCCGCGAACGCGGCGTACGCCGCGCGCGCGCAAAACGCGGGGATTCTTACCATGCCGGTGTTGTTTCTGACCGCCGCGTACGATTATGTCTGCGAGTGTGTGGATTCACGCTTACCCGAACCGATGCGCGAGCGCTGTCGAAATCTCACCGAACGGACGGTCAATTCCGGACACTGGATGGCGCAGGAAAAACCCGTCGATGTGAATAACGCATTAGTGCATTGGTTGGCGCACAAGGTGCCGCAGGCGTGGGTACATCCGCCGCTGCCTTAAGTAAAACCCGGCCGGTCAGTGCCACCATGCACAGTAATTTTCTCGCCAGAGACATACGAATTGCGCGCGGAGACCAGGAAGCGCACGACATTGGCAATGTCTTCCGGTGCGCACACGCGACCGAACGGTGCCGTTTTATCTAGATCGTGAATGGCGGCCACGCCATGCGCCTTCGCCAGACGCTGACCCATGTCGGTATCGGTTAATGGCGGGGCAACCACATTGACATAGATATTGTGCCGGTGTTCCTCCTTGGCGAGCGTGAACGCTAAAGCCTCGCTCGCGGCCTTGCCCATGTTGTAAGGCGCGCCACCCGCCGCGAAGAACAAGGTCGCGACGCTCGAGATCATGATGATGTCGCCGCGCGGTTCTTTTCGCATTTGCGGCAGCACGAGCTTCGAAAGATAGAACGGCGCGAAGGTGTGCACCCCAAGCACCCGGGCCATTTCCAATGGATCAGTCTCTGCGATGGTATTGCCGCGGCTGGCAATTCCCGCGTTGTTGATCAGAATCGAAATTGGCCCGAGTTCGTTCTTGATGCGCGCCACTAAGGCCACGTCTTCTTCGAACACCTCCACTGAGGCTTTGCATGCGATCGCGCGTCGGCCCAGTGCGTTGATGTCAGCCACCGTTGTCGCCGCCTCGGCATCATCGCGCCGGTAGTTCACCGCGATGTCAGCGCCATCTTCAGCCAACGCCAGCGCAATCGCGCGCCCGATGCCGCGACTGCCGCCAGTGACGAGTGCAATTCGACCTTTCAAAGACATGGTTATGCTCCGTTTGTTTTCTGCGCAATGTGCTCGATATTGTGCGAGAATGCCCTCCAGCGGCTGCGCTTATTTCGCGATTGTTGATGCCCGCTCTTTACCAAGGGATTGTGATGCTTGCTCGACCTTTATCGCGTGCTGCGTACTTGTTCTTATTGTCAGGCGGCGTGATCCCGTCGGCTCTCGCAGGCGGGGGATATTTCGCGTTGGGTTACGGACCTCACGCGCGCCAAATGGCCGGCGCGACGACGGCGCTGGTGGGTGATGCGTTTGCGGGATCATCTAATCCGGCCAAATGGCTCGCGGCGGGGAATCGAGTCGATATCGGCACCGAGTTCTTCATGCCCTATCGGCGCGTGGAGCGCACGGGTTCCGGCACGGTCTACGATTTCGGCACCACCAGCGACAAAGATATCTTTCTAATTCCGGAAGCCGCGATCAGCAGGCGCATTAGTGATCGGCTCGCGTGGGGACTTACGTTCTACGGTAACGGGGGACTCAATACCGAATATCCCGGCACCACGGGTGTGCCGGGCACCAACGTCGTGCCTGCTTTATGTGGCAATGCGCCGGCGAATTTTCTGCTCGGTTGCGGCAAGCTCGGCGTGGATATTATCCAGATGATTCTCGCGCCGGGCTTCGCGTATCGCGTCGCGCCGAAGCACACCTTGGGTATCGCGCCCTTAATCACCTTGCAGCGTTTCGAGGCTTATGGCCTACAGGCGTTTACGGCATTTTCGAAACTCCCCAACGATGTGACGAACCGCGGTTCGGATTACGCGCTCGGCGCCGGGGTGCGGGTGGGTTGGCTGGGCGAAATCACCCCATCGCTCACGTTGGGTGCCTCCTATGCGAGCCGCGTTTTCATGGACAAGTTCGCGCACTATGAGGGCCTGTTGGCGGATGGCAACCTCGATATTCCGGAAAATTTCTCACTCGGATTGGCTTGGCGCCCGCACCCGCCACTGATGGTGACTTTCGACTATCAACGAATCCATTTCGGCGATGTGCCGGCCACCGGCAATGGCGGCCTGAACACCCTCTTGGATCCCGTTAACAAGCCCCTAGGCTCCGCCGAGGGCAGCGGTTTCAATTGGCGGAATCAGCAGAATTTTCGATTTGGCGCGGCCTATGCGATGACCTCCGCGTTGACGGTGCGCGCCGGTTACGCCTACGGCGAACGGCCGCCGCGCGACAATGACATCAATACAGTGACTTTGAACATGCTGGCGCCGAGTGCCGAGCATCAAGTGAGCGCCGGCTTCACCTGGCAGCCCGATCCGGGCAATGAATTTCATCTCGCCTACAGCCAATTCATTCCACGGGACTTTGCGGGCGCCTCGACCACTGCACTGCTTGGAGTAGGTGGTGTCGAGCGGATCTCCCCACATGTGCACACGTTGATGGTGGCGTGGACCTGGAAGCCCTGAGCGCATCAGGGGACAGAATCGGGGAGTTGGATTTCATGGTAACGGGGCGTTTCTGCACGTGCCGCCAGACGCGGCAGGTGCGCTAGCCCGTGGGGCGTCATCCGCCGACAATCGTCGGATTGCGCTAACGCTTATCCGACCAATGGCCTACGCTGTCCTACGTTCGTGGCGTGACCGGCGGACGTGTCAGGCTCGCCATGGCCGCCTTGCCGGTAGTGCGTAAGGGGTACTCCGCATGATCAGACTTGAGTTCCAGCGTGTGTCCGTCCGGATCGAGCACATACACCGAGGTACCAAAACCGGTCGCGCCATACAGTTCGACCGGACCAAAGGTAATGGTGACCTGTTGCGCGCGTAGATATTCGACCACCGGGCCAAAATCTCCGCGTAACAACACACACACGTGATCAACGCCCCGCGCCGCGCGCGGCGCCAGTTCAGTGCCCGCCGGCATGACCTGTAAGTCGATAAGATGCCGACCGCAGCGCACCTGGTAGATCTGGAGGTCTTCGATAATGCGCTCCAGCGCCATGCCGAGAATACGCGTATAAAAATCGAGAGTGCGCACCGGATCGGTGATTCTAAGTACCACGTGGTCGAGTCCGTGATAGACGAGCGGGCAGGCGTGGGACATGCGCGTGATCTGTGGTTGGGAGCTGCGGGCTATGGTGGGGGTGGTGATCCGCCGGGTCAATCCATTTCGTGGTAATTGACCACCGTTGAGGCGGGCGACACACTCGTCATTGGTTTCACCTTGCGCGCCACAATGATCGAATTTCCCACGCCCCAACCGCCACTGGTGTTGCAGGTCCTGCATCATCTCCAGATCGGTGGCATGGAAAACGGCTTGGTGAATCTGATCAACCACCTGCCACCCACGCGCTATCGTCACGCGGTTGTGTGTATAGAAGATTACACGGAATTTCGCGCGCGAATCACGCAGCCCGGGGTTGCGGTGCATGCACTGCATCGCTCGCGCCACGGCGTGTGGCGGCTCCGCCAGGCCCTGTATCGGCTGTGCCGCGAATTGCGGCCGGCGCTGGTTCACACCCGCAATCAATCCGGTTTAGATGCCTTATTGCCGGCGCGCCTGGCCGGTGTGCCCTGTGTGCACAGCGAACACGGCTGGGATGTCGACAATCTCGATGGTCGACAATGGAAACCGCTGCTGCTGCGGCGCTTGCACCGGCCATTGGTGGCCGAGTACATCACCGTGTCCAAACATCTTCAGCGCTTCCTGGTGGAGGTTGTCGGCGCGCCAGCGACGCGGGTCACCCAGATTTATAACGGGGTGGATACGACGCGTTTCGCGCCAACGGCGACGAAGTCGCGGCAGGTGCTACCCGTGGAGTTTCGCGATCCGGCACTTGTCTTGATTGGTACCGTCGGGCGTATTCAAGCGGTGAAGGATCAGGCCACGTTGCTGCGCGCGTTCGCGCGCGTGGCAGCGAGCCGGCCTGCTGCGCGGCTGATCATCGCGGGCGATGGTCCATTGTTGGCCGAACTTAAAAATCTCACGGGTTCCCTCGGGATTGCAGAGCGCACGGCGTTGCTTGGGGCGAGCGAGCAAATTCCCGCGGTGTTAAGCGCGTTGGACGTGTTTGTGTTGCCGTCACTCAACGAGGGGATCTCGAACACAATCCTGGAAGCGATGGCGAGCGGACTGCCAGTGGTCGCGAGTGCCGTGGGTGGCAATGTGGAGCTGGTGGAAGACGGCGTGAATGGGCGCTTGTTCGCGCCAGGTGATGTCGCGGCGCTCGCCGCAATCCTCGCTGAATATGTTGCCGCTCCCGCGCTCCGTGCGACGCACAGCGCGGCAGCGCGCCGGGTTGCACTGGATCGCTTCAGCCTGTCGGCGATGGTCGAAGGTTACGCGGGCGTGTATGACCGGGTGCTGGCGCGCTTTCCGGGGTGACGGGTTGAAGGTCAGCGCGAATGTTCAAAGCCGTCATCCCGGGCGCAGACCCGGGATCCATGGGCGCAAAGAAATCGGCTAGCGACTTCGACTTGCCACGAACCGCGCGACCGCCCGCCGCAACAAACCAGGATCCAGCCGCGCGTCGCCATAGCGCAGTGCCGTGTAGAGTTTGGTGATGTATTCGATATTCGTCGCAAGGTCAGGGCGCGCCACCGACACGCGCGCGGCATAATCGCGCGGCCCCTCGTGTGGCGCACGCGGGTATCCGCGGCGCGCGAGCTTGGTGCAGAAGCGCGCATAACTGCGCACGACCGGATCGCCGGCACGGGCGACGCGTAAGGTAAACACCGCCAGCAGCGCCATCACCACCGCGAGACTTGCCGTGAGGACCAGGATCATGTCGCCCACGTCGACATCGTCAAAACCAAACAGACTGAAGAACTCGAGCTGGCGCTGTGGCGAGTAACCCAGTACCCATTGCGACCACTGATAATTCATCGCATCCCACAGCGCGGCGACGCTGCGGAACGCCTTGAGCGCAGCGGCATTACGCTCGATCATCGCCAGCGGTGAGCGATCACCGGCGATTGAATTGATGCCGAGCGACAGCCGCGCTGGCGCGACTACCGACGTGGGATCGACCCGCACCCAGCCCTGCGCTGGCAAAAAGACTTCAGCCCACGCATGCGCGTCGCGCTGACGAATAATCAGATAATCACTGACATTATTGAATTCGCCGCCTTGATAACCCGTGACCACGCGAGACGGAATACCGGCCGCGCGCATCAACACCACAAAGCTCGCCGCGTAGTGTTCGCAAAAACCGGCTTTGGTTTCGAACAGAAACTGATCGACGGAATCGCCAGGCAACGCCGGCGGCAACAGGGTGTAGACGAAATGCTCGCGACGGAAGAACTCGAGCGCGCTCTGCACGCGCGCGACCGGATCGCGGTGTGCGGACTGCCACTCGCGGCCGAGCGCGACTGCGCGTGCGTGTTGCCCGGCCGGCAAAGCGAGTGCGGCCAGGCGCTCGGCGGCGGTGATGTCGCGCAGTTGGTAGCGCGTGGCGGATTCGAGGGTGTAGCGCATGCGCTGTTTAACCGCACTGCGGGCATAGAGCGTCTGATCAGCACCGGCCACGGCCGCGCGATCGCTCTGGGTCACCGCATCAAGGCCGAGCAGCCAGCGTTCACCAGTTGGTTCGAGCAACACCGAATAGCGATACACCGGGCCTTGTTTGACCACCGCGTGGGGTTCGTCCGCACCCACTTTGCGGGTGCGCCAGGTTCGACCATCGGTGTCCCACAGCACCGGGCCGCGCCAGTAGCGCTCTGCTGCCCGCGGCAATTGCGCCTCGAATGCAACCCGGAACGCGATCTCGTCTGACACGCCGAGCGATGTAATCTGGCCAATGGTCATGCTGTCACTGAGACCGGTCACTGCGCTAAAGGCGTCCTGCGGTAATCCCCACAGCGGTCCCGGCATGCGCGGAAACAGCACAAAGGCGATGCACATGATGGGCAGCGCCTGGAGCACCATGCGAAGCGCCAAGCGCATACAGGCGCGTGATGAGTAACCGCGCACAGGTGCGTTGAAGCGAATGAGTCCCGCAGTGACCAGCACCACAACGAGCAGCATGTAGAGCGCAGTGGGCACGCTCTGCGAATAAAGGAAATTGGTGACGACCAGAAAGTAGGTCAGAAAGCTCACCACATAAAAATCCCGCGCGTGTTCCATTTCGAGAAATTTGAGACCAAGCAGTGCGGCGAGTAGGGCGACGCCCGCATCGCGCCCGATTTGTCCACGATAGGCGATATAGATCGCGCCGAAGGCCGCGATCGCGAGCAGCTGTTTGAGCGACCACAGCGCACGATGGCTGCGATCCGGCAAGGGGAGATAACGATACGCAGCCAGCATACGCCACGCGGCCAGCACGCCGGCGCAGAACAGAATGCCTGGGCTCAGCCGGTGGGCATGCGGCGCCAGGGCGAGGCTTAAGCCAGCGAGGCACCACCACAAATGTGCCGTTTCTAAAATCACCCTAAGTAAGCTGATAAAGCGCGAGCGCTTGCAACACCTGTGCGCGCTGCGCTGCGCCGCGCCCCGGCGGTACTTGCTGCCCGGGGAGATCGAGCGCGTAACGGAGCCCGGCCTGTTCCGCGTGCAACACCCATTGCGTTAATTGCGCAAGGCGCCCTTCGAGCTCGGGCAATGCGCTGACCTGCGACCAGCGCAACCATACTTCATCCTCTCCACCGCCCCTGAACTGCTTTACCAGGAGCTCGTCCTGGCGCGCGAGTGACGGCCAGTGAATGGCGCGCAGCGCGTCTCCGGCGCGATAGGGATGCAGACCGAAGAAGTCTTCCATGCCGGACTGCAGACCTTGCCGGTGTGCGCCGGCGCGCAGCGGTGCCTGCGGCAATGGCAGGTTCCCGTGCGGCGCGGGATAAATCACCGTCTGCGCGTCCGTCGCGAAATACGCCCAGGCGCGCAAAATGCCGAGTGGGAAGGCGCTTTCGATACGCAGCCTGCCAAGCAGCAGGCGGCCGCGGCGCGTCGATGGGACGCGCAAGACTAGCGCGGTATCACCCGCGAGCACGGGGCTTGTCGCGCTGGTGTCTACCTCTGCGCGGCGCCACCAGCGGCGACTGCCGGGGGTGAGACGGCGCAATGTCACGCCATAGCGGGCACGCGGTGAGGGACTCGTCAGCTGCACCATGAACTCAACCGGACTGCCGGCAAATACCGGCTCGGCGCGGATCGCGTGCAGCGCGAGGCCAGCCAGGTTGGCGTAGGTGTGCAGCATCGCGACCAGCAACAGTCCGCCCAACAGGAAGCACAGGAGGTAGGCGAGGGCGTTGTCGTAGTTGATCGCCCCGAGCAAGATCACGACCAGCAGCCCGCCGAGGGTGAGGCCATGGCGGGTGGGCAGGATGAAAATTCGCCGCCGGTTAAGCGGGATCGCAGCCAGACTCAGCGCGGATATCGACATGCTTCGTAGACCATCCAGTGGCGGACACCTAAGTTCGACAGACTGCTAGGGAATGGGGACCGCCGCAATCAACCGCGCGGCGAGTGTCGCGACCGGTGTGCTGGTTTCGCGCGGACTCAGGCGATGACTGACTACGCTCGGCAAAATTGCCTGCAGATCCTCGGGCAGGCAATGCGTGCGACCCGCCACCAGCGCCCAGGCGCGTGCGGCCCGCAACAGCGCGAGCCCGGCACGCGGCGATAGACCGTGATGAAAATCTGCCGACTGACGCGACTGTGTGAGCAATGCCTGCAAGTAATCGAGCAGCGGATCGGACACATGCACGGCATCGACCTCGCGCTGCAATTGACAGAAGGTCTCGGCGTCGAGCACGGGCTGCAGTTTGGTCAGCAGCGCGCGACGATCCTGCCCGCGCAGCAATTCGCGTTCGGCGCGCGGCGCGGGATAGCCCAGCGACAGTCGCATCAGAAAGCGATCAAGCTGGGATTCCGGGAGCGGATACGTGCCGATCTGCTCTTGCGGATTTTGCGTCGCGATCACGAAGAAAGGCGCGGGTAACGGGTGCGTCACGCCTTCCAGGGTTACCTGTCCTTCGGCCATGGCCTCCAGCAGCGCACTCTGCGCACGGGGGGTGGCGCGGTTGATTTCGTCGGCCAGCAGGACCTGCGTGAAGATCGGTCCGCGCTGCAATTCGAAAGTCTGGCTCGCCCGGTGGTACACCGAGGCACCCAGAATGTCTGCGGGCAACATGTCGCTGGTGAACTGCAGGCGTTGAAAGTCG
Source organism: Klebsiella pneumoniae (assembly GCA_945861225.1). Classification (GTDB taxonomy): domain Bacteria; phylum Pseudomonadota; class Gammaproteobacteria; genus CAIKBL01. The sequence goes on from CAMATU010000036.1 coordinate 26,923, forward strand.
AGTCCCGAGAGCCGCGCAAGTGTGTGCGCCAGGGTGGTCTTACCAACCCCCGGCAGATCTTCCAACAGTAAATGGCCGCCAGCGACAAGACAGGTGACGGCCAGCTTGAGCACCTCGGCCTTGCCCAGAATGACCTCGCTGGCTGCGCTGATTAATCCATTTAGCGCCTGCTGGGCAGTGGTGTGTGGACGGGATTTGAGCGAACTAATCGTCACGGGTTAGTACTCCATTTAAAAGTATTCCGGCGCTGTGCTCGTCAAGAACAAGCGGTTCCCGCCGCTATCCTCTACGCGCCGTTACATATCTACGAATGATGCCGGTACACGATACGCCTCGGCAGCACAGGCGGCTAATCACGGACCGCAGATCGAGTTAACAACCGCCCAGCGCGCGCCGCGCCCTTGGGCGTTATCGGCAGGCGAGCGAACTGCTTGCGGCAGGTGTGGAGGCTGAGCGTGGATAAATATGATCTTATTGTGCTGGGCAGTGGTCCGGCGGGCCAGCGTGGCGCGATTCAGGCGGCCAAGCTCGGGCGTTCGGTGCTGTTAATCGAACAAATGTTCCAGATCGGCGGCTCCTGTCTCCACAGCGGCACGATTCCGAGCAAAACGCTCCGCGAGACGGTGCTTTATTTAACCGGCTGGCGACAGCGCGGATTCTATGGCCGCAGTTATCGCGTGAAGGAGCACATTACGGCCGCCGATCTGATGCAGCGTCTGGAAGTGACCATTCGCCACGAGATCGAGGTTCTGCAGCACAAACTTCATCGCAACTACGTGACCACGGTCGCCGGCACGGCGAGCTTTGAAGGGCCGCACGAGATCCGCATCGAATCCGAGGACGATACGGCTAAGGTGGTATACGGCGAGAAGATTCTAGTCGCCACCGGCTCACGCCCCGTGCGCCCGGAGAACATTCCCTTCGATGGTGTGAGTGTGGTCGATAGCGACGAAATCCTGCGCATGAAGGATTTGCCGCGCAATGTGGTGGTGGTGGGCGCGGGGGTCATCGGCGTCGAGTATGCATCGATCTTAAGCGCACTCGATCTGCATGTGACCTTGATTGACGGGCGCGAAGATATTTTGAGTTTCCTTGATCGCGAGATCGTCAGTGAATTCACCCACCATTTGCGGGATCGCGGCGTCTCGCTGCGGCTCGGCGAAACCGTTGAATCGATCGAGTCGGTGGATGCCCATAACGTCAAGGTGCATCT
>CAMATU010000037.1 GCA_945861225.1 Klebsiella pneumoniae
AGCCCTCACGAAAGCGTTGCAGGCGTTCATCGATGCGGTGACGCCCCAAAATTAACCGCGTCTCGTCGGTTAAGCCGACGGTCCACGCACCCCGTTCGGATAACGCCAGCCAGGCGACTGATAAATCCAGCGCCGCCATGCGCCCGGCGATCAGGCGATAGGTCGCAAGCACTTCGGACTCGCTGCCGACCGGCCCGCGCAGTCGCGGTAAATCTTGCGGAAAAGTGCCCACACCCGGCGCGAACATATCGGCGGCCGTATTGAGCAGCGCGTGTTTTCCCCATTGCGCGGCGGGTCGCTGTTCGCTGATCGACACCCGGAGAACATCCGGCCAGATTCTTTCGATTGTGGCTTCCATTACCCACGGTTCTTCGAGGAGGTTGCGGCGAATTTCCTGCACATCAAGCTGGAAAAAGCCGCCATGCAACGACTGCCCCACTAATGTTTGGATATAGCCCGGCGTAAGAAAGCGGAAATCGCCTTCGACAGTGACCTTCTTAATCGGAAAACTGGTGGTACGGGTGAGCGATTGACCCACATAACCCACCGCCGCTAAGAACACCAAGGTGACCAGCATTGACCACAACAGGCGCGCCGTCACCGGTGCCGACTCGGGCGGCGCGAGGCTTTGCTTGCGGATCGCTTGATTCATCGGTTGGTCCTGAGCTTGGCGCCAAGGATGCGGCCGACGAGGTACTCGAAGGGCCATCCGGCCTGCCGGGCCGCCATGGGAACTAGCGAATGATCGGTCATGCCGGGGACCGCATTGAGCTCAATTAACCAAGACTGCCCCTGCGGGTCGCACATGAAATCGATCCGCGCCCAGCCCTGTGCGTCAAGCGCCTGGAAGGCCGCCTTCCCCTGCTCGACCAGCAGGCGCTCTGCCTGCTGAGGTAAATCAGCTGGACATAGATAACGCGTGGTGTTCGCAAGGTATTTGGCCTCATAGTCGTAGAACTTCCGCGGCGTTTCGAGCTTGATCAGCGGCAAGGCAACGCCATCGACGATCGCGAGCGTATATTCGCCACCGCTCACGAACGATTCGATTAGCACGTCGTGATCGAATGTTCGCGCAAGTGCAACGGCCGCCGCTAACTCTTCGTGCCTTGCGACCAGACTGATACCGATACTGGAGCCCTCGCGCGCCGGTTTCACCATCACCGGCAGGCCGAGCCGCCCGATAATCTCCGCGACCGGCAAGGGATCTGTGGCGAGCACAAAGTCGGGAGTCGACAAGTTCGTGCTTTGCCAGATTTTTTTCGAACGGATCTTGTCCATCGACAACGCACAACCGAGCACACCACTGCCGGTGTAGGGGATACCTGCGACATCGAGCGCCCCTTGCAGAGCGCCGTCCTCACCACCGCGCCCATGCAGCGCGATGAACACATGATCCGGGCGCGACGCCAGTAATGTGGGCAACTGGTCGCGCTGCCAATCAATGCCCGTGGCATCGAATTCCATGTTGCGCAGTGCGTTCAGCACTGCGGTCCCACTGCGTAGCGACACTTCTCGTTCGGCGGATTCGCCACCCATCAGGACAGCGACCCGCCCGACGCTTGCGCGCAAGTCCTGCATTTCCTGCCTTTGCGCCGGACTCAGCAGCTCAGTCACCAGACACCTCCTCCGCTGACTGCAAGGCACGGCCGAGGATGCGAACTTCGGGTTCAAGCTGGACGCTAAATTTTTCCCACACCGCAGCGCGCAGCTGCTCGATCAGCGCTTCAATATCGGTGGCCGTCGCGTGACCGTCGTTAATAATAAAATTCGCGTGCTTCGGCGACACGTGGCAGCCACCAAGGCGATAGCCTTTGAACCCAGCAGCCTCGATCAGCCGACCCGCGTAGTCCCCAGATGGATTCCTGAACACCGATCCCCCACTTGGCGCACCGGTCGGCTGGCTGGCGTTTCGTTGCGCGAGCAATTCGCGTCCTCGCACTTTGGGGACCACGTCGATGGCGAGCGGAAATGACAGTTCGCAACCGACGAACCATTCCTCACTGGGCCCCCTGACCGAGCGGTAGCCGATTTGATAGTCGGAAGGTGCCCGCTGCCGGCAACGCCCAGTGCGGTCGATAGTCTCCACGCTGCGTACCCAGGACCATATTTCGCTGCCGAAGGCGCCCGCGTTCATCGCCAACGCGCCGCCCATGCTACCCGGGATGCCGCTTAGAAATTCTGCGCCGGTATAGCCGGCATTGGCGACTTGCTTCGCCACCTTCGCACACGGCACACCTGCTTCAACGCTGAACACGCCGTGCTGCTGGTTAATTTTCGCGAGCGCGCGACCCGTCAGCAGGACCACGCCAGCGATGCCCCCGTCACGGATTAAAACATTGCTGCCGAGGCCAAGCCAGGTGAGCGGCACAGTGGGCGGCACCGCACCGAGAAAGCTCACCAAATCTGCGCGGTCGACTGGTTCGAAGTAAATCGCGGCGCAGCCCCCTACGCGCCACGTGCAGTGCCGCGCCAACGGTTCATCGAAGCGCAGGGTGCCGCGGGTCGCCAGTGTCGAATACCAGGGGCTCATTGCGAACCCTCGGTAATCGCGTAACCTCTCGGCCTGACTAGCCACACGCGTCTTCCTTTACGTAATCAAGTGTTCCGGCCACGCGACCAATACTGCCGGCACCCAGCAGCATCACGAGATCCCCGTTGCGCGCCAAGCTCGCAAGAACTTCCGGCACGCCGGCCGGCTCGGCGACAAATATCGGATCGACTGTACCGCGCGTGCGAATCGCACGACAGAGTGCGCGTGCATCTGCGCCGGGGATCGGCTTTTCGCCTGCCGCGTAAATGTCGAGCACCAGCAGCACATCGCACTTGGCGAGCACCGTTACAAAATCATCAAACAGATCGCGCGTTCTTGAATAACGATGAGGTTGGAAAGCGACCACCAGCCGCCGTTCCGGCCAGCCTTCACGTGCGGTTCTGATCATCGCTGCAAGTTCGCTTGGATGATGGCCATAATCATCGATCACCAAGACCTCCGCATCACGCAGGCGCGCAACACCTTTTATTTGACAGCGTCGATTCACCCCCTGAAACGCGCCCAGTGCGCGCACCACCGCCTCATCCGAGATACCCAATTCGGCCGCCACCGCGATTGCCGCCAGCGCGTTCAGGGCGTTATGTCGGCCCGGCATATTCAGGGTGACCTGCAAGTCGGCACCATGCGCGCCCCGCGCGACCTTAAAGCGCGAGCAGCGGCCATCGATTTCAATGTCGAAGCCTCGAATATCGGCAGTTGGTGCAGTCCCGTAGGTAATCACGCGGGTATGCAAATCTTCTGCAAGGGACATCGCGGCGGGATCGTCGGTGCACAGGATCGCTACGCCGTAGAACGGCAGCCGCTTAAAAAACTCGCGAAAACTGCCGCGCAATTTCTCAAAATCCTGATCGTACGTTTGCATATGATCCGCATCGATATTGGTGAGAACCGCGAGCAAAGGATTCAACAGTAGAAACGACGCGTCACTTTCGTCGGCCTCGGCGACTAGATAATGTCCCGCGCCCAATTTGGCATGCGAGCCGGCGCTATGCAGCAACCCGCCGATCACAAATGTCGGATCCAGGCCGCCTTCGCCAAGCACACTCGCCACCAGGCTGGTAGTGGTGGTTTTGCCATGCGTTCCCGCCACCGCGATACCACGCCTGAAGCGCATGAGTTCTGCCAACATCTCGGCCCGCGGCACAATCGGAATACGCTGTGCACGCGCAGTTTGAAGTTCAGGATTGTCGGCTGCCACAGCGCTTGAGTAGACCACCACATCCGCACCCGTCACATGCTCTGCGCGATGGCCAATTTCAATCCGCACTCCCATCTTGGCTAGCTGATCGGTCATCTGGTTACGCGCCAGATCCGAGCCTGAAATTTGATAGCTAAGATTGTGAAAGACCTCCGCGATGCCGCTCATACCGGCGCCGCCGATTCCCACAAAATGAATGCGGCGAACATTATGCATTGGCAGTTGATCGGGCTTAAGCATTAAGGAGGGCCAAACAACATTGAGCGACATCAGTCGTCGCCGACGGATAGGCTGCGGCGCGGGCGCGGCGCGCCATCTCCAGCATCCGTGGTCTATCGTCGGTGATGTCGCGCAGCGCCCTGACGAGTGAATCCGCCGAAAAATCGTCCTCACGAATCGTAAGTGCCGCGCCCTTATTTTTGAGATACGCCGCATTGACGGTTTGATGATCATCCACCGCATAAGGAAACGGCACGAGAATGGAGGGAACGCCGACCGCCGATAATTCTGCGATGGTCAGGGCGCCGGCGCGACAGATCACGACGTCCGCCCACGCATAGGCCGTCGCCATGTCTGCAATAAAGGCCTCTGTGGTCGCCGCCAATTGGTGCTGCTGATAGGCCTCTGTGGTCGCGCCGAGATCTCGCTCACCGGTTTGATGTCGTACCTCAAGACAGCACCGCGAGTGCAACTGCGCAAGGCCTGCGGGCACTACGCGATTCAGCGCGCGCGCGCCAAGACTTCCACCCAGGACCAGGATACGCAATACATTCGATGGGTGCGATCTCAGATCCGGCGCAGGCACTTCAAGAATCGCCGCACGCACCGGGTTACCCGTCACGGTGGTCTTGGAATTTTCCGGGAACGTATCGGGATATGCCACCAACACGCGCGTCGCAATAAACCTTAAGGCGCGATTGGTGAGGCCAGGCACCGCATTCTGCTCGTGAATCACTAAGGGCTTGCGACACATCCATGCGGCGATTCCGCCAGGCCCGCTCACAAAGCCCCCCATGCCAAGGACCACGCCTGGCTTAACTCGCAGAATCGCAATAATCGCGGCAAACGTTGCGTTCACGACGGCGAATGGTGCCAGCAACCACCGTAAAAGACCTTTACCACGCACGCCGCCGATCGCAACTTTGATCAAATCGATGTGGTGCTTCGGCACGAGGTGGCCTTCCATGCCATGCGCAGAGCCTAACCAGTATGGGGTTACCTGATGACATTTAAGATAATCCGCGACCGCGAGCGCAGGAAAAATATGCCCGCCTGTGCCACCCGCGACAATCAACACGCGTTTGGCATTCATGTTGGCAGCGCGCCAGTTGTCGCAGCTGTTCTGCGCGTGACTTGCGCCTCGAATGAGACGCGCAGCACCAGCGCAACGGCCACACACAGCATCACCATGCTATTGCTGCCATAGCTGATCATGGGCAGGGTGAGTCCTTTCGTCGGCAGGAGCCCCAGGTTCACGCCAATATTCACGAACGCTTCGATGGCGATCAACAGTCCAACGCCATAGGCGACGTAGGCCGCGAAAGGCTGGTTATTATCTTCAGCTTGACCGCCAATGTGGAGAATCCTTGCCAGCAACAGAAAGAACAGCCCAATCACCACGCAGGCACCGATCAGACCGAGCTCTTCGCCGATCACCGCGAAAATAAAATCCGTGTGGACTTCCGGCAGATAAAAAAGCTTTTGCACGCTATTGCCGAGTCCGACGCCAAACCACTCGCCACGCCCAAAGGCGATCAGCGCCTGAGTGAGCTGGAAGCCGGTGTTGTAGGGATCCGACCAGGGGTCGCGAAACGCCATGAGTCGCTGCATCCGGTACGGTGCGAGCACTGCAATCGCGGCTAATGCAGACACTGCAACGCCACCCCACGCCACGAAACGCGCGACCGGCACCCCACCTAGAAATAGCATACCCAACACCGTCGTGAGAATTACAACTGCGGCGCCGAAATCGGGTTCGATCAGCAAGAATCCAGCGACGATGGTAACCACCCCGATCGGCTTGATGAAACCCATCAGCGCATTTCTCACCTGCTGCTGATGCCGTACCAGAAAGCCCGCCGTATACACAATTACGGCCAATTTAGTCGGCTCTGAGGCTTGCAGGGTCAACGGACCAATGCTGATCCACCGCATACTGCCGTTCACCTCGCGACCGAGGCCTGGCACCAACACCGCGGCGAGCAGCCCAATTGCGACCAGCAGAAAAGTTGTACTCGCGCGTTCGAAGGCAGCGAGCGGTGCTTGCAGCACAATCGCCCCAAAAAATGCCCCGAGGCCTAACGCTGCCAGTTGTCGCCACAGGTAATGAAATTCACTGCCGCCGTTGCGCGCTGCGATCGCGATCGATGATGAAGCCACCATGATCAAGCCGAGCCCAATGATCGCAAGCACAATCGCGATCATCCAGGGATCATACCGATAGGTATCTGCGAAGTGAACGCGCTTCACTGGTGCATTGGGCACGGCCTGGTTCATCGCTGAATTAGCTCGCGGACAGCAGCTTCAAACGCCCTGCCGCGGGCCGCGTAATCCTGGAACATATCAAAACTCGCGCAAGCCGGCGACAGCAGCACCGCGTCGCCAGGACGCGCGCAGGCACTGGCCTGCGCCACAGCCTGCTCCATCGAGTGCGCGTGAGTGGTGCGGACAAGATCGGCGATTGCTGCTTCGATTTTTAGCGCATCTTCGCCGAGCAAAACCACGGAATGTACGCGCGCCTTGAGCGCTGTGCGCAGCACCGTGAAATCTGCGCCCTTGCCCTGACCACCGGCGATCAGCACCCCAGTTCGATCATTAAATATGCCAGCAACAGCCGCCACTGATGCGCCTACATTGGTCCCTTTGGAATCATTAAACCAGCTGACCCCGGCATGTTCCGCCACTAACCGGCAGCGGTGCTCAAGTCCCATGAATTCACGCAGTACCGCGAGCTGGCTGGCGCGCGGAATGCCCAGGCAATCGGTAATCGCAAGCGCGGCGAGTGCATTGAACTCGTTATGCGCGCCCTTAATCTGCAGCGCTGCGCTGGGCAACAGAATTTGCTCGCCATGCGCGAGATAACGCTGCCCGTCGCGCACCACGACCGAGTAGCAAGCTGGGCGGGCGCCCTGCAGAGACACCCAGTGCACAGGCACATTCGTCGGCGCCAGGCTCGCTACCAAAGGATCGTCTGCGTTGAGCACCACCGCGCACGCGTTATGCAAAATGCGCGATTTGGCTGCCGCATACTTGGCCAGGGTGCCATGGCGATCGAGATGATCCGGGGAGATATTCAAGAGACAGGCAATCTGGGCAGCCAGGCTGGTAGTGACTTCCAGTTGAAAGCTCGAAAGCTCAAGCACGAAGTAGTTTGGAATTGGTGGTGCCAATAGATCGAGTGCAGGCGTGCCCAGGTTCGCACCCGCTTTTACCGACTGCTGCGCGCTTGCAATAATCTGCGCGACCAAGGTGGTGACTGTGCTCTTGCCATTCGAGCCCGTAATCGCGACATACGGGGCAGGCGCCACCCGTGCAAACAATTCAATATCGCCGACAATCGGCAGACCAAGGTCACGCGCTGCGCGCACGAGTGGATGATCGAGCGGGATGCCGGGGCTGACTGCGAGCGCGTCGATGTTATCAAGCACGCCCGCCTCCTGAGGTCCGCAGCGACAGTTAATCTCCGGCAGCAGTTGTTTCAGTAACTCCATCTCGGGCGGCTTATCGCGCGTATCAATCACTGTGACCGCATGTCCATGCGCACTCAAAAAGCGTGCACAGGACAAACCTGTCTTGCCCATACCGAACACTAACCAGCGTTCACGCGCGACGGGGGTGGTCGGCAAAATTCGGCTTGAGACTGCAGCGGAAGTCATCGTGGGATTAACGAATTTTCAAGGTTGCGAGACCGACCAGGACCAGGATCACTGAGATAATCCAGAAGCGAACTATCACGCGCGGTTCCGGCCAACCTTTCAATTCGAAGTGATGATGGATGGGTGCCATTCTGAAGATTCGTCGACCGGTCAGCTTGAATGAGGCAACCTGCAGAATGACCGATACTGTTTCCAACACGAATACGCCGCCCATGATGAACAACACCAATTCCTGGCGAACCATCACTGACACAACCCCGAGTGCGGCACCCAGCGCCAATGCACCAATGTCCCCCATGAAGACTTGCGCCGGATAGGTGTTGAACCAAAGAAAGCCCAGTCCTGCGCCGACCATCGCGCCACAAAAAACACAGAGTTCGCCTACTCCCGCGACATAGGGCAAACCCAGGTATTGGGAGAATTTGATATTGCCGGTCACATAGGCAAAGACGATGAGGGCCGCCGCGATCAACACCGTTGGCATGATTGCCAGGCCGTCGAGGCCATCCGTTAAATTCACTGCGTTACTGGTGCCGACGATAACCAGATACGTCGAGAGAAAATAAAACCAACCCAAGTTCATCGTGAGCTGTTTGAAGAAGGGTACGATAAGTTCGGTTTCTGCCGGCGTCTTTGCCAACGACCACAACAGAACCGCCGCAGTGAGTGCTGCGATTGATTGCCAGAGATACTTGGAACCTGGTGGGAGACCTTTAGAATTCTTGCGCGCAATCTTCAAATAATCATCACTCCACCCGATTACGCCAAACGCGAAAATGGTTAGCAATGAAATCCAGATGAAACGATTTGCCAAATCACCCCACAGCAGCGTGGTGGCGACGATCACCAAGATGATTAACGCGCCGCCCATCGTGGGCGTACCCGCTTTAGAGAGATGAGATTGTGGGCCATCGTCGCGCACCCGTTGCCCAATTTGCAGACGGGCTAAGTGACGAATCACCAGCGGGCCAATCAGTAACGAAAGAAACAGCGCCGTGAGGACGCTCAAAATCGTCCGTAGGGTCAGATATCTGACCACTCCGAACCCGGTCTCGATCTGTTGCAGATAGTCGGCAAGCCAAATCAACATGCGCTGGCTTCCGGCGCTGCGAGCGCGCCGACGATTCTTTCCATTTGCATTAGACGCGACCCTTTAATCAACAAGGTGACCCCGGGTGCAACACGCTCACGCAACGCCGCCACCAGCGCGGCAGGCTCCTGAAAATGCTCGCCGCCCGGGCCGAAACCCTCGCTCGCCGCGTGCGCCAACTTGCCGAGGGTCAGCAGGCGTTCGACGCCATAGACACGGGCGAGAATCCCGGCATCGCGATGCTGCGCCAGTTCATCCGCGCCCAGTTCCCCCATGTCGCCAAGTACCAGCCAGCGCGGTCCACTGACCTGCGCCAGCACCGCGAGCGCCGCAGCCAATGATGCCGGGTTCGCGTTGTAGCTGTCATCAATGAGCTGGCAGCCGCCAACGCCCTTTTTGAGTACCAACCTACCAGCAACCTGTGGCGCACGGGCGAGCCCACATTTAACGTTCTCTAAACTGGCGCCAGCCGCGATGGCGGCCGCCGCAGCGGCGAGCGCGTTGTAGATGTTGTGTCGACCATCGAGCGGAAGCGTGACCACGATAGTCCCCAGCGGCGAGCGCAATTCGAATTGAGTGCCCTGCCCGGGTGGTCGCTGCTCGATACTTTGGGCACGGTAATCCGCTGGGTGCTCAATTCCAAAAGTCAGCAGAGTTCCGGCCCGCGAGATTTGGCGCCAGTACTCGCAGAATTGGTCATCTGCGTTGATGACTGCGGTCCCTGCGCTATCCAAAAACTGCAACAGCTTGCCCTTCGCCTCAGCGACTTTGGCGATCGACCCGAACCCCGCTAAATGGGCTGGCCCACACATCGTGACTACGCCAACGGTAGGGCATGCAATCTCGGCCAGCTCGGCAATATCCTGCGGTCCATTCGCGCCCATTTCGATCACTGCCGCGTGATGTGTCGGCGCCAACCCGAACAGCGTGAGCGGAACCCCGATGTCGTTGTTCAAATTGCCCTTGGTCGCCAGCACTGCGCCCCGCTCGCGCAGGATCGCGGCGGTTATTTCCTTGGTGCTGGTCTTGCCGTTGCTGCCGGTGATTCCAATCACGGGCAGCACATATCGGTTCCGCCAAAATCTGGCGAGTTGCCCCAGCGCAGGCCGAGTTTTTTGTACCAGGACATAGGGGATGTCGGTCACACACTCCTTGGCGAGCAGCGCGCCCACCGCGCCCTGCTTGACGGCGTCGGCAAGAGAATCATGCCCGTCGTAGCGATCACCCTTGAGTGCTACAAAAAATTCGCCTTGCTTGAGCGTACGCGTGTCTGTGCTGACACCGGTAAAGTTTGTGTTATTTCCACGCAGTTCGCCGCTTAGCGCTGCCGCAATTTCAGTAAGTGAAAGTGCAATCATCTACGTCCCGCCAGCCACTTCTGAACAATGGCCTGATCGCTCTGCGCGAAGCGCTGTCCGGCAATTTCTTGCGTGGTCTCATGGCCTTTGCCCGCGATCAGCACGATATCCCCGGGGGCCGCATCGGCAAGTGCCGTCTCTATCGCCTGCGCGCGATCTGCGATTGCCGTGCAGCATGATGTATCGTTTACACCGGCCATTATCTCGCGGGCGATTGAGGCAGGCTGCTCGTTCCGTGGATTGTCGGTAGTAACAATTGTCAGATCGGCGTATTCGGCAGCTACCTGTCCCATCAGCGGTCGTTTAGCGCGATCCCGCTCGCCGCCACAACCGAAGATGCAGATCAGACGTGCGGGCTTGAAGCCACGCAATATTCTCAAGACTCGCTCGAGACTGTCTGGTGAATGCGCGTAATCGATGAATATCAGCGGCATACCGGCGCTCCCACCATGGCGCTCCAGTCGTCCACACACCGGCATTGCCTGTGCGAGTGCAGTTGCAGCGGCCGCGAGCGGCACCTCGAAGGACAGCAACACACCGAGCGCGGCTAATAAATTCTGCGCGTTGATATCGCCCACCAGGCGGCTGCGAATGCTCGCCCTGCCCTGCGGAGTATCTATCTCAAGCAACGAATGTTGCGGGGTGTATTCCGCGTGACTCAGCACCAGACGCATTTCCCGCGCGCGCGGGTGCGTTTTGTTCTGCAGTGAAAAAGTGGTGAGCGAGATCTCACTGGGTAACACGTCTGCGATCTCGCTCGCGCGGGAATCATCCGCGCTCAGCACGGCATGCCGCAAACCAGGCTGTGCGAACAGCGAGCGCTTAGCCTCGAAATAGGCTTGCGGGCTTGCGTGATAGTCAAGATGGTCATGACTCAGGCCGGTAAATACCGCCGTGGTTATTTGCGTTCCGGCGAGTCTGAACTGCGCCAATGCGTGTGACGACGCTTCGAGTGCAACCGCAACTTTGCCGTCCGCCAGCAAGGTGGCGAAGTCCGCTTGCAATCGAATTGGATCAGGCGTTGTTAGACCGGAAGGCTGCAGCGAATTCAAATCACCTGTGCCCAGGGTTCCAAGGTAGCCGCAGTGCTGACCGAGGGTCGTCAGCGCCTGCGCACACAGGTGCGCCACAGTGGTTTTGCCATTAGTCCCAGTAACCGCGATAACCCGCAACTTCGCGCTCGGCTCGCCGTAGAACTTGGCCGCGACCATCCCGAGCTTTTCGCGCAGCCGGGGCACCCTGATCACGGGCACTGGCACCACAGGCGATTGCTCCGCGCTATCTATTCCTACCGCAACTGCGCCGTTTTGGATTGCTTGCGCCACAAACGAAAGACCGTTCTCGCGCGCGCCTCTTAAGGCGAAAAAGCACTCGCCGCCAGTGATCTGACGACTGTCGATGGCAAGTCCGCGCACGGCCAAGCCGGGAACAGGCAGCTCAGCGCCGAGGCCCGCAAAAATACTTGCTAAGGTGGGTATGCCGGAACTAGTGGAGGCAGCGATCACTGCAACTGTCCTTTCGCGGCGCTGGCGTCAGCGGGCTTCGACGCCAGGCGGAGCGCTTTTTGGTCTGGCTCGTCTAGTGCATCGGCTGGCAAATTAAGAATTCGTGCGGCGTCGTGCATCACACTCGCAAACACCGGTGCGGCCACCAAGCCGCCGTAATGCTGACCGCCACGTGGACCATCGATTACCACCACCGCAGCAACGCGCGGTGCACTTGCTGGCATGAAACCCACAAACAGCGAACGATATTGATCCTCCGAGTAACCCCCTTCGTTATTCTTATGCACCGTGCCGGTCTTGCCGGCGACCCGGTAGCCATAAACTTGCGCCGACTTGCCGGTCCCTGACTCTACGACGCGCTCTAGCATTACACGGACGGCGGCTGCAGTCGGCTCCGAAATGACCCTCACACCCGGTGGCCGTTGAGTGCTCCGCAACACGCTAACCGGATAGAGCATGCCGCCACTTGCGATGGCGCCATAAGCGCGCACCAGCTGCAGCGCATTCACCGACATTCCATAGCCAAAGGCTAAGGTCGCCTGATCAATCTCGCGCCAATTTCGATAGTCCGTGAGACGTCCCAATGATTCTCCAGGCAACTCGACTTCTGCCAAGTGCCCAAACCCAACCTCGTTGAAAACATTCCAGAGCTGCTGCGGATCCATCGCCAGTGCAATCTTGGTCACCCCCACATTGCTCGACTTTTCAATCACGCCAGTCACATCGAGGCCGCCATAATTGTGTATGTCACGGATCACATGACGACCAACCCGGAAGGTTCCGGGTGCGGTATCAATCGGCGTGGTTGGCGTGAAGAGACCAGATTCCAACGCAGCAATAACCGTAAAGGGTTTAATGGTGGAACCCGGTTCGAAGAGATCGGTGACGGCGCGATCACGAAAGTATTCGCCTTTTAGGTCGCCACGGTTATTGGGATTAAAGGAAGGCTGATTGACCAACGCAAGGATCTCGCCCGTGTTGACATCAATAATCACCATGAGGCCAGCGATGGCCCGGTGTTTCTGTACGGCTTTTTTCAGTTCGCGATAAGCGACGTACTGCAGACGGCGATCAATACTGAGCGCGATGTCCTGCCCTTGTTGGACTGGTCGGATACGCTCTACGTGCTCGATCACCCGTCCAAGACGGTCTTTAATTACCCTATTCTGGCCCGGCGTACCGCGCAGGGTGGATTCGAACGCGAGTTCGATCCCTTCCTGACCGTGGTCATCGACATTGGTAAATCCGATCAGGTGGGCGGCGATTTCCACGCCTGGATAAAATCGCCGATATTCGCTGATCAGACCAACCCCGGGGATCCCTGCCTGTGCGATGACTGCCGCAGTATCCGGGCTGACTTGCCGCTTGAGATAAAGAAATTCCCGCTTGCGGCGCGGAATTATCAGCGCTTCAAGCTGATCCCGCGAAATTTCCAGCAGCTTGGATAATTGTGGCCATTGTTCGCGATGCGATATCAGATCCGAAGGCTTAGCCCATACTGAGTTTACCGGGGTACTTATCGCCAGCGGCTCATCATGACGATCAGTGATCATCCCGCGATGCGCGACAGTTTCTTCGATCCGCAAATAGCGCGCTTCACCATGATCTTGCAGGAATTCGCGATCACTGAGCTGAAGGTCCACCGCGCGCCACATCAAGACCAGGCCAACTAGCCCGAAAAAGTATTTCACCACCGAGCGGCGCAGATGAGACGCCGAACTGGCGCTGCTATTCATGACTTGATGCGGCGCAATTTCGCTACGTCCGGCACCATCATGTTGAGTTTCGCGCGCGCGAGTTCTTCAATCCGGCTGTGCGTGTTCCAAGTCCCCTGCTCCAGGAGCAGCTGCCCCCACTCGCGTTCAAGATCATCACGCTGAACCTTCAATTCCTGGAGACTCACTACCAGTAGCCGATTCTCGTAACGGGTGGCGACGAGTTGTAACGCGGTGACGAAAGTCAGCGCGCCGAGCAGTGCGATCACGAGAAGCATCTTCATGCGAAGCGCTCCAGTACGCGTAAGCGCGCGCTGCGCGCGCGCGAATTACACGCGACTTCGTCCGCCTCGGGCACCAGCGATTTGCGAAAAGGCAGGCGATATTTTTTATGCTCAGGAGACTGTTCAAAACTGGATGATGTCCGCGCGAGATCGCGGAAATACCGTTTCACGATCCGGTCTTCAAGCGAGTGAAACGAAATGACTGCGATGCGTCCGGCGATGGCAAGCGCATCGACCAGTTGGACCAGGCCCGTCCGCAGCTCTTCCAACTCATCATTAATATAAATCCTCAACGCTTGGAAGGTGCGCGTGGCGGGATCTATCCTCCGTTCATGCTTAACAATCCCAGCGACCAATTCGGCGAGTTGCCGCGTGGTGTTTATCGGTTGCTGAACGCGAACCGCGCAAATGCGCGCGGCGATTTGACGCGCTCGGCGCTCCTCACCATAGGCCCAGAGGCATTCTCGGATGGCGGCCTCGGGCGCGCTATTTAACCAGGCGGCGACCGGCGCGCCAGCGGTGGGATCCATGCGCATGTCGAGAGGCCCATCCGCGCGGAAACTGAAGCCTCTTTCAGCGGTGTCGATCTGCGGTGACGAAATACCGAGATCCAGCATTACGCCCTGAATACGGCCGCTAAGACTTTGTTCTCTTAACGCCTGCGCTGCCTCGGAAAAGCAGGCGTGATGGAGTTCGAGCCGCGAATCCAAGGTTAGATCTGGGCGCGAATTAATCGCTGCAGGATCTCGATCAAAGGCGATCACCCGGCCACCCTTACCGAGTCGCGCCAGCAGCGCGGCAGTATGACCGCCGCGGCCGAAGGTGCCATCTACGTAACAGCCATCTTCGCGCAGATGGAGTGCGTCCAACACTTGTTCGACCATGACCGGCACATGGGGTCTGGGAGCGACTTCGCTCACAGCGATAATGCCTGCAGAACCTGCGAGCTTGGCGCGGTCCGATTATCGATTTCGTTCAGCCAGTCGTCACGCTGACGTGTCCAGGCCGTCGCATCCCAGAGCTCAAGCTTATTGCCCTGTCCCAGCATGGCGGCACGATGGAGAAGTCCGGCAAAGGATCGCAATTCACTGGACACCAGGATTCGGCCCTGTCCATCACATTCACCATCGGTGGCATAACCTCGAATGAACTGCTTTGCGCGTCGGCTCGCCAGATCGCCGTCCGGCAACGCGAGCAATTTGGCATCCACTACGTCCCAGGCGGCAAGTGGGTAGAGCCACAGGCAACGGTCCCAGGGATTCACCGTCATGACTACCGTCGGGCACCCGCTGACCCGCAGCAGTTCGCGAAACCGAGTCGGTAACGCTAAACGCCCCTTGGTATCGATGCTGACGGTGAAGAATCCGCGAAACACTGCTGAGTTAGGTCCTGATAGTTCGGGTGATTCTGCGAGTTTGGGCGCGGCAGAATGTCGTCGAGGAGTTTTTGAAATCCCACGATTCCCCACAATTCTCCACCAGGCGGCACTATACGAACGCGGCTTGAAATCTGTCAATCAAAAAAGCGCTTTCCTCAGATGAGAAGTTGCTTTCCTAACAGGGACTTAGCTGTGGTGAGCGGTAACGAATTGAAAAGCCAAACAGGCTTTCCTCAGACTTTCAAAGGGATAATAGTGATAGCTCAGATCAAACCTTAATTAGGGGTTGGATCTGGCTCGAGAGAATCCAAAAAAGTGAGCGGGCCTATAAGCCGGGTTCTGTACTGCCTAAGCAGCGGCGATCATTCATCTGCGACGTGTGTCACCACACGCCTGTAGCGACCTACCCGGAAGTTAGCGCGAGCCACGCTCACTGCAGATGCAGCGCACTTCCCTATTTGGTCTTGCTCCGGATGGGGTTTGCCCTGCCACCGATGTTGTTCGGCGCGGTGCGCTCTTACCGCACCATTTCACCCTTACCGCGCGAGTTTATGGCCCACGAGGCGGTATATTTTCTGTGGCACTTTCCGTGGACTCACGTCCCCCAGGCGTTACCTGGCATCCCGCTCTATGGAGCCCGGACTTTCCTCTGAAATCATGTAGCGTTTCCGCCGCAGTCTCAGCGACCGCCCAGCCCGCTCACTGAGCAGTCTGACGACTGTCGCGACGTGACGCAAATCCAATAGCGGAGCGGAAAGACAGTTCACGCTGCTGAAAGAGCAGACTTGCAGATTTTTTTGAGCGGCCATTTAGCGCGCATTTTTAAGTTCCAAAGCCAGCGCATAGAGCAGATTACGGGGATATCCCGTGGCTTCATTGACAGCTTCAACCGCGTCCTTTTGGGATACTCGAGTCAATAAAGATCTCAGCAGTTTAGCCGGGACCTCAGCGTCACGAGTCGCCTGTTCGTCTGGACCAACCACGATGACAATTTCACCACGGCTCGCATTCGCGTCACCCGCCACTGCGACTGATACTTCTGCGATGCTCCCTCGATAAGTGGACTCATGCAGCTTGGTCAGCTCGCGCACCACGCATATCGCCCTTTGCGCGCCCAACACGTCCTGCATGTCCGCTAGCGTCTCGCGAATTCGATGTGGTGCCTCAAAAAAAATAAGCGTGCGTGGCTCATCCTTTAATTCCGTTAGATACGCGCTGCGGGCGGCTTGCCGCGGCGGCAGGAATCCTTCGAAAACAAAGCGATCACAGGGCAGCCCGGAAACCACCAAGGCGCCCAACACAGCACTTGCCCCCGGTACATAACGAACAGGAATATTGTGGCTGTGGCAGGCGCGTGCAAGTAGGTATCCCGGATCAGAGACCAATGGCGTGCCGGCGTCGCTAATTAGCGCGAGCGCATACGGTCCTTCACTAATGCGTGCGACAACTTGCGTCGCGCGCAGCGTTTCATTTTGCTGATGCAACGCTTCAAGGGGTTTATTGATCCCGTAGCGATCCAGCAGCCTGATGCTGGTACGCGTGTCTTCTGCAAGGATCACATCAACTTGCTCAAGAATTCGCAGAGCACGCAAAGTGATGTCGCCAAGATTTCCGATCGGAGTTGCCACCAGGTACAAGCACGGCCGTTCGATTGTTACACTGGAGGCCGGATAATCCGGTAAATTGAACATGGATCTTTGCTCTCTCAGCCGTATAGGCCTGTGTGTCACGCTAGCGGTGGCAATTATTGCTGCAGGCTGCGTTCAGCAACAGTCGGTCGTCCCACTTCCCAGCGTGCCTGCCACACCGCGAACCAAATTGAATACGCTGCTGGCGCAGGGCAGTTTTGCGGAAGCCGCGGCGGCCTATGTCGAACTCGCCGCCGCACCGGGCGAGCCAGATAGCGCCCAACTACTGCTCCGTGCGGGGCTACTCTACGCGGATCTCGGCGATATGCCGCGTGCGCTGCCCCTGCTCTCCCCCGTCAGCGGTGATTCAGTCCCTTCGATGCGAAGGGCACTAGCGGACGGACTCGCTCTAATTCAGCAAGGTGACTATGAGAAGGCGCTGTTCACCATCAACTCGCTCGATGCCGCTGGCTTCGATGATTTTGAGAAAGGATTATTTCTCCGAAACTTAGGCAAAACTCAGCACCAGACAGGAGATCAAGCGGCTATCCTCAATCTCCTCAATGCCGAGCTGTTACCGATGCCAGCTAATCGGCGCACTGAACTTACGCACCTCATATGGGAAGCCCTGCGCAGCAACCAAGACCAAGCGCTGCTGGCCAAGGTCGACGCGCGCAATGCGAATCTTGCCGGGTGGCTCGCGCTACAACAGGAATATCGCGGTGCCATGGGGGATCCGGCCGCGCTTTCCGCGCGCTTAGCCGACTGGCAGTTGCGCTTTGGTGCGCATCCTGCCAATGAAATTCTGATTGCAGAAATTATTGAATTGGCTGAAATGCAAAGTGCACCGCTGCAAAGAGTCGCGCTATTGTTACCGCTGGAGGGTCCACTCGCCGGCTACGCCGCAGCGATCCGCGATGGCTTCAGCGCGATGCGCTTCTCGGCCAATGATCTTTCACTCAATCTTCGAATCTATGCAGCAAGCGATGCCTCTGCTGCAACGGCCTATCAGCGCGCAGTTAGCGAGGGCGCGCAATTTGTCGTCGGGCCATTGGATAAGCCGGGGATCGAAGCAATCAGCAAACTTCCAGCGCGCCCGATTCCCATCCTCGCACTCAACAACCTGAGCGTACCCTTACCCGTCAATACTGGCGCCGCCCTCCCGCCGTTTACCCAATTCGGGCTTGCGCCAGAAGACGACGGCGAAGATCTCGCACGCCAAGCCTGGCAGGATGGACATCGCCGAATGGCCTGCATTGTGCCGAATTCTGATCTCGGGTCGCGAATTCGGACTGCCTTTATCGATACGTGGGGACATTTGGGGGGCGTGTTGGTTGAAGACTCGCGTTACTCGAACTCAACTGCTGCTTACAAAGCCGCGATTAAAGAAACCTTCAGTCTCGCGCAGAGCGAGGCTCGCGCGGCATCACTCAGGCGAACCCTCCAACGCGCATTCGTTTTTGTGGCCAAACCGCGCCCTGATCTCGATGCCGTCATGCTCGTCGCTGAGCCGGTCGCCGCACGGCAAATCATGCCGCAGTTTCGTTTTCTCGGCGTGGATCATCTGCCGATCTATGCCACCTCGCAGATTTTCGATGGGGCAATTAACCCCGGCGCCGACCAGGATCTTGATTCAATTTACTTTAGCGCGATGCCGTGGAGTCTGAATGCCCAAGACCGCGAGCTGCGCAGTATTCTGAATCATCATTGGGCGCGTTTGAGTGCGGCTCACCAACGCCTGTTCGCATTCGGCGTGGATGCGTATCGAATTATGAAGACCCTACCGCAGATGTCGCGCGATCCGAATTTCGCTGTTGCAGGAGCCACGGGTCTGCTGCGCCGGGATACTACCGGCCGAATCAAACGGGCTCTGACCTGGGCTGTATTCCGTGGCGGGGTCCCGCGTCTTACTCAATCTCAGTAGCGGCAATCAGTACTCCCGCAATGTTTCGCCGCAAAGGGCTCCATTTTGAGCGCATCGCCGAATTGATGTTGCAGCGAGCGGGGTTGCACAGCGTGGCGCGGAATTTCACGTGCCGCGCCGGCGAAATCGATCTCATCATGGAGGATCATGGAATCTTGGTATTCGTTGAGGTTCGATTTCGGGCGTCGAGTGAATTTGGGGATCCGCTCGAAACCATTACCAAAGCCAAGCAGCTCCGTCTCATTCGGGCTGCGAATTTTTATTTGCAACGGCACCCACAATATTTGGAACGCGTGTGTCGCTTCGATGCAGTCGGCATCACAGGCCCTGAAGCCGATCAAGATGTACGCTGGATTAAGGACGCATTTTCTGCATAATGCACCGCAATCAAAGCGGAGGATAACGCTGCTCCATGCAGACTAAACTTGCCGTCATCAGCGAGATCTTTCATGCCAGTATGGCTGCGCAATCCGCCAGTGCGAATCTTCTTGGCGAAAAAATCGTGCGTGCAGCGCAGGTTTTAATCACGGCGATAAGGGCCCGTCAAAAGATTCTTACCTGCGGCAATGGGGGATCGGCAGCCGATGCTCAGCATTTTTCCTCGGAAATGCTTAATCGATTCGAGCGTGATCGCGCGGGATTCGCCGCGTTTGCGCTCACCACGGACGCCTCGACCGTCACTTCTATCGCCAACGACTACGACTTCTCCCAAATTTTTTCCAAACAGATCACGGCGCTTGGGCGGGCCGGAGACGTCTTACTCACATTCTCAACCAGTGGTGTCTCGCCCAACATCGTGCGCGCGATCGAGGCGGCCCATTTCTGCGAAATGCAGGTCATACTAGTCACCGGCAAGGATGGCGGCACCGCCGCACGCGCGCTACATGCAGCGGACATCGAGCTTCGAGTCCCAAGTAACTCGACTGCCCGCATTCAGGAAGTGCATCTCACCATCCTCCATTGCTTGTGTGAACTGATAGATGGCGAACTCATAGGAGAAAAGAAGTGAAAGAGAAATGGACACCGCTAATCATCCTGCTACTCCTGCTATGTGCAGGAACACTCGCCTTGACCGGCTGCGTACCGTTATTCGCCGGGGGCGCCGCGACTGGCGCGGTCGTCACGAATGACCGGCGCACCACCGGTACGGTGATCGAAGACCAATCGATCGAATCCAAAGCGAATGATTTCATCGAAGCTGATGGTGCACTCGCCGAAAAAGCCCATATCAATGTGACCAGCTACAACCAGATGGTCCTGTTAACCGGCGAAGTCCCTAACGACGAGTTGCGCAAGCGCGCAGTTGAATATGTCTCACGTATCGCGAAAGTCCGCCATGTTCACGATGAAATGACCATTGGCGCGCCAACTCCCACTGCCAATCGCGCCAACGATGCACTCCTCACGACCAAAGTGAAGGGCAAGTTGGTATCGATAAAAAATATCTCGGCGCTCGACGTCAAAGTTGTCACTGAAGCCGGTGTGGTATACCTGATGGGCTTGGTGGACAAGGCTACGGGCGACGCCATCGCAGAAGCAATCGCGACGGTGGGCGGCATCTCCAAAGTCGTGAAATTATTTGAGGATCACGGCTGAGTGACCCAGCGTGTCTTGCGCGTCTCTCGCCGCGAGTCCTACTTGACGATCGTCAAGCGCGGCGGCGACTTGGCCTTGGGCGCAGCATTGCTACGCATTTCGGCCGGCGGCGCGTCGGACGTGACGTCAGCAGTTTCAGCAGCCTCGTCTTCGAACGCCAAACCACGACCATTTTCCTTAGCATAGATTGCGCGCACGGCAGCGATAGGCACCGTGATTTCCTGCGACACGCCGCTGAAGCGCGCGTTGAACATGATGAACTCTCGCCCCAGCTCTAGTCCTTTGACTGCTGCCGGGGCGAGATTCAGGACAATCGCCCCATCTCGAATGAATTGCGTTGGCACCACGCACTTACTATCTGCGGTATTGACCAACAGATAGGGGGTGCAGGCGTTATCCACTATCCAATCGTACAGTGCGCGGATGAAATAAGGTTTCGTCGGTGTCATGGCGGCCTGTTTTCTACAGCATCCAAGTTGGGTTCTATTCTTTTAATTCGCTCATGCGCTTGCTCACCAAGTTCAGTGCTCAACTGCCGTTGCTCGGTTTATGCACTAGGCGTGCATGCCGCGCTCTACTGGCGACAGACTCGCTTTGAAGGCAGCACGACCGAATAAGGTTTCCGCATATTTTAATAAGGGCCTGGCCTGCACCGGCAACTTGATTCCATAGTGCCCGAGACGCCACAACAGCGGTGCGAGGCAGCAATCCGTTAGCGAGAGATCATCCGACAAAAAATAAGCGTGGCGGGCAAATGCCGGTGCGATTGCCAGAAGGTTGTCGTGCATCGACTGCCTGACTTCCTTGGCTGCGGCACCCGCAAGTCCATTGAACACGCCGATCTGACTGTAAAGATCGCGCATGATGCGATAGCGGATTTGACGATTGTTAGCCCGCGAAACCGGGTCTACCGGCATGAGTGGCGGATGCGGATAACGCTCGTCCAGATACTCCAACATGATCTGCGGGTCGTAGATGACGAGATCGCGATCGATCAATGTCAGCAGGTTGTGATACGGATTGAGGTCGTTGAGGTCTTCCGGCTTGGTCTCGTGCGTGATGAAATTGACATCGACATTGATGTCCTTCTCGGCGAGAACAATCCTGACAATATGACCTACGGGATCGTGTGCTTCCGCGTAAAGCGTCATGATCGAGCGTCGATTCATGACGGCGCTCATATCAATGGATGTCTTTCCAGTACTCGCGTTTCATCAGATACACCGCCACCAACAGTACCGACAGGAACAGCAACACTGCTACCCCTATGCGATAGCGTACGAGCTTCGCGGGTTCACCTAAATAAACCAGGAACGAGACCAGATCGCGCACCGTCTGCTTGTATTCCACTTGGCTCAGCCTACCCGGCTGGTCCGCCTCTAGCCCCTCCAGCGTCTTCACATTCTTACCCGTCTCGTCGGTAACGGTGTGATAAATCGGGCGTTGAGTCCCTTGTAATTCCCACAGTACATGTGGCATGGCCGCGCCCGGCAGGTAAAGGTTATTCACGCCGGTTGGTCGCGTGGCGTCCGTATAGAAGCCCTGCAGGAAACTATAGAGCCAGTCCTCGCCGCGCGCCCGCGCTATCACCGAGAGATCTGGCGGTGCGATCCCGAACCAATTCTCGGCATCCTGCGGTTGCATCGCGACTGTCATGGTGTCGCCGATTTTATCGGTGGTGAACATTAGCTTGCTCGCGACCTGCGCTTCGGGGATTCCAAGATCTGCGGCGATGCGGTTGTAGCGCATAAAGGACGCCGAATGGCAGCTCACGCAATAGTTAACGAATACCTTAGCCCCATTCTGCAGACTCGCACGATTGCTGAGATCTACATTCGCGTTTTGCAGTTTCGGGCCTTCTTCATTGGCCACCACGAGCGGTGTCGCGAGGCCGAGCAAAATTGCCAGGATTAGGCGGCGCATCACATTGTCACCCTATCAGGTACAGGACTGGTCTTGTCGAGCTTGGTATAGATCGGCATCAACAAAAAGAACAGGAAGTAAATGACGGTGCAGACTTGCGCGACTGCAGTGCGGCCGGGCGATACTGGCTGCACCCCAAGATAACCCAGGATCAAAAAGGTGGCCACGAAAATCCCGAGCGCGGTTTTGTACAAGGTGCCGCGATAGCGAATAGACTTCACCGGGCTCCGGTCAAGCCAGGGCAGCAGGAACAGGATCATCACACCGAGTCCCATGAATATCACCCCCCATAGCTTCGCGTCGAGCCACAGGAAGTTCACGGTATTCGCACGCAGGATTGAGTAAAACGGCGTGAAATACCATACCGGCGCAATGTGCAGTGGCGTTTTCAGCGAATCGGCGGGAATGAAATTATTGGCTTCCAAAAAGTAGCCGCCCATTTCCGGCGCAAAGAACACGACGATAGAAAACAGCATCAGGAACACCACCACACCCACCGAATCTTTGACCGAGTAGTAGGGATGGAATGGAATGCCGTCCAGGGGCTTGCCGCTCGCGTCCTTGTGCTTTTTGATTTCCACGCCATCCGGATTGTTCGAACCGACTTCATGCAGCGCGATAATGTGTAGTAGCACCAAACCGGCGATTGCCAATGGCAACGCAATCACATGGAGGGAGAAGAAGCGATTGAGGGTGATATCGGACACCACATAATCCCCGCGAATCATGGTCGATAGCGCCTCGCCCACAAACGGGATTGCCCCGAACAGGGAAATAATGACCTGCGCGCCCCAAAACGACATTTGCCCCCACGGCAGTAAGTAGCCCATGAAGGCTTCCGCCATGAGGCTCAGATAAAGCAGCATGCCCAGAATCCACAGCAACTCGCGCGGCTTTTTGAACGAGCCGTAGAGCAACGCGCGGAACATGTGGAGGTAAATCACGATAAAGAACGCCGAGGCACCGGTTGAGTGCATATAGCGAATCAACCAGCCCCAATCGACATCGCGCATGATGTATTCGACAGACGCGAAGGCCAGCGTCGCATCGGGCTTGTAATTCATGACGAGCCAGATACCGGTGAGGATCTGAATCACCAGCACCACTAACGACAACGCCCCGAAGTAGTACCAGAAATTGAAGTTTTTAGGCGCGTAGTATTGCGCCAAATGCTCGTTCCACAACTTCATCAGTGGGAAACGATCATCGACCCAGTCGCGCAAACCGGTGAGTTGTCGAACGATCGCGTTCATGACGCGTTCTCCTTATCGACCCCAATAATCAGGCGGGTCTCAGTAAGGTACTTATACGGCGGCACTTCCATGTTCGCGGGCGCGGGAACTCCCGTATAAACGCGTCCTGCAAGATCGAATTTGGAGCCGTGACAGGGGCAGAAGAAGCCTCCTTTCCATGGTGTGCCGACGCCTGGCGCATCCACATCAGGCACAAATGAAGGGGAACATCCGAGATGTGTACAGACCCCGACGAGCACTAAATATTCCGGCTTTTCAGAACGCCACGCGTTTTTGGCATAGTCGGGCTGCGCGGATTTCTCTGATTCCGGATCGCGCAACACAGCCGGTTCGAAGCCTTTCAGTCCTTCGACCATTTCAGGCGTGCGCCGAACTATCCACACTGGCTTCCCGCGCCATTTTTGGACCATCCGCTGCCCGGGCTCGAGTTTGCTGATATCTACTTCGACCGGCGCGCCAATCGCTTTCGCGCGCGCGCTGGGCTGAAAGGAAGCGATGAATGGCACGGCCGCGAAGCTCGCGCCGATGCCCCCTAATACAGTTGCCGTGCCTGTCAGGAATCGGCGCCTGCGGGTATCGACGGTGTGATCGGTCATAACGTCAGGGTCTCCCACATTTCCGCTTTTTGCGCTGGTGGCCACGGCTTCGTTGTCCTTGGAAACAATCGCTCTGGCTGCCAATTTCTCGCTTCACCGCCCCTCGCACTGACTCGGCTGCACGTCGGCCGCAGCAACCAGCATCAGTAACGTACGGGATGAATGCGTCATCGCACTCGGCGCGAGTATAGCATCAAAAATCTGCCATCGGATTCAGTCTCGGCACCGTCTCTGCGCGAGCAATCGCGTGCTCGCCGAGCTAACCAGCAGCCAGTCGTGACAGCGGCCTATCGCGCGCGGTCAGCGCGAATCGTGCCGCAATTCTGCAGAACGCGCGTGAGCCGTTAAGCCTTCGCTGCGCGCGAGCGTCGCGGCAATTGGTGCGAGAACGCGCGCGCCACTCGGTGAGCAGCCAATGAGCGAGGTTCGTTTCTGAAAATCGTACACCCCAAGCGGCGATGAAAAGCGCGCGGTGCCCGCAGTCGGCAGCACATGGTTCGGCCCCGCACAGTAATCGCCGAACGCCTCTGGCGTGTGGCGTCCCATGAAAATTGCCCCCGCGTGGCGAATTTGGGGTAGCAACGCTTCAGGATCCGCGACTGATAACTCAAGGTGCTCTGGCGCTATCTGATTGGCGATTATTGCCGCCTCTGCCAGGTCGCGAACCTTAATTAGTGCACCGCGGCTGCTTAGCGCCTTGCTGATAATCGCCCCGCGTTCCATGGTCGGCAGAAGGTGCGCGATGCTGGCCTCAACCGCGGTGAGAAAAGCCGCGCTCGGGGTGAGCAGAATCGCCTGCGCCTCTTCATCGTGTTCCGCCTGCGCGAATAAATCCATCGCGATCCAAGCGGGATCGGTCAGACCATCACAGATGATCAAAATCTCCGAAGGGCCGGCGATCATGTCGATGCCGACTTTGCCAAAAACTGCAGCTTTGGCGGCCGCAACATAGCTGTTCCCGGGCCCGACGATTTTATCAACTGCGGGAATCGTCGCGGTGCCAAAGGCCAAGGCCGCGATCGCCTGTGCACCTCCGATCGAGAACACGCGATCAACCCCCGCGATAGCCGCCGCCGCGAGCACGATTGGATCGAGCTCGCCACGCGGCGCTGGCACTACCATCACGATTTCCTCAACGCCCGCCACCCGCGCCGGAATCACATTCATGAGCACCGACGACGGGTAGGCCGCCTTGCCCCCGGGGACATACACGCCGGCGCGATCAAGCGGCGTCAGGCGTTGGCCAAGGAGAGTGCCTTCAGCATCGACGTAGTGCCAGGATTCCTGCCGTTGACGCGTATGAAAATCGCGAATACGGGCGGCGGCGGCCGTCAACGCAGCCGAGATTCTTGCATCGATTCGAGCGGGGTGAGCATGGAAATCTGTAATCTCGAGTGCCGCTGCGTGGGTCACCTCACGCTCGTCGAAGCGGTTGGTGTACTCCACTACGGCGTCATCACCGCGCGCACGCACCTCATTCACAATATCCCGCACCACTTCGCGCACGCGATTGGCTTGCTCATCAGACCACGCAAGCAGGCCGCGCAGCCTTGCCGCAAAATCTGGCTGGCGCGAATCAAGGAGATTAATCACTGACGTTTGCCATGGATCGAGCGCTTAACTCAGCGCTCGCCGAGTTCGTGGATCCAGCTTTTCGAGCAGACCAACCGTTGCCGCATGTTGGGTCTTGAGGGTCGCCTTGTTAACGATCACGCGCGCACTGATTGCGCAGATCTGTTCAATTTCGAGCAAGCCGTTAGCCTTCAGCGTGTTTCCTGTGTCGACCAAATCGACAATACAATCTGCGAGTCCGACCAGTGGCGCGAGTTCCATCGAGCCATACAGCTTGATGATTTCGATCTGCACGCCCTTCTGCGCAAAATGGCGGCGCGTGACGGCGGCGTACTTGGTCGCGACCCGCAGGCGCGAACGGCTGGCAAGCGCGGGATCGCGGCTAGCCACCGCCAGGCGACACGGCGCGATGCGCAAGTCCAATGGTTCGTAGAAACCATCACCTTCATATTCGAGCAAGGTGTCTTTACCAACAATCCCGAAATCTGCGCCGCCGTATTCCACATAGGTAGGCACATCGGCGGCCCGCACGATCACCATCCTGACCTGTGGATCGGAGGTGGGAATAATTAAGCGACGGGTGCGGGCCAGATCTTCGGCAGGCACGATGCCCGCCGCCGCGAGCAGCGGTAGTGCCTGCTCAAGGATGCGGCCTTTGGCCACTGCCAGGGTTAATTGCACGTCGCTCATCGTGCGTTGCCGTTCAACTTAAGGGCACCTCTATAAATTCGCTGAAGGCGCGCTGGCGGCGTTGCAACCGGGCTCAAAATGCTCATTTACTCGCTGAAAACTCCGCTTTTTCGCGCGGTCGCGTCTTGCCATCATCGCCTTGATCGAATTTATAGAGATGCCCTTAACTCGGAATGCGGCGGATCTGCGCGCCTAAATTGCTGAGCTTCTCTTCGATCGTTTCGTAACCGCGATCAATGTGATAAATCCGATCAACTTCGGTTTCACCTTCGGCGACCAGGCCTGCCAACACCAAACTGGCGGAGGCCCGCAGATCGGTCGCCATCAAGGGCGCGCTCTTCAGGCGTGGCACCCCAGTCGTAATCGCGGTATTGCCTTCGATTCGGACCTGCGCGCCCATGCGTTGCAACTCAAGCACATGCATGAAACGGTTTTCAAACACCGATTCGGTAATCACGCCAGTCCCCTCAGCCATACAGTTCAGCGCGGTAAACTGGGCCTGCATGTCCGTCGGGAAACCCGGATAGGGCGAAGTATGCAGACTGACTGCACGTGGCCGCCGACCCTGCATGCTGAGTTCTATCCAGTTATCACCCGAGGTGATTTCGGCACCCGCCTCGGTAAGTTTCGCCAGCACAGCTTCGAGCAAGTTCGGGCGCGTGTTCTTGAGTTTCACCTGACCACCGGTCATCGCCGCCGCGACTAAGTAGGTCCCGGTTTCAATTCGATCAGGAAGAATTTCG
>CAMATU010000038.1 GCA_945861225.1 Klebsiella pneumoniae
AGCGAATTCATCGCTTCCATCGGCAAACGGTACGGTGCCAACAGCGGCCAATTGATGGGATAGAACAACAAACCGAACGACATTCCGCCGACAATTGCGGTCAGCAGCGCATTACCGGTAAGTAGCAGCACGGCGTCCAGGATAAGTCCGCCCGCGATCATTGTTGCCGGCCACACTAACGTCAGTGGAAAGTACGACCACAGTTCAAAGCCGAAGGTACGCGAAATCCAGATCCCGGTTGTTAAGGCGAGCATCGCCACGGTCGCCGCAATCGGCAAACGGAACTTCTCCCAGAACACATACTGCAGCGCGGCCGGAAAAGTGATGAGGACCACCGGTGTCGCGGTCACCCAGTACTGCCGATCTTTCCAATCCACCCAGAAGTCCCAGTCACCGACCGTCAGCATGAAGTGCAGGTGGAACGCGGCTGTCACCGCAATAAATATGATGATGACGACCAGCAGATCGAAGGTCCGCGAGAGCGCGGCGTTCTCCGTCGACCAGCGTCGGCCGTAAATCAGGACGCTAGGCTTTTCACTTTGTAACTGCGCTGACATACGATAACCGCGCTTAGGCTGCGGCCTCTAGTTCGAGGCGCCCCATGGTTTCGAAAATGTGTTGTGCGATCTGCAGTAAGAGTCCGCCCAGCGCGAGCACCGACCAACCGAGCACCACAAAGCCCCAATGGAGCGGCGCGGAGAAAAACTCTTCCATCATCCAGAAGGCATGGCCCCACTCGTTGTAGCCAAGATTCGGCAGGATAAGGAAAGGCCCCGCCACCGCGAGCGCAAATGGAATGGAAATACGATCCGCGAAGCGCGGCAGGCGCGTGGTCGCATAAAGAAATGACCCCACACCGAACAAGATGTAGAGCGGGATAGTGCCGTAGAAGAGAATGATGTGGCTCGGCGTGAAGCTCGTGTCGCGCACCACGGTTTGGTGCCAGGAGGCGTCCATCTCGGCGAAAAAGCTGCCGGTGAAATACACGCAGAACGCGTACACCATGATGAACAAGACTAGATTGAAATATCGGCGCATTTCTTCGCGCGGTTTCAACGCGGCCAGATTGCGATCACGCGTGACCCACAAGTAGGACCACAGCGCGATCCAACTGCACACCAGGACTACCAACTCGCCTTTGAGCAGATTCATCCAGTAGGTATCGAACAGGGGATCAGTGGAATCGAGTCCCGCTGACCAGGCAAACATTTGTTGGTAGATGCGGTAGGCGACCATGATGGCCAACACGCCAAGCATCGTGAACAACGCCGGTTTCAGATTCACGATGGGCCGCGCCTGTGAAAGCGCAGCGGCCTTGGCACTCACGGGATCGGACGAAGGAATCACACTGCTCATAAAACTCTCCTGGCGCGGCGCGCGACTAACCATGGACTTTGGTCCTGGCATTTAGAGGCGAGACTCCTGCAAACGCAAGCGGCAGACGCAGTTGGCGCATTGCAGCAACGCAACCAATTGCGTCAGATCAAGTCCGGGCTATTAGCGTCGTTATCACGCAATTCAGACGGTTTTGGGATCACCCTCCGCGCGCGAGCCGCCCTCCAGCCACCTTATCATCGCTGCAGGTTCACGCTGGCGGGTCACGTCGGCGTAACAGGCAAGGCTCGCGGCGGATAAATCCGTGCGCCACTTCTCGCTGGTGCCGCTGTGAAAAAAGCGCGAATTGTCGTGCCAGATCTCAAGATCGGTGTCCGGTGCAGTGCGATCGGCATTGCGTTTCATTTCCTCGAACGTCGCGGCCTTCACCAGCGCTGGCCAACGCGCTTCTGGCACCTCAATGCCCAGGATCGCCGCGACCCTCCGCATCTGGCCCGCGAGATCGGCGGTGAGATCGGCGTAATGCAAAAAATGCACATTTGGCAAATGTCGATACCGCCAGAAGGTCTCGAGGTGATGGAACACGGACCAGAAGGGATAACCGTCCTGCTCCCATTCGAAACTGCCTTTGGTCATCCACAATTGGAAGGCCTCATTCAAATCCTGCGGCAGCTCAGGCGGCGGCGCCAGCTCCTCGCCACGCGCGCTCATCTGTTCAATTATCTGCCCGACATTCTGATTCGCCTTGTGATGCTGCATAGAGAGAAAAACGTCACGCGGATCACGTCCGCAGTAGAGGTAGGTCGGCTCCGCAAAGTACGGCAGACCATCCAGTGGGGTGTGCGTTTTAATAAAGCGCCGATGGGTTTGCGCCGCGTAGCGCGCCAAGGTTTCAGCCAGCGGATAAGGCCGCAACTCGAACCAGGGGGAGAGTTCGGCCAGCGGCAGCGGCAATTGCGAATCCTGAAAAATCAGCAGTGCACAGATCATCTGCGTCCACGTGGTGCCAGCTTTGTACGGCGTACACACCAGAATGTCGTCCGGGCGCGCGACGAAATCCTGCCAGCGTGCGCTGTCCATGAAGTTGTTCCGGTAGCGGTGCTGAACTTGTGGCGTGGGGTTGTCCATTACGGTCCCTTTGGTAGACATGGCGTGAGGCGGTTACTCTAGCGGCCTGGCTAGTGCAAGACTACGCGCAGGAAAAAATCCAGAGGTAACGCCATGCAGATTGAATTTGGAATGTCGATCACCGGTCTCGACGATGTCGCAGGCAATGCACAGCGTCTGGAAGCGCTCGGCTACGACTACCTTGGGTGTGGTGAGCATGTGAGCTTCCACGGACCCACCTCGAACAGTTTTATTTCGCTCGCCGTGGCAGCTGGCGCCACGCGCAAGATCAAACTGCTCTCCGCGATTGTGTTACTGCCCTTATACCCGGCCGCGTTGGCCGCCAAACTGGCGGCGACCCTGGATGTGGCGTCGCGCGGACGTTATCACATGGGCGTTGGGGTGGGGGGCGAAATGCCGCGCGAATTTGAAGCCTGTGGCGTGCCCGTACGCGAGCGTGGGGCGCGAACTAACGAGGCCTTGCACGTGATTCGGCGCCTCTTAAGTGAAAAGACAGTGACCTTCGAAGGGCGCTTCAATACTTTACACGACGTCTCGATCGAGCCGGCACCACACCAGCAACCCCTGCCAATCTGGATCTCGGGTCGCCAGGACGCCGCGATGAAACGCACCGCGCGCTACGGCGACGGCTGGATGCCCTACATGTTTACACCGGAAATGCTGAGCGACTCGATCACAAAAATTCGCGGGTGGACTGCCGAGGCCGGTCGCCCAGTCGGTG
This sequence comes from Klebsiella pneumoniae, assembly GCA_945861225.1. Lineage (GTDB taxonomy): Bacteria > Pseudomonadota > Gammaproteobacteria > CAIKBL01. The sequence continues at coordinate 3,185 of CAMATU010000038.1, forward strand.
CTGTGAAACCTGCCATCTTCGCGTTTACCTGTTGCCATCCCGAGCGTGAACAGGCGTTGGCGATGGCAATTGCGCGCCTGAGCAAGCAGTACGCGCAGGACTTCTCCAAAATCGCCGACAAGTACGTGATCATGGGCACGCCGGACGAGTGCCGTCAGCGCATTCAGCAGTATGTGGACGCAGGTGCGCGCACGGTATTTCTATCCTCGGCGTGCCCTGCGGACTATGTGCAGGCGAACGAAGCACTCTTGGCGAAGGAAGTATTACCGGGGTTTCGGGCACCGTAGACGCCATCAACGCAGTCTTTATAGGTCGGATAAGCGGTAGCGTAATCCGACGCTGTGCCCGCTCCTCGATGTCGGATAACGCTGCGCTCATCCGACCTATAAATTAAATCTGCCGAGGCGTTGGAAGAAGCTATGTATCGCCGGCCGCCGCGCCAGCGAGCAACCAGTTCGTTACGCCGGATCCCAACAGAAAATATCCCCTGAGCGATGCAGCGGATAGAAATCGTGCTGGAACTGCGCAAACACGCGCTCGGCGATGGTCGCCGGCGTCCAGCCATCCGACGTGTGCGCCGTCTTGAAGGGTCGATTCTGCGTAAACAGGAAAATTTCGTTGTTGCGCACGCCGAAGATCTGACCATTCACTCCGGCCGCAGCATCGGAGAGCAGCGCGATCGCGCAGGGTGCCACACGTTCAGGTACCAGCTGTTTCAAGCGTTCTACCCGTTGCGCTTGTTCAACGCCCGTAATCGGAATCGAGCTCACCATGCGCGTCCAGGCAAAAGGCGCGATGCAGTTGGAGCGCACGCCAAAGCGCTGCATATCCAGCGCGATAGATTTCGACAGACCCACAATGCCCAGCTTCGCCGCAGAATAATTGGCCTGGCCGAAATTGCCGATCAAGCCAGAGGTGGAGGTCATGTGTACGTAGGCGCCGCTGTTTTGCTCTTTGAAATGCGTGGCGGCCGCCCGGCTCATATTGAACGAACCAACGAGATGTACATTGATAACCGCATGGAAGTCGTCTTCGGTCATCTTGTGGAAGATCACATCACGCAAATTACCGGCATTGTTCACCACCGCATCAATGCCACCGAGGCGTTCAACAGTTTCGGCGACCATCTCATGGGCATCGTTCCAGGAGGCGACGCTTTTCGTCAGCGCAATGGCCCGTCCGCCCATGGCTTCGATTTCGCGCACCACCTCTTGGGCGGGGCCGGCGTCCGCGCCCTTACCATCGAGGGCGACACCGAGATCATTGACGGCGACTGCCGCACCCTCGCGTGCCGCCTCCAGGGCGATGGCCCGACCGACACCACGGCCCGCGCCGGTGACCAGCACAACTTTTCCTTGCAGCATCATCAGAATTTTCCTTCATGGGTTGATTTAAAAGGGAGAGGGAATAAAGTTTAATCCCTCCGTCCCCTTTTGCCATACCTTCCCTCCGCACCGCACCATCCGGCAGACTGCAACCGGTCCCGCCCCTGAATCCGTCTCTCACCGGGAGATCCCCATGTCGCAGTTCGAAACCCTGATCAAAGGTGGCACTGTTATTGATGGCACCGGCGCCCCCGCGCGCATTGCGGATGTGGCGCTCGCCAACGGCCGCATCGTGGCAATTGGCCACGATCTGGGCAGCGCCGAGCACACAGTGAACGCGGAAGGTTTGCTGGTTACTCCCGGCTGGGTAGATATTCATACCCATTACGATGGCCAGGTAACCTGGGATCCGGTGCTCGCCCAATCGCTATGGCATGGGGTGACCACCGTGGTGATGGGGAACTGTGGCGTCGGCTTTGCGCCAGCACGACCGGATCGCCATGCGTGGCTGATTGGCCTGATGGAGGGCGTGGAAGATATTCCGAGCAAATCCCTGACGGCTGGGTTGCCCTGGAATTGGGAGAGCTTTCCGGAATACCTGGACGCACTCGCCGCCACGCCGCGCGCGATCGACATTGCCGCCCAAGTCACCCACGGCGCCTTGCGTGCTTATGTGATGGGCGATCGCGGCGCACGTAATGAAGCCGCGACAGCCGACGACATCGCCGCCATGGCAGCCTTAACCCAGGAGGCCATTGCCGCTGGCGCAGTCGGCTTTTCGAGCTCACGAACCTCCGTGCACATTTCGGTTGATGGCGAACCGGTACCAGGCACCTTCGCCGCCGAAGAAGAACTCATCGCCATCGGACGCGCGGTCCGCGCCACCGGGCGTGGCCTGATTGAAATCGTGACGGCCGGCGTGGCAGGTGAAGACAACGCCGCGCTCGATCGCGAAATGGCGATGATTCGCCGCGTTGCCGAGGCTGCCGATTGCCCCGTCATGTTCCTCCTCGTGCAACACAACGGGGATGCCCAACAATGGCGGCGCCAACTCGCAGTGTGTGAAGAAGCCGCGACGCAAGGCGTCACTTTAATTCCACAAACCGCCGGGCGCCCGATTAACATCCTGTTCTGCTTCGAAGGCGAGCATCCGTGGCGCTTCATGCCGAGTTATCAACCGATCAAAGATCTGCCATTCGTCGAGCGCCTCGCGCATTTGCGCGATCCGGCGTTTCGTGCGCGGCTGCTGGCGGAGCAAGATCCCAACGACATCGGATTTTCGCTGCTTTATAAAAGCCCGAACCTGTGGTCGCAGACCTTCGCGACCGGCGAGCATTTGAACCACACCCCAGACCAGTCGCAAAGCATCGCCGTCATCGCGGCACGCGAAGGCCGCTCGCCCTGGGCGGTCGCCTATGACCTGCTGCTAAGTCAGGATGGTCGTGCGTTTTTAATGTACACCGTGACCGGCTATGCCGAAGGTAATCCAGATTCTGTGCATGAATTGCTGTGTCATCCACAAACCTTATTGGGCTTGAGCGATGCGGGCGCCCACGTGCGTTTCGTGTGCGATGGCGGGGTTCACTCATACATGTTGCGCCAATGGTCGCGTGACTGGCCGCTCGGCCACCGTTATCACCTGCCACTCGAGTTCGTGGTCAAAAAACTGACTGGCGATAACGCCAAAGCCTATGGTTTTGATGACCGTGGCGTTCTCGCGCCCGGCAAGCGCGCCGATCTCAATCTCATCGACTTGACTCGACTGCGCGCCCACGCGCCAGAAATGCGTTATGACTTGCCGGCTGGCATGCCGCGCCTGGTTGAACGGGTTGATGGCTATGTCGCGACTTATGTCAAAGGCGTGCTGGTCCAAACAGAAGGGCGAGAGACTGGTGCGCGACCAGGGGGTCTGATCCGCGGGGGACAAAGCAGCCACTGAAGAAGCTCTGTAAGCCCGGTAATTATTCCTACACTACGTGTCCAGATTTTCTGATTGAAAAATCAGTTAGATTAATAACTTGCGAATCTAACTGAAAGTAATATATAAATCCCGCTGCAGAGCGCAGCGGGAGAACCAGCATGATTGACAGAACACAGTCCCTCGGTACCAAACGGTCAGCGGCCAAGCGGCTATTCGCCAGCGCGTTGCTGGGGGTTATCGCGACCGCCGCAGAGCCCGTAACGGCCGATGCGCTGTCAAATGCGATGTCGAAGGTCGACCGCGCCATGGCGACCTTCAATCCAGTCGGCAAGTACGTGCGAAAACCCATCGAACGCGCTGTGCCAAAACTGAGTTTCAAGGGATCATTCAAGCAGTGGTCCGATTTCTTGATCGACACGGATGATCAAGTGGGATTCCGCACTCAGGACTTCCGCTTTCTGCAACTCCAGAATTTACTTGAGCTCGAGACCTCGTATGCGCTGGCGCCCGGCCTCGACATCAACGCCGTCACCCATGCGCTCTACGACGGCGTCTATGACTGGCAAAATTCCGATGGCTTGTTTGCCGATCAGATCGATCGTACCGCTGAACTTTATAACGACAGCGAACGCATCATGCGCGAGTTGTATGTGAGTTACCGCACACCAGACTTCGATCTACTGGTCGGCAAACAGCAGGTGATCTGGGGCAAGATGGATGGTCAGTTCATCGACATCGTGAACGGCATGGATCGTCGTGAATCGGTCCAGCTGGAAACTGAAGATTTTGAAACGCGACGGCTGCCAACCTGGATGGCCAACACAACCCTGCACTTCGGACGCAGCTCACTGCAACTGCTGTATATCGTCGATTTCGAACAAGACCGGCAGCCCTTGCCGGGTTCACCCTGGTTCTCACCGCTGATTCCTCCGGCTTCGCTGGTAACCGATATCACGTTGCCGGTGAAGCGCCCGCAGACTTCAGATTTTGAAGATCACGAATTCGGGATGCGTCTCGATCGCTCAGCCGGCGGGCTAACCTATGGCTTCATCTACGCATATCTGTGGGACAAGAATCCGGTTGACCATGTGATCGGGACTACCCAGGCAGGTGCCGCAACCTTGCTGCGGCTGCAGCCACGCCACGAGCGTTTGCACCATGCCGGGGTCACCGCAGATTACGCGACGACCCTGCCGCAGTTACCGTTAGTGGGCGCACTGCCGGCGGTGTTCCGGCTCGAAGCACTGTGGACCAAGGGCGTACGTTTCACGGACTTCGACAAGCAGGCTGCAGCGCGCGCCGGCGACCTCAATACCGATGGCACTGCGCAGCATGACACCCTGCGCGCCGCGATCGCTGCTGAATTCGGCATGCCCGCGAATACCACGCTCATCATCCAGCCCTCGTTCTATTACACTTTCGGCTGGAACAGAGCGCTAGGTTTCGGCTTTGGCGGCGGGATTGGTGACCAGTGGAGTTTGATTCCCGTGGTATTCCTGTCGCGTCCGTTTGCGTTCACGCGTGATCGACTGAGCGTTAATTTCACGGCGCTGCCAGTCGTTGGCGGCCCGGAAGTGGGCTGGCAAGGCATCAAAACCAAATTGCGCGTCAAGTATAAATTCTCGCAATTCGTGAGCAGTCAGTTGATCTACAACGGCTACGACGCCGGGCGCCCAAATGAACTTTACGGCCAGTACGATGAGTGGGATAACTTAGGATGGGAGATCAATTATGAATTCTGATGCTCTCCGCAAAATTTCCCACGTGGGCAGCTTTCTGTTCATGGTATTGGTCGTCGCGGTAAGCGCCTCAGCGGCCGAACCTATGTGGCGCACGCTCGCGCAACTCAGCGACGAAGAGCGCGCGTTGTTCGATCCAGCAACCGCTACCCCGCGTGACAGTGCCCTGCCCTACCTGCCAGCGGAACCTTATCCCTTTCAGCCGCCGTATACCGCAGAAGAAATGGGCTATCGCTCCGCTGAATTCCCGCATATTTCGCGCTGGGCATACTCACTGATCGATGTGTTTGGCGTGATCACGAGCTCGGGCTACATCAACCAGGGTGCCTCCGTCGGCTTTATCTCGCCGACCACGGCACCCGGACTGGATGGTTACTTGCGTGGCATCGGTGCCGGCGACGTGCAAGCCCGCTGGTCAATGTTTAACACGTTCCCACCGGAAACCGAGGCGGAACAGCAACTGTGGGTGACTTATCGAACCGACCCCAAATTCACCACCAAGATGGATTTCTTCGTCTATTCGCCGCAACTCCGCCGGGTACGGCGCCAACCCCAGCCGCGGCGCGACCAGCGCTTTCCCGATAACGCGCAAACCTTTGATGATGTGCTGGGGCGCGATCCGTGGGAACTGGACTGGCAGCTGCTCGGCACCGATGTAATCTACGAGACCGTGCGCTATCCGAACACGCGTCCGACGATTACCTTGAACGATGGCGGCCAGGGATTTGTCGAACACAAAACTGCAGACCTCAAGCCGATGGGCGATGAGTACCCACACTACCGACCCGATGGCGGCGTCGATTGCTGGGTACTAATGGGCACCATCAAGACTGATTTAGTCCCCGATTACAACGAGAAATTTCTGATTTTTTGGGTGGACAAGCACAGCTTTTATCCATTACGTACCGAAAAATACGATCACAAAAATAATCTCATCATGATTGAAGTGCGCAACGCGAAACTGGAAAACTCAGCCTTGAAGGAATTCGGCTATGCCGCGAACAATTCTTTGTACTGGGATCTACCCCACGACATCATGAGTTACAGCTTCCACGATGCACACCGACCCCATGAGTGGACGCCTGAACAACAGGCGATGATCTTTACCCCCGAGTTCATGCGCCGACAGTGGCTGGTAGAACCGATAAAATCCCAGGTCTTGATCGAGAACCCGGATCATTATTTCCTGCGGCCCCATCTGGATCGCGAGAAATTTCCAGAAGTGCGGCACATCACCCTGGATCCTGACCTCGAAGCCCGCTACCAAGCGCAGGAATCCGCTGGTCATTTGATTTTTGAAACTGGAGGCGCGACGGCTGCCAGCACACAGTAGATGTTAGAGTTTGTGAACGCCCCCTCTCCCCCCGCGGGAGAGGGTTGGGGTGAGGGGGAATAAGATCCTGCCGAAAAACATTCACGTGAATTTCAAAAGCGTCTTTTTACTCAGTGTGGTGTGCCTGTTCGGCTGTGGCGAGCGCACGACTCCACCGCGCGTCGGGAAACCGCTGGGACCTTATCAACTCACGCTTGAGTTCGCGCCAGATCGACCACGCCCTCAACGTCAAACACAGCTCACGTTCCGTCTCGCTCACGCTGCCACTGACGCGCCTGTACAGGACCTGCAGATAATCCACGAGCGCGCCCTGCATACTTTCATCATCGCGCGCGACTTCAGCAGCTTCGCACATCTCCACCATGAAGATTTCGCGCCACTTACTGCGCGCGATCTCACAGCCGGGCGCTTCACCTTTGCGTATACGTTTCCGCACGCAGGCCAGTATCGAGTCGTGAATGAATTTACGCATCGCGATCGGACTTGGCTGAAACAGTTTGACTTCGACGTGGGCGCCGCCGCACCGTCGCCCGTTCGCATTGATCTCGCCCGCGAGAAAACGGTGGCGGGTTATCACGCGTCGCTAACGCTGTCGCCTTCGATTGCGGTCGCCGGCTATGAGACCGAACTGGTGTTGAATCTGGCGCACGACCACCAGCCCGTGACCGATCTCCAACTTCTGCTAGGCGCGGAAGTGCATGTCGCGCTGTGGCGCGTCGATGGCGAACACTTCGGACATACCCACAGCTATACGCCACAGATGGCGGCCATGATGCGCGCGATGGCTGGACATGGCGGCGAACACTCGGCGGCGATGATGCTGAAAATGATGTCCGGACCCACCAAACTCGTGTATCCCGGACCGCGGATCCCGATTCGATATACCTTTCCCACCCCCGGGACCTACCAGCTGTTCCTGCAATGCGCACCGGGCGGCGTGATCACGGTTTTTCCGTTCATGCTGGAAGTGGTTGCACATCGCGCAGGATTGGACACGACAATCAATACCATCGTGCCTGACGCATGAGAGAACTGGCATGGAGTGCGCTTTTTTGGGGTTGTCTCATAGTGCAAGCGCAGGCCGGCCATGGCTTGATGAATTCCTTCGCGGGTATCGAATGGCTGCCACCGGCGGGGATCACGCCGGCTGATCGGACTTATCGTGTAGCGCGTTGGTGGGAAGAAATTCAATTTTCACTCGCGGCGACGCCGGCTGAGAAACTCTCACTCAGCTTAAGCTTTGCGCGTGAGCGACTGGCGGAAATTGAAGTCTTGATAAGGGCCGACAATCCGGCTGCTGCACGCCAGGCGAGCGCAGACTATGCGGTGCACCTGGCACAGGCGAGCACGCTCGTCGCTAGCTTCAGTCCTGTGGAACACGAAGCACAGCTGCTGAGCCTCGCGACCGTCCTGCTCGAGCACCAGTACATCGTCTCCACCGACTACCTCGAGTTGCCGCGTGAGTCGCGCGGCGTCTTTTCGGAGATTATCAAGATTGCCGCCCAACATTACACCGGCGTACGGGACCAGCTGCCGCGCCGCACGCGAGACAGCCTGTTCTTCAAGGAGGAGGAGGTGCGTTGGTCGTGGGAGCAGGCGCTAGGGGCAGATGCGCAGGGTTTGTGACAAAGTGGCAGGATTGAATTCGTGTTGCCCAGGGGGCACCGAGTTCATCCTCGCCAACAGCCCGTCATCCCGGGCGCAGACTCGGGATCCAGGGGCGTGTGAAGTTCAGTATGGATCCCGGATAAATGCTCCGCATTTTCCGGGATGACGGAGATTGGGTGTAGCGCGGAACCCAGGATCCAGCGGTATTCGATGCTGCTTATGAAGCCTGCCGCAACCTAAAGCGAATCGGCACCGATTTCGGACCCGACACAAATTCCGATTCGATCACGCGTCCGGGGCCGGCCATCTCCACCTGTTCGAGTTCCGGCAGCAGGGTTTCCCATAGGGTGCGCATCTCCAAGCGTGCCAGATGTTGGCCTAAACACACGTGACCGCCGAAACCAAAGCCCACATGCCGATTGGGATTCCGATCCAACCGGAATTCGAACGGGGCAGTAAACACTGCTTCGTCGCGATTAGCCGAGGGGTACGATAGGTACAGGCGATCCCCTCGGCGAATCTGTTGGCCACCAAGCTCGCAATCGGCGGTCGCGTGGCGCACGAAATGCTTCACCGGCGTCGTCCAGCGAATCGCCTCTTCAACGAAGGCGGGGATCAGACTTGCATCGTTCTTCAACTGCTGGAGCAGTTCCGGATGCTCCGCCAACACCCACATGGCATTCGAAGTGGTGTGCGCGGTCGTATCGTGGCCGGCAGTAGCGAGAATCGCGTAATACGAAATCGCGAGCACATGATCCATCGGCCCGCCATCAATCTCGGCGTTGGCGATAAGTGACGCGAGATCCTCGCGTGGTTCGCGGCGACGCTCGGCCATCAGCGCGGAGAAATAGGTGTCGAATTCGTCGAAAACGATTTTCCAGGTGGTGGCCTGATCGACTGGACTCGTGGGATCCGTGCCGGGTCGGCGGAGCTCGGCGTCCGCCCAACTGAAAAGCCACTGCGTGAGGCGGAGCATTTGTCCGTGATCTGCGCGCGGCACGCCGATCAAATCGAGCACCACGCCGAGCGGATAGGGCATCGCAATCTGTTTCGCCCAGTCGATTTCACGGCTCTCGTGCGCCCGCAAGCGCGCCACTTGCTCCTCGGCAGTCTCTCGGATGCGGTCCTTCAACACCGCGATGTTCTGCGGCGCGAGCGCCTTCAGGGTGACCTGTCGGTACTTCGGATGCTCGGGTGGATCAAGTTGCACCAGCGAGCGGAAGAGATTGTATTCCCCACCGGTAAATTCTCGGACCAACTGCTCGCCAGCTTGGGTGATCAGGGTGGCGGAACGATCACCGTTGTGAAAGCGCTCGTTCTGGCGGCTGATTTCCTGAATATCCGCGTGTCGGCTCACAATCCAATGCGGATCAAAACCAGGGACTTCAGCGATGGCGAGCGGATAGTCGCGACGCACCTCAGTCATGATGCGGTCGATCTCGCCGGGCGCGGCAAATGTCGCTGGATTGAACATCGGTCCAATCAGGGCGGTGGGGATAACGGTCATCGAGGACTCTCCGCTGGGTGATAATCGATTCTCCACGCAACCGGCGCGTTCTGGCAAATCGCACGCGCCTAACCGACAATGCGGCAATCCCCAACCTTTGAAAATCACGATGTCATTAAGCGCCTCGCTACTGCTGTTGAAGAAAATTCCATGAGCGGCGCACTTGACGGTGTGCGCGTGCTCGATTTGACCAGCGTGCTGATGGGGCCCTTCGCGACTCAGCTGCTGGGGGACATGGGCGCGGATGTGATTAAGATCGAGCCCCCAACCGGCGATACCACGCGCGGCTTGCAGCCCGCGCGTCATCCGGGCATGAGTGCCGCGTTTCTGCATGTGAATCGAAATAAGCGCAGCATCGTGTTGAATCTCAAACACCCGGCAGGCCATGCCGCCTTGCTGCGCCTGGTGGAAACCGCTGACGCGCTGATTTACAACGTGCGACCGCAAGCCATGGCACGCCTCGATCTCACCTGGGCACGGCTCTCGAAGATCAATCCACGCCTGATCTTTGCCGGTGTTTACGGCTATGGCCAGGACGGGCCTTATGCAGCGAAACCGGCCTACGACGACTTGATCCAAGGCGCAATCGGCCTGCCCTCGTTGGTGGCTCGAGTCGGCGATGGCACGCCGCGTTATGTGCCGATCGCCATGGTGGACCGTAGTGTTGGCATCAGCGCAGCCATGGCGGTCTCGGCGGCGCTCTATCGGCGTGAGAAGACTGGCATCGGGCAGGCGATCGATATTCCAATGTTTGAAACCATGGTGCCGTTCATGCTGGGTGAGCATCTCGCCGGTCAGACCTTCGATCCCCCTATGGGCGACGCCGGCTATGCCCGCCTGCTGGCGCGCGACCGCGCACCGTTCGTCACTAAAGACGGTTATGTGTGTGCGTTGATATATAGCGATGGCCAGTGGCGTAGTTTCTTCAACATGCTCGGGGAACCTGCGCGCTTCGCCGCCGATCCACGACTCGCGACGATCGCCACCCGCACCCAACATATCGAGGCGCTGTACGCGATGGTCGCCGAGATTCTGCGCACGCGCACCACGGCCGAATGGCTCGCGCTGTTTGAGCAAGCTGATATCCCCGCGATCCCCTTACACACACTGGACTCGCTGCCCACTGATCCGCACCTCACCGCGGTGAATTATTTTCAGATCACCGAGCACCCCAGTGAAGGGCGGATCCGTGAAATGCGCCCGGCCTCCAGTTGGTCAGAATCGCCCGCCGCGATTCGCCGCCCCGCGCCGCGCCTGGGCGAGCACAGTGCAGAAATCCTGGCCGAGGCGGGCTATTCCGCCACCGAGATCGCCACCTTGCTGACCCAAGGCGTGACTGCCGCACCGCGTGCGGAATAACGCGCGGTAGCGTATCCGCAGGCCGCCGCTTAGCATGGCAACGCAATGAGAATGACCGCCGCTGAATTTCGTCACTGGGACGCCAAGTCGATCACTTTGCTCGGCATGTCGGGCGTTGGCAAAACGTATCTGTCTTCGCGCCTGCGCCAGGCGCATTGGTTTCATTATTCCGCTGATTACCGCATCGGCACGCGCTATCTGAGTGAACCGATCCTGGACAACATCAAGCGCCAGGCCATGCAGATCCCGTTTTTACGGGATTTGTTCCGCTCAGATTCGATCTATCTTTCAAATAACATCACCGTCGATAACTTGACCGCCGTACTGACCTTCCTCGGCAAGCTGGGTGATCCCGCGCGGGGTGGGCTCGCGCTCGCTGAATTCAAACATCGTCAGCAACTGTATCGGGATGCCGAAGTGGCAGCCATGCTCGACGTCCCTGAGTTCATCACCAAGGCGCGCAATATTTATGGCTATCGGGATTTCATTAACGATTCGGCGGGAAGTCTGTGCGAACTCGACGATCCGCAGGTCTTGCAAGTCCTCGCCGAACACACTTTGATTCTGTACATCGAAGCAACTGCGGAGAATGGCCGGGAACTTCTGCGACGCGCGGAAGCGGATCCCAAGCCGCTGTATTACCGCAGCGAATTCCTGGAGACCGAGTTGGCGCGCTTCATGACGCTGCGCGGCCTCACGAAATGCGAAGAAATCAATCCAGATGATTTTGTGCTGTGGATGTTTCCGCGCTTGTTTCAGGCGCGAGTGCCGCGTTATGAAGCGATCGCGCGGCAGTTCGGTTATACGATCCGCGCTGATGCGCTCGCCCAGGTGCAGACCGAGGCGGAGTTCTTGACCTGCGTTGAAGCGGTACTGGAAATGTCGAGTTGAAGGAAGATTAACCATGGAGGCACAGAGGACACAGAGGATTATCCTCGGCAAGGACTCGTCATCCCGGGCGAAGACCTCGGCTCCAGGGGCGATTGATGTTCAGCGTGGATCCCGGCTCACCGCTGCGCGGTGTCCGGGATGACGAGGCTTGGAAGTAGCGTGGATCCTTAACGCCGTCATCCCGGGCGAAGACCCGGGATCCAGGGGCGCTCGATGGGCCCTGTAGATCCCGGATAATCGCTGCGTGATTCCCAGGATGACGGAATTATCTCCGTGGTTGATCCAAAAAGAACTGCCCTTATGATTGAGCCCGCCTTCCAAATGATCGACACCAACGGTGTCACCTTACGCACCGTCGTTAAAGGGGATGGGCCGCTGGTCATCCTGCTGCACGGCTGGCCGCAATGTTGGTACCTGTGGCGGCACCAGATTGAACCGCTCGTCGCGGCCGGCTATCGCGTCGCGGTGCCTGACTTACGCGGCTTCGGCGGCAGCAGTGCGCCACCCGAGATCGAGGATTACAACATCCGCAAGATGGCCGGCGATGTGGCAGGCCTGGCCCAGGCACTCGGCTATGCCGAGTTCAATTTAATTGGCCACGACTGGGGCTGCATGGTGGCCTGGAATACCGCGCTGTTGCATGCAGACACTTGCAAATCAGTGATGGGCCTGTCGGTTCCTTTCTGGCGCGCCGGCGATGCCACCATCAACCCACCAGGCATGGACGACCGCTTCTGGTATATCCGATATTTTCAGGCCCCAGGGGTGATCGAAGCACAACTCGAAGCGGATGTTCGACTCAGTTTGCTTAAAATTTACTACGGCATTTCGGCCGACGCACCACCACTCACCTGGATGAAGCAACTCGAACATCCGCGCGACAGCCGTTTGCTGGATGTGCTGCCCACACCAGCCACTTTGCCGAGTTGGTTATCCGCAGCGGATCTCGCGTATTACGTCGCCCAGTATCAGCGCAGTGGCTTTCGTGGACCATGCAATCTTTATCGCAATCTGCCCACCATGAACGCGCTCACGCCCGAGCTCGAAGGAAAGAAGTTCACGCAACCCGCCGCCTTTATCGCCGGCCGCCAGGACAATGTACTGCGCTATGATCCGAACTGGCAGACGGGATTTTCACGCGCCTTCGATGACCTCCGCTTCCTTGAATTAATCGACGGTGCGGGACATTGGTTGCAGCTGGAAAAGCCCGCCGAGACCACCGCGCTAATGCTGCGCTTTCTGCGCGATGTCGCTCCAATCTGAAGGAATTTTTGTGGCCTCCAATCTGTGCAAAGTGGCGGTGGTGACGGGTGCCGGTAGCGGCATCGGACGGGCCGTCACGCTGGAATTCTTGCGCGTGGGGTATGCGGTGGCACTCGCGGGGCGGGGCGCAGATGCGCTGGCTGCCACCGTGGCGTTGGCGGAAGTGGATTCCGCGCGCGTGATTTGTGTACCGACGGACGTCGCAGATCCCGCTGCGGTGGCCAATCTATTTGCCCAGACGCAGCAGGCATTTGGGCGCCTCGATGTGCTATTCAACAACGCTGGTGTCGGCGCACCGCAGATGACCATCGATGAGATGTCGATCGCGCAATGGCGTGCAGTGGTCGAGACCAATCTGAATGGCGCCTTCTATTGCGCGCGCGAAGCCTTCCGCACGATGCGTGCGCAAACGCCGCAGGGTGGCCGGATCATCAACAATGGGTCGATCTCCGCCCAGGTGCCGCGACCCGGCACGGCCGTATACACCGCGACCAAACACGCCATCACCGGCCTCACCCGCACCTTGGCGCTGGATGGCCGGCCGTATGACATCGCCTGCGGCCAGATCGATATCGGCAATGCCGCAACGGAAATCGCCGAACCCATGCGCAAGGGGATTCGTCAGGCTGATGGCAGCGTGCGCGCCGAGCCACTGATGGACGTCGAACACGCGGCGAGCGCAGTACTCTACATGGCGGGGCTTCCGCTTTCGGCCAACGTGCAATTCATGACGGTGATGGCAACCAAGATGCCGTTCATTGGGCGGGGGTAGGGGATCGACCACAGAGGACTCGGACCTTGAAAGCCGTCATCCCGGAAACCGCGGAGCGGTTATCCGGGATCCACAGTGAACATCAGCCCCTATGGATCCCGGGTCTTCGCCCGCGATGACGAAGTTAAAGGTCCGGGCGGTTTCAGGGATGACGGGATTAGCGCTACGCGATTTTCAGGATGGGCTGTTGACGAGCATTTTTCTCGATGTTCTCCGTGGCAATATGAGCTCCCCTCACCAGGCACCGAAGATGATTCTCTACGACGTCGCCGACCAAATCGCAACTATCACCTTGAATAGACCGGAAGCGATGAATGCTTTTGGTGGCACCATGCGTGAAGATCTTCTCGCCCATCTGCAGGCGGCCGGCGCTGATCCAGCGGTACGTTGCATCGTGATTACCGGCGCGGGCAAGTCTTTTTGCGCAGGCGGCGATATCGCCGGCATGGCCGAACTGCAGGCTAGCAATAGCAGCGCCGTCATCGCACAACGAATGACAACCGCAGCGCGGGTGATCACCACAATGCGTGAAATTCCTAAGCCAGTGATCGCCGCAGTTAATGGCGCGGCTGCGGGTGGTGGGATGAATCTCGCACTTGCCTGCGATCTTCGCTATGCCGCCACGCGCGCAAAGTTTGCACAAAGTTTCGTGAAAATAGGGCTGGTACCGGACTGGGGCGGGCACTATCTGCTGACGAAATTGATCGGGCCGGCACGCGCCCTTGAACTCATGATGACGGGCGAACGGATCGACGCTGCGGAAGCGTATCGCTTAGGCCTCGTCAATCGGTGTTTCCCTGACGAACAATTGATGGCGGCGGTGTATGAGCGCGCACGCGTACTCACTGCCGCACCTGCCGAGGCCATTGCTGCTATCAAGCGCGGCGTGTACCTAGGCGCAAGTAGTACGTTGGAGGAAACTCTGGCGTTTGAAGCCGCCGCGCAATGCAGGGTGTTTTTATCGGCGGATGCCCGCGAAGGCATGCGCGCTTTTCTGGATAAACGCGTCCCACAATTCGGGATGCCAGCCGCGGAGAATCTCGAATGAAAGGTGTGCTCGTCACCGAATGGATGCCCTTCGAACGATTGCAACTGTGCGAAGTGCCAAGACCCCCGCTCGGGCCGCGACAGGTTCGTATTCAAATCAAAGCAGCTGGCGTGAGTTTCGCGACCAGCCTCGTGGTGCAAGGTAAATACCAGCGCAAACCGCCCCTGCCCTTCGTGCCGGGGACGGAAGTGGCCGGGGTGATCACCGAGGTTGGTGCACAGACGACGCGCTTTAAACTCGGCGAGCGTGTGTGCGCAGTCCTCGACTGGGGTGGTCTGGCGGAAGAAACGAGCGCCTTTGAAGTGAATGTCTTTGCCTTGCCGGCGAGCCTCGACTTTGCACCTGCGATCGCGTTCACGAATTCCTACGCAACCTCGGCGGCAGCGTTGACGTGGCCGCATCTGTTGAACGTTAAGTCCGGTGACTGGCTGCTCGTGCACGGCGCCAGTGGCGGGGTCGGGATTGCGGCGATTGAGATTGGGAAAATCCTCGGGGCGACGGTGATCGCGACGGCGGGCTCCGCCGCCAAGCTTGACGTTGCCCGTGCGCATGGTGCCGATCATCTAATCAACTACCGCACACAGGATTTTCGCGATCTCGTGCTAAAACTCACCGCGGGTCGCGGAGTGGAAGCAGTTTATGATCCAGTGGGTGGCGAAGTGTTCATGCAATCCCTGCGCTGCATGGCGCCCGAGGGGCGGATCATGCCGGTGGGCTTCGCCGGTGGCGAGATTCCGCAGATTCCGGCCAATCTGCTGCTGGTAAAAAATCTCACCGTGTGTGGCCTCAACATGGGCCTGTACTACGGCTGGAGTCCGCAGGATCTGCGCGAGGTGTATGAGGATCGCATGCGTGCCAACATGGATCTGCTATTCCAATGGTTCGAAGAAGGCCGGATCAAGCCCGTTATCGGTAAAACCTATCCGTTGCAGGAATTCCAAACGGCCATGGCCGATGTACTCACGCGCCGCGCCATCGGCAGAATCGCGGTGGTGATGGAGTGAATGCGCCATGACTCGTGTGCTGACTCCCCGCGCCTTGCGCGCACCAGTTGCACGCGATCCAAAACTCCGGCCGTGGTGGCATGTGGGCGTGCCGTTCGCGATCGCGGCCGGCATGGTCGGCATCCTTGGTCTCGCCAGTCAGAATCGCGCTGCGTTATTACTCTGCCTGCTGTTTGTCGGTTGGGGCGGGTGGTGGAGCCTGCTTGCCAGACGCAGCGCGCCACACCTGCGGGCGGAGATCACCGCCGCGGCAGACCTGCTGGCAGAACCCACCTCAGACCAGGCCGTCTGGTTAGGGCCTGCAACCTTGTTATTGCGTCCGCGGAAGCTCGGTCATCTGGTGTGGACCCCGGAGGGCCTGACATGGACCCAAACCGAGGTCATGACCTTGGTCGATCAGTCGCGGCGAGTATTGCGCGGCACACTTGACCTAGATCTGTCTTTGCCGTTCGGTGAGATCATCAGCTTTCACTATCAATCGAAAATGCTGAGCGGGGACAGCCTGACCTTGCGCTGTAAGGGGCGCGAGATTTATCGCTTCCGACTGGCGGATCCCGCCACGTATTCCTTCGTAGTGCGCGCATTTGAATCGCGGCAGATTGCCGAGATTCCCTAGCCCCTGCCGACCACGCGCAGCGAACGCCAAATGGTGACAGATCTCGATTATCTGTGGGTGGGCCTCGCCGCGTTGCTCGCCGGCGTGGTTAACGCGGTCGCGGGTGGTGGCACCTTGATCACTTTTCCGATGATGACGGCGGTCGGCATCCCACCCGTGATCGCCAATGTGACCAATGCGGTTGCGCTCTGCCCGGGCTACCTTGGCGGCACTATCGCGCAGTGGCGCGACCTGCGCGGGCAAGCCGCGCGGCTGGTGTGGCTGGTGCCAATCGGCATCCTGGGGGGGATTGCCGGCGGACTGCTGCTGCTCGCCAGCGATGAAAAAGTCTTCAGCGCCGTCGTGCCCTATCTCATCTTGCTGGCATCAACACTGCTCGCGTTGCAGGACCCCATCAAGCGCTGGCTCAATCGGCGCCTCGCGCAACATGCCGCACGCAACTTTGATGAGCGCTGGACGGCGCTGCCGATTGGCCTTAGTGCAATTTACGGTGGCTACTTCGGCGCCGGTCTCGGGGTGATCATGCTCGCTACACTTGGCATCACGGTGGACGATACCCTGCCGCGCCTGAATGCGGTGAAGCAAGTTCTTTCGCTCGCAATCAATCTCGCGGCGGCGCTGTACTTCGCGTGGGCGGCGCCGGTGCTGTGGCCAGTGGCCGGGGTGATGGCGGTAGGGGCCTTACTCGGCGGCGTGCTCGGCGGCCGGCTGGCGAGTCACCTGAATCCTGCGACTTTGCGCTATGTGGTGGTGACGATCGGGTTCGGGGTGGGGCTTTACTATCTTTGGGGTTGATTCTGCCGGGCGCTAATCACGACACTGCAGTGGCTTCCATCAATTCATCAATCGCTTTCGCCGCAGCTGGCAGATCGCTATACACCAAGCGATAGGGCGTCACGCGATCAGTAAGTGCCGCAGCCATGCGAAAGCCTTGTTCGCCGCGAAGCACGTAGTTGAATGAATTCTGCGTAATTTCGACGAAGCAATCTGCGCGCGGCGCCGGGGTGATCGCAAGCGCCGCACCAGCCGTAAATTTTGGAAAGATCATTAATTTCGGCAACGCGGTCTCGTGCATGGCGCGGATATGTTCATCCCCCGGCCGCAGATGCGACACGGTGCCCTTGAGGGTGCCCGGAATGGACGGCCCCAGATGCGCCTCGGGCACGAGTTCACGGATTACATCGATCGACTGATTCTTGAGTGGGATGAGGCGCGGGAAGGGATGAATTGCGAGACTGTCATCTCGAATCAATGTGAACTCGTCGGATAATAATCGCCAGCCGCGATGCATAAGATAGGCACACAAGGTGCTTTTGCCGGCGCCGGGATACGCCGGGAGGATTAAGGCGCCATGTCGATTGGCGAGTACGCCAGCGTGCAACATCAGAAAGTCATGCGAGCGATTGGCAATCGCCCAATTCATCGTCCATTCGATATGGGCCAGGGTCGCGTCCACCGGGAATGTCGTAAACACCTGTCCATCTTCAGTTCGAATCGCGCGGGTCGACCACCAATGGCGGCTTACTGTGGGATTGCGCGTCACCTTGAGTTGCGCGTCGGCAAAGGCGCCATGCGGGGCAAACGGGTAGTTCGGGTAATGCGCATGAAAGCGTTCGGCGAGTGAGCCATCTCGGCCTTCGAAATGCACGACGAACGGGCCAATGCCAAGTCGCAGGCCCTGCTTCAGCAGCGCATGCAACGCGGCAACGGACAGATCGCGCAAAGTCGTGCCCGAGATCGCTGGGTTTAAGGCAGCGACGAGAGTACCCCGAGTTGTTCCAGTAATGCGGTGACGCCTTCGATTGCCTCTTTGAGTTCGGCGTCTTCGTCGATTACATGCTGTGCGAGCAGGCTTTCGTAGATCTCATGCGTGGAGAGCGCATTGTCATTAACGAGGGTGAGGATATCAATACAGGATTGGTTGACGTAATGCGTCTGTCCTGACTCTCGATGATAGATGAAATGCGCAGCGCCCCACTGATGGGATATCAGGGGGGCGGCTGAATTGATGCGCCAGCGGCTAGTGTTCAGTAGGTAGTTACTCGTTCACGCGAACTAAGTATCGTCGAACCTTAGCCGGTCAGGCCCATAATCGAAGCCAGACAACTCCCCTGCCAACTGGTAACAGCACAACCTGGTACATTGTTTTGTTCAGCGGAAGGTGTGCCAATTGCGACCACGTGTCCCGTACTCAAGCTAACATGGCAGACTGCATATTTTTGCTTGCCGGATTTCATCGAAGGCTGGATGCAGTATTTCTTGACCGCATCCAGTTCATGGTGCGGCGAAGTGGTTGAAGTCTGTGCGGTGTTCGGGACACATTTGCCGTCTGCCGCGTATCGCCAGCAGGAATTGCCCAGGTGATCCTGGCCTTCAAAGTAGTAGCCGTTGGTATCTGTGGTGGAAATAACCCAATCCCACTTAGGCGTCTTCTTGGTCCCGACACTTTTGTACTCGAGCTTTTTGTAGAGCTCTCTTTTAACCCGTTGGCAATTGTCCTGATCTGGATAGTTATCGCAAAGCACTTTCGTATAGCAAGGCGGTTTCACATTACTGCATGCTGAACTGCTGTTCGCTAACGCGGCCCCCGAATGCAAGGTCACTACTGCGGGTAACGCAAGCGCGGTCCCTTTGAGGAATTTCCGACGCATGTTACCGGCAGTACCGGACGCTGGTTCGGTAGGCAAAGGGGGTTCTCGGTTCATATCCATCTTCAGCTCCTGGAGCGCTTTAACTGTGTACGCAGCAAGAAATGCGCCAGCTTATCGGTGTACTGCCTAACTTTTGGATCTTCTTCGGATTCCTGTTCTTGGCAGAGTTCAGAAATCTTTGCGTGGTGGCTATTATGTAAAGCCAGCCTTACAAATCCAAGTCGATTAACCCCCTACTTTGTAAAGAATATTGACGTGCCTCAGCCGCATCTCCCGTTCAGTCTGTCACACGCCGAATCGATGGCTGTCCTCGATTTCTCTGGCTGGGAAAGACTCCTGACCTTGGGCCGGCTCCATGGCATTGTCGGTCGCTGGCACGGCCAACTTGAGACTGAGGGGCTACTGCCAAGGGTCGCAGAGCCGATCAGACGGCATTTGTGGTCTGAACATTTGCGCGCCCAAGATCGCACCCGAATGGCGCGCTGGGAAGCCAACCGGATTGAACGCGCGTTCCGCGACAGCGACTTGCCGGTGGTTCTATTGAAAGGCGCAGCCTACATTCTGGCGGGCCTGCCGCCCGGCAATGCCCGCATGCTGTCCGATGTCGATATTCTGGTGCCGCACGCGCGCCTCAGCGAAGCCGAAGCAGTCCTCCATCGGCACGGCTGGCAGTCGCCACCCCATTCCGACTACGACGAGCACTACTACCGCGCGTGGATGCATGAGTTACCGCCGCTGCAACACGTGACGCGCAGCGCCGTGTTAGACCTTCACCACAATCTTTTGCCCCGAACTTCCCGTCTTTGCCCAAACGCAGATGCGTTGTTAGCGGACGCAGTGACTTTGCCGGGCTCGCGCCTCAAAATCCTCGCCCCAGCGGATATGGTCTTGCACAGCATCGCGCACGGTTTTTACGGCGGCGAATTCACCAATTGCTGGCGCGATGTGTTGGATGTGCACGAGTTAGTCACACATTTTGCGCAGGCGTCGCCAGATTTCTGGACAAACTTTCAGCGGCGCACGGCGCAATTCCGCTTCGAGCGCCCGGCCTACTATGCCCTTCATGCATCCTCTACCGTGCTCGGCACTGAGGTCCCGCCAGCCGTGATGGTGCAACTCGCGGCGCATGCCCCTCCCTTGCCAGTTCGGTGGATCATGAACTGGGCTATCCGTCGGACCGTGCTGCCTGGACTACCGCCCGCCTTCCTGGAGCGTTGCGCGCTGCGCGGGCTCTATTTGCGCTCCCACTGGATCAAGATGCCGCCCTTGCTGCTGGCGCGCCATTTATGGACCAAGTACCGCATGCGGCAGGCAGGCACGCCGGCGGCTTAATAAGAGCCCCATGGTATCCTCGGCACCCCACGCGCCACACGTTCTCAACTTCGCTACCCTCATGGAGCCCCGCATGGTCTATCAAACCTTAGAGATCACCCACGGAGGTGCGATCGACTGGCTATGCCTGAATCGCCCCGACCGGCTGAACGCCATCAACCCGCTGATGTGTGATGAGCTGCAACATTACTTCGACGCACTCTCACGCAATCATGCCGTGCGGGTGGTAATCCTGCGTGGCGCTGGGCGTGCATTCTGCGCGGGTTATGATTTAAAGGACGCCGACCGGGTCAGTGCTGGACCGATTATCGGCATGAATGTGCAACGCCAGGTCAGCGAAGTGTTCCTCCGCATGCGGCGCTGCCCGCAGCCGATTATTTGCCTCGCGCATGGGGCGACCACCGGCGGCGGCTTCGCATTCGCATTGGCGAGTGATGTGCGGATCGTCGCGCGCGACGTGAAAATGAATGTGGCGATGATCAAAGTCGGCCTCACGGGCTGCGATGTCGGCATCAGCTATTTCCTGCCGCGCGCGGTTGGCCAATCGATCGCCGCCGAACTCATGATGACCGGCCGCTTTATCGGTGCCGAACGCGCGCTTGCTGTCGGCCTCGTGTCGGAAGTGGTCGAGACGGCTGATCTGGAAGCCGCTGGACGTGCGATGGCCACGGACATGCTGAGGACCTCGCCCATGGGCTTGCGGTTGACCAAAGAAGGCCTACGCTTTGCAACCGACGCGCCGAGCCTGGAAGCCGCCGCCGCACTGGAAGATCGCGGGCAAATATTGTGTGCCAGTGCAGGCTTCTTTCAGGAAGGCATCGCCGCCTTTCGCGAGGGTCGCGAAGCGCACTTTGCTGACGAAATTTAATTGCCGTACTCATCATTTCTAAAAATAATTGCGAGGAGCATGCAGGGTGGATCTTCAACTTAGAGACAAATCGGTGGTCGTGACTGGCGCCGCCTCCAACATCGGACGCGCGATCACCTTAGGGTTTGCGCGCGAAGGCGCCAAAATCATCCTGGCCGATGTGGATGTTAAACAAGCCGAATCGGTCGCGATTCAGGCGCGCTCGCTGGGCGCCGCAAGTGCCGAGATTGCGAGCTGCGATGTGACGCAACTTGATCAGGTGCAGGCAATGTTCAGGCAGGCGGTGGAGCGCTACGGCACCGTCGACGTGCTGGTCAATAACGTAGGTTGGGATCAGCTTATGTTCTTCACGCAGACCACGCCGGAATTCTGGCACAAAATCATCCAGATCAATTTCGTCGGCGTGCTGAACTGCACTTACGCTGCGCTCGGCATCATGGCCGCGAAGAACAGTGGCGCCATCGTTTCCATCAGCTCTGATGCGAGTCGCCAGGGCGAACCACGGGAAGCGGTCTACGGCGGCATGAAGGCCGGCATCAACAGCTTCATGAAAACCATCGCCAAGGAGAACGGCAGAAACGGCGTGCGCTGCAATGTAGTTTGCCCTGGGGTGACAATTCCGGAGGACGACGAAGAAGTCGGTGCCAACAGCATGTGGGTGAATAAGGACTCCATGTTCACGCCAGATCAGCTGGAAAAAATCGCCAAGGCGCTGCCGCTCAAGAAGGTTGGACGTCCCAAAGACGTCGCAAATGCAGTGCTCTTTCTCGCCTCCAATGCGGTGGCCGGCCATGTCACTGGGCAGGTACTCAGTGTGAGCGGCGGCTACACCATGGCGGGCTAGGTTCTCAATACAATTTCAAGTTTGGATTTTTGGAGAAGATTTTCATGAGCGACTACGAAGATATTATCGTCACCCGCGATGGCCGCACCGCCACCGTGTGCATCAACCGTCCCAAAAAATACAATGCCTTTCGGCCCCGCACGATTGTCGAGCTGCTCGATGCATTCCTCAAGGTAGGTTGGGATAAGGACGTTGGTTCGATTGTGTTGACCGGTGCCGGTGACAAGGCGTTCTGCACTGGTGGCGACCAATCCGATCACGTGGGCGGCCAGTACGGCGACAACGATGCGCGCGGCGCCGTGGGCATGCCGGTTGAAGAATTCCATTCGGTACTGCGCGATGTGCCGAAACCGGTGATCGCAAAAGTACGCGGGTACGCGATCGGCGGCGGCAATGTGCTGGCGACCATTTGCGATATGACAATTGCGGCGGAAAGCGCTGTATTCGGGCAAGTGGGCCCTAAGATGGGCTCAGTCGATCCCGGCTTTGGCACCGCTTATCTCGCCAGAGTGGTCGGCGAGAAGAAGGCGCGCGAGATGTGGTACATGTGCAAGCGCTATACCGCGCAAGAGGCCCTCGCAATGGGGCTTGTGAATGCCGTGGTACCAGACGACCAACTGGATGCCGAAGTGAAAGCCTGGTGCGATGAACTCAATCTGCGCAGCCCGACCGCGATCGCACTCGCCAAGAAGAGCTTCAATTCGGATACCGAGTCCATTCGCGGCATGGGCGGCTTGGCGATGCAG
>CAMATU010000039.1 GCA_945861225.1 Klebsiella pneumoniae
CTCGATTGGTGAGCGCCTGCCGGGTGCGGCCCCGTATGATAAGAAACTCGCGGTATCCCACGCCACCAGCAGCGCTAAATAGCCCGCACTGTATGTGAGACAAGCGCATTATTCGACGCGGCATTGGGAATGCCGACAGCTTCTATCCCCGTCATCCCGGAAAGTGCGGAGCACTTATCCGGGATCCATCTTGTCCTTGATGCGCCCTTGGATCCCGGGTCTGCGCGCCCCGGCTTTCGCCGGGGCTTCGGCTGTGACACGCCGCTGCGCCCGGGACGACGACCCTAAAAATTTTCGTCACATCTCGCGTTTTGTTTCCATTGCAGTGCGGGCTATTTAGAGGATGGGCGCAAGTGATGGGATAACGTATTCTGACGGCGCCTTCTCAAGGAATGCTATCGATGTCGAAAATTCGGGTTGCCGCCACGCAAATGGCCTGCACTTGGGATCGCGCGGCTAACCTGGCGCGCGCCGAATCGTTGGTGCAGGAGGCGTGTGCGCAAGGCGCGCACCTGGTGCTGTTACAGGAGTTGTTTGAAACCCCTTATTTCTGCAAGGACCAGCTGCCGGCGCATTTCGCGCTGGCACATCCGGCACACGCGCATCCAGTGCTCGAACGCATGCAGGCGTTGGCACACTCGCTGGCGGTGGTTTTACCGATCAGTTTTTTTGAACGGGACGGCACCGCGTTCTACAACTCGGTGGCCATGATTGACAGTGATGGCAGTCTGCTCGGGGTTTATCGCAAATCCCACATTCCGCAGGGTCCGGGCTATGAAGAGAAATATTATTTCGCGCCTGGTGATACCGGCTTCAAGGTCTGGCAGACCCGGGCGGGGTGTGTGGGCGTCGGCATTTGTTGGGATCAATGGTTTCCTGAAGCGGCGCGCGCGATGAGCTTGCTCGGCGCAGAAATATTGTTGTATCCCACCGCCATTGGTTCCGAGCCGCACGCCCCGACGCTTGACTCGCAGGCGCATTGGCAGCGGGTGATGCAGGGCCATGCGGCGGCCAATCTGATTCCGGTGGTAGCTTCGAACCGCATCGGCGTGGAGGTTGGCACGAGTTGCGCGCTCACGTTCTATGGCAGTTCGTTCATCGCCGGCCCCACCGGTGAGATTATCGCAGCCGCCAGTCGTACTGAGCGCGCCGTCCTGTGCGCAGAGTTTGATTTTGAGGAAATTGCCGCACAACGCGCGGCGTGGGGCGTATTCCGTGATCGTCGCCCGGAGCTCTATGGGCCTCTGCTGGGGCGCTAGCGATTCACACCATTTGCAGGTACCAATCGAAGTCCTGCGCCGTAATTTCCCCCATAAAACGGCGGCACTCGGTGCGTTTCACGGCGGTATAGATTTGCATAAAGCGCTCGCCGAAATATTCGCGCATGAAGGGTGAATGCGCGCATTGCTCGATCGCGCCGTGCCATTGTTGGGGGAGCGTCGGCGCGTTGCTTGCGTAGCCATCGCCAGTGACCGGCGCACCGGGATCGAGATGATATTTGATCCCGTGATGGACGCCGGCCAACACCGCCGCCGCCGCCAGGTAAGCATTCGCATCGGCTCCGGCGATACGGTGCTCGATATGGCGGGTGTCCTTCGGTCCCGTCGGCACCCGCAAAGATACCGTACGATTGTTAACGCCCCAGGTCGGCGTGAGCGGCGCGTAGCTGTTGGCGCAGAAGCGGCGATAGGAGTTGGCATGCGGCGCGAACATCAGCATCGCGTCGGCGGCCGTCTTCGCCATGCCGCCGATCGCGTGGCGCAGCAACGGCGTGCCAGCCGGATCGTCGTCGGCGAATACATTCTCGTCCTGCTGATTGAGCAGACTGAGATGTAAATGCATGCCGGAGCCCGCGTAACTGGCGAACGGCTTGGCCATAAAGCAGGCGAGGAGTCCGTGCCGTGCGGCGACGCCTTTCACCAGACGCCGATACATCACCGCTTCGTCCAGCGCGCGCAAGGTATCGGCGCGATGGGTGAGGGTGATTTCCAGCTGACCGGGGCCGAATTCAGAGATGGCGGTTTCAGCCGGTAAGCCCTGCACATCGCAGCAGCGATAAAGATCGTCAAAGAAGTCTTCCAAGGCTTCGACTTCCTCAATGCAGTACACATGTGGATGCTTGCCGCGCGGAATCACCGCGCGTGGCGGGCGTTCGTTAACGCTCGCGGCGTCCATCAGATAAAACTCAAGCTCAACCGCCATGACCGGGCGATAGCCATCGGCCTCCAACGCCGCAATCACACGGGTCACCGCGAGGCGAGGATCAGCGGCGGCCGCCGGCAAGCCAGTGGTGGGATCGAGCATGACCAGCACTTGGGCGGTCGGTGCTTTCAACCAGGGTGTACGGACCAGCGTGCCGGCCACCGGAAATACCAGGCAATCCATATCACCCACTTCCCACAGGAGTCCGGTTTCCTCCGCATCATCGCCGTTTAAAGTAAGTGCCGCGATCGAACTTGGCAGTGGCCGTCCGCGTTCGTAGAGCGCCGCCAGCTCAGAGGGCCGCAGCGACTTGCCGCGCAGCACGCCGTTATTGTCGCTGAGCATAATTTGGATGTGGCGAATGTCGGGATTCCTGGCGAGGAATTCGTGGGCTTCCTCCCATGCGGCACGTTCGGGCATGTCTAAACCTGCTGATTCTGCGCGTGTTTCATAGGGCTGGATGATGTCGTGTTTGGGGCGCTTGACGCAACGCATATTCTTTTCGCGGTCAGCGTGAATTTTTGGTAGCTTGGCGGCCCCAACGAATCGACCGGACCTCATCGCGCGTCATGGCAGCCCCCCTTACCACCACCCCGCGCGCGGATGGCTTTGCGATGCCGCCCGAATGGGCCGCGCAGGCCGGTTGCTGGATGGCGTGGCCGGAACGTCCTGACAACTGGCGGCTGCAGGCACTGCCGGCGCAAGCCGCGTTTGCGACAGTCGCGAATACTATTGCCGAGTATGAGCCGGTTACCATGTGCGTGTCGGCCGCACAGGCCGCGCACGCCCGTGCGCTGCTGTCACCCGGGGTGCAGGTGGCAGTAATACCGACCAACGATGCGTGGATGCGCGATATCGGGCCGACCTTTGTGCAGAACCCGGCGGGCGCCTTGCGCGCTGTTGATTGGATCTTCAATGCCTGGGGTGGACATCACGGCGGACTCTATTGCCCATGGGACGATGATGATCGAGCAGCCAGTAAGATCGCTGCACTGGTCGGCGTAGACCGCTACCGCGCACCCTTCGTGCTGGAAGGCGGCGCGATCCATGTCGATGGTGAGGGTACCTGTTTGACTACCGAACAGTGCCTGCTAAATGCGAATCGCAATCCCGCGCTAACCCGTGACCAAATCGAAGCCGGGCTGCGGGCGTACTTGGGTGTTGAGCGGATCGTCTGGCTGGGCGAGGGGGTGTATCTCGACGAGACCGATGGCCATGTGGATAACCTGTGCTGTTTCCTTAGACCTGGGGTCGTCGCGCTTACCTGGTGCGAGGATCCAGCGGATCCCCAGCACGCGATATCCAAGGACGCGCTGGCACGTCTGGCCTGTAGTACTGATGCGCGCGGGCGCCCCCTCGAAGTGATTAAGTTGCCTGGTCCCGCGACGCCGTTGACCATGACCGACATCGAAAGTGCCGGCATCACCCCGCACGATGGCGTGCAAGCGCGCGTGACTGGGGCGCGCCTGGCCGCGTCCTATGTAAATTTCTTGATCGTTAACGATGCACTCATCGTGCCTGCCTTCGGTGATCCCGCAGATGCGGTCGCACGTGAGATACTGGCCACCCAGTTTCCGGCGCGGCAGGTGCGCCAAGTGCCGGGTCGGGAAATATTGCTCGGCGGTGGCAACATCCACTGCATAACGCAACAGCAACCGCTCGGACGGCATTCCCTGTAAGACGGGTCGCGGTGAAGTAACGGCCAGGTGAAATCGATGGAACGAATTAAAGAAGCCCTCGAACAAGCGCGCCGCGCGCGCGACAAGGCCTTGCAGGAGAGTACGCTGAATGATCTCAAAGCCGGCAGCGCGAACGATGTGAATGATCTGATCGACGCGCGCCGCATCCGTGAACGGATTCCATTCAATCAGCTTGGCAGCGGCGAGCAACAAGCGCTGATCGCGCAAGGCGAAGTTCTGCGGGTGGAGGCCGGCGCGCGAGTTTTCATGAGCGGCACAGAAGATCCCTATGTGCACTACCTGCTCGAAGGCGCGGTGAGCATCGCGAGTGATAATGCGCAGGGGCAAACGCTCTATGCCTACCAGGAATCTGCGTTGCTACCGCTCGACGAAGCGGGTGTGAAGACGCATACGGTGACCGCAGTGATTGCGTCACGTATCTTTCGTATCGCGCAATCAAGGCTGCAAGAACCGTTGCCAACCGCATCCAAGGTGTCTTCATCAGCACCTGCCCTGACTGAGGAAGCAACGCCACGGGATCTCTACACCCACACCTACTCAGGCGAACAGCTCGCGCAGTTGGTGGAACAGTTACACCAGGATAGTCAGCAATTGACAAGCGATTACAGCGCCAGCAAAAGCGCGCGCCCCTTGGATGAAGTCCGTTTCGGCGAGAATACGATTGGAGTCAAAATCGACGCCCCCGCCCCTAATCTCGAGGCCACCATCGCGCCCTCCACTGTTACCCAAGAGGCGCTCGCACCGGCGGCGATCGGATTGCCAAGTCGCGATGAAATTAATGACGAGATTGGCCGCTTTACGCGCGATCTCGAGATGCGTTTCCGGCGCTATGTGCAACAGGTGCGGGCTGAGGAACGGCAGCGCGCGCAAGCCCAACTGCAACGACATGCGAAGCGATTGCAAGCGCTGGCTGAGCAGCAACTGCGCGCGAAAATCGAAACTGTACGCGAGCGTTATCAGGCGGCCTACATTGCCCGCGAGAAGAAATTGCGCGAGCGCTATGAACACCTGATCGCGATGGCCAACAAGATGACGCGCCAGAAGGCCGCGATCTATCAGGCGCGCCGTCAACTCGAAGACAAATTGCGCCTCGCCGAGCAGGTCCACAACGAACTCGCCCAGATTGGCTTAACGGTCACGCGGCAGTTGAATGATCTGGAAGGCATGATCCCAGACGACGAGCAGGCCGTTTCGCCGTAACGTTCGTGCCCATCGCGCTGAAGGCGCTCCTACACGGAGTGGCGCATAGCGAACGGAATTTGGACCCACCTTAGGAGCGGCTTTAGCCGCGATTGGGCGCAGACGGAGCACAGACGCCCATCGCGCTGAAGGCGCTCCTACGCGGAGTGGCGAATAGTGAACGGATTTTGGACCCACCGTAGGAGCGGCTTTAGCCGCGATTCGGCGCTGCATATTGTCGTCAAATAATTTGCGCCTGCTTCAACCCCGCGATGTCCGCTGCGCTCATCCCAAGCAAGCCCGCATAAATTTCGTCGTTGTGCGCGCCCAACATCGCGCCTGCCCATTCGGTCTTTCCCGGCGTGTCGGCGAGACGCGGAATGATCGCGGGGATCTTCAAGGGACCGGACTGGGTGGCCACTTCCTCGAATAACCCGCGCGCCTGGTACTGCGGATCAGCGAACATGTCCTGCACGTTATAGATGGGTCCGGCGGCGACCCCGGCACTTTCGAGTTGCGCCAGGACGTCGGTCTGTGTCAGCGAACCTGTCCAACGCCCGATCACGCCGTCAATCTCGGCTTGATGTTCTACGCGCTGATTGTTTTCTTGATACCTCGGATCGTGCCCCATGCTCGCATCACCCATCAGTTCGCAGAGGCGTTGGAACATGGGATTGGTATTTGCGCCAATGATGATCGTTTTGCCATCCAGGGTCGGATAAATATTGGAGGGCACGATGCCAGTCAAGGTGGAGCCGGAGGCCTCGCGGACCACCCCGGCGCCATCGAATTCCGGCACCACGGCTTCCATCAAGTTAAAGATCGATTCGAATATCGCGACATCCACCACTTGGCCCGCACCCTTGGTCACCCGTTCGCGGCCGATGTAGGCCAGCAGCACGCCGAGCGCCGCGTGGACCCCGGCCAAGGTGTCGCCAATGCTGAGGTTAGGGCGCACCGACGGTTCACCCGGGAAGCCATTCACATAGCGAAAGCCCCCGAAGCCCTCGCACACCGAGGCAAAGCCAGGGCGCGGTGCATAGGGGCCCGTTTGGCCGTAGCCCGAGATCCGGGTGTAAATGAGACCAGGGTTGGTCGGTTTGAAATCGTCTGGACCGAGGCCCCATTTCTCCATCGTACCCGGCCGGAAATTCTCCACCAGAACATCCGATTGATTCACTAATCGGCGCATGATGTCGCGCCCAGCGGGTTGGCGCAGATCGAGCGTCACGCATTTCTTATTGCGCGCCAGGCTATACCACCACAAGGAAGTGCCATCCTTCACCACGCGCCAGCGTCGGATCGGATCTCCGCCCTCTGGTGGCTCGACCTTGATTACTTCAGCACCGTAATAGCCAAGTATCGTGGCGGCGAACGGGCCGGCGAGTAACTGTCCGGCCTCAATAACACGCAAGCCCTCTAACGGGCGCGCTGAATTCGTCGCGGATGTCATAGCGCTCAACCTCTACCAGTTGCAAAGGGTCGCTATTCTGCGTGGTGAAAGCGCGGGAAGCCAGCCGGTGTGCGGCTCGCGAGCCACAGGCCGAGCAGCACGCCCAGGACATTAGTGATTTCATCCTCGCTCGACGCCATGCGCTCTGGGGTTAGACCCTGTAACAACTCGAGGGTAACGCCGAGCAGCGCAAGACCAATTGCAATCGCGCGCCAGTGGATCCGCGCATAGCCGAGTGCGAACCACCAGGCAAGGCTCGCATAGGCGACGAGATGGTAGAGCTTGTCGCTGTTTTCCGGGCTGTTAAGCATCAGCGTAGAAGGTGGCAATAGCGATAGGGCGCACAGACTCGCCACGCCGAGCCAGCCGATGAAACGCCAGCCCGTGCTGCTAAAGGTGAGAGCATTCATGCGGGGTGCATGATAGCCCCCCTCACGCCGCCAAGGTCTGTGCCACGATGTAACGGAAGAGATCGGACTCGGAAAGAATGCCGCGCAGCGCACCGGCGTCGTCGACCACCGGCAAGCCACTGACTTTGAGTTGCAGCATGATCTTGGCCGCCAGCGCGATGGTCGCGGTTTCTGAAATCGTAATCGGGTTGGGCGTCATGATCGTGCCGACTGACGGTGCTGGCGTCAGATTGCCTGGTTCCGGGCCGGTGGCGGCCAGCGCCGCGCGCACATCGCCCTGACTCAAGATTCCAGTCAATTCCGCGTTTTCGATCACCGCGAGGCGCCGAATCCCTTTGCTTTGCATAATCTCATCGGCCTCATTGATCGAGGTGGTTGGCCCCACCGAAATCACATTTGCAGTCATCCAGTCACGCACGATTTCGTTCACAGTGGCCTCCGGTCGGTTCAAACGTTCACTCCATAGCGGCGTCGGCCCCGGAAGATTTAGCACCGCCGGCCGCTATTTCGTGCATGTTCGCCTTAGTCTCCGTATTTAAAACCCCATGCGGTGTAGCGCTGTCATTAATGGCGCTATTGGGGACACCAGCGCGTGCGGCGGATTTCGCCGCAGGCGTCGCAGCGTACAAGCAAGCGGACTATCGCAGCGCGCTCGTTACCTTCAATGAAGGTGCTGGACAAAACGATGCGCGCGCGCAATTTGCGTTGGGTCTGATGTATGAAAATGGCGAAGGCCTTAGCCCGGATCTGCAGCAGGCGCTCGAGTGGTATACCAAGAGTGCGGAGCAAGGGTATGCGAAGGCGCAGTATCAGTTGGGACTTCTGTATCTCAAGGGACGCGGCCTGAAGCGCGATGACGCGCGTGCGCGCGAGTGGTTTGCGCGGGCCGCAGAAAGCGGCAACCCGGATGCCATCGCGCGTTATCTCCAGTTTGCAGAAGATGGCGACATCGAAGCGCAATACAACCTGGCGTTGATGTACCTGCGCGGGGGCGGCATGGCGCGTGATCCCAAAGCTGCTGCGGGATGGCTGCAACGCGCTGCCGGTCGCGGCCACCTGAGCGCGATGTTCAGTTATGCGCGACTCTTCGAAGCCGGCCAAGGGGTGACGCGCTCGTACCAGGAAGCGGCTGATTGGTATGACCGCGCCGCAGGCCAGGGCGATCCGCGTGCGATGTTCAATTTGGCGGGGCTCTATCGGCAGGGACTCGGGGTGACGAGTGATCCCGTTAAAGCGGAAAAATTTTATGCGCAGGCCGCTGCAGAGGGGTATGCACCGGCGGCGTTGACTTTGGGCATGCTCTACGAGCAGGGGCGGGCGTGGCAGAAAGATCCGGTGCGTGCCGCGCAATGGTATGCGCAAGCAGCCACGCTTGGCAGTACGGATGCGCAGATCAATCTTGGTTGCTTATACGCGGATGGGCAAGGTGTCACGCAGGATTTGCAAACCGCGTACGCCTGGTTTTATACCGCCCAGCAATTCGATCACCCGGCGGCGGCGGATAATCTTGCGTTGGTCGCTGCCCAGTTAGATGAAGCGGGGGTCACGGCTGGCCAGGCGCAGGGGCTGGGTCTGCTTGAGTCGATCCAGGCAAAACTAAACAACCCGCATCAGGCAGGGAAACGCCAATAACTCGCCGCGATGCCGGCGAACACGCACAGGCCGCACCAGTTATTGTTCATGAAGGCCGCGAAGCACCCGGCTGGATCGCGGCGGCGGATCAGGATTTGTTGGTAGGCAAAACAGCCGCCCGCCAGTCCCACACCTACGTAATACGGCCACTGCAGTTTGGCCTGCAGACCAATCAAGGTGAGATTAACCAGGAACAGGCTTTGCAGGATCCCAATCACGAAGCGATCAGCATCCTCGAACAGAATCGCTGTGGACTTGATTCCGATCCGCAAATCATCGTCGCGATCGACCATCGCGTATTCGGTGTCATACACCAGCACCCACAACATCACCGCGCAGAAAATCAGCCAGGCCATCGCCGGCAAACCGCCAGTGATGGCGGTGAACGCCATTGGTACCGCCCAGCCGAACGCGGCGCCCAAATAAACCTGGGGCAGATAGGTGTAGCGCTTCATGAAGGGATAGATCACCGCCAGCCCCACGGCGGCGAATGATAAGAGGATGGTCGCGCGATTCAGAGTCAGGACCAATAAGCCGGCGAGCAGGATCAGGGCGACGAACAGGCGCACCGCCTCGCGTTCGGTGACGAGCCCTGCCGCGAGCGGCCGGGCTCGCGTGCGCGCGACATGTCCGTCAAACGCGCGATCAGCGAAGTCGTTGATCACACAGCCCGCAGAGCGCATGAGGACGGTGCCCAGTAGAAAAACACTCAGCACAAATAAATCCGGCACGCCCTGCGCCGCGATCCACAGCGCCCACAGCGCCGGCCACAGCAACAGCAACACGCCAATTGGGCGATGCAAGCGCATTAGGCGGAAGTACCGCTGACCGCGCTCGGCAAGTTCGCCGCGGCGGCGATTAGCGGCAGTTAGAGACTTCATCAGACTTTGGCGTAATCGACGCGGTCAGTGAGCCAGCGCCGGATCAACCGATCACCCAGCTCAGGCGTTTCCGCCAGGATTTTATCGGCCAAGGTGCGCACTGCGGGTAACACCGCGCGGTCGCGGCTGAGATCCGCGATTTTGAAGGCGGCGGTGCCAGTTTGGCGGGTCCCGAGCACTTCGCCTGGTCCGCGCAGAATCAAATCGCGTTCCGCGATCTCGAAGCCATCGTTGGTATCGCGCATGGTCTGCAGGCGGGCGCGCGCGGTCTCACTCAACGGGCCTTTATAGAGCAGCACACACACCGAGTGGGTTTCCCCGCGGCCCACGCGGCCACGCAATTGATGGAGCTGCGCAAGCCCCAAGCGCTCCGCATTCTCGATGATCATCAAGCTGGCATTCGGCACATCCACGCCCACTTCGATCACCGTGGTCGCGACTAGTAAATCGAGTTCACGTTGTATGAAAGCGTGCATCACCGCGCTCTTTTCCAGATCTTTGAGACGACCGTGGATCAGGCCGATGCGAAGATTAGGCAGGGCGCTCGCGAGTTGTTCGGCGGTTTCGGTCGCCGCTTGCGAATCGAGCAAGTCGGATTCGTCGATCAACGGGCATACCCAATAGGCCTGGCGGCCGCTGGCGCAGGCCTGGTTAATGCGAATGACGATATCCTCGCGGCGCGTTTCGGCGAGGACGGTGGTCGTGATCGGTTGGCGATTGGGTGGCAGTTCGTCGAGGACTGAGACATCGAGATCCGCATAAGCCGTCATCGCCAGGGTGCGCGGAATGGGCGTTGCGGTCATGATCAATTGATGTGGCCTGGCCGCGCCCTGCGCGCCTTTCTCCAAGAGCGCGAGGCGCTGATCGACGCCGAAGCGATGCTGCTCATCCACGATCACAAGCCCGAGCCGCGCGAACTTGACCTCCTCCTGAAACAACGCATGGGTGCCAATCACCATGCGCGGCGTCGCCTCCGCCAGCAACGCGTGGTGCTTGCGGCGAGTCGCGGCGGTAAGTCGGCCCGTTACACTGAGTACTTCGATGCCACAGCCACTGAACCATTGCGACAAAGTCCGCAGGTGTTGCTCGGCCAGCAGTTCGGTTGGCGCCATCAGCGCCACCTGGTAGCCACTCGCCAGGGCGCGCGTCGCGCAGAGTGCTGCCACCGCCGTCTTGCCGGCGCCGACATCGCCTTGCAGCAAGCGTAGCATCGGCTGGGTGCGACCGAGGTCGCGATCAATCTCGCGTACCACCCGTTGTTGCGCCTTGGTCAAGGTGAAGCCGAAGGCGGCGAGTAGGGTCGCGCGCAGGCCATCGGGCTTAATAAAGCGCGGTGCACGGTGCCGTCGTGTCGCCTGCCGCAAACGGCGCAGGCTCAGTTGATGCGCAAGCAACTCTTCAATCGCGAGGCGTAATTGCGCGGGATGAGTGCCGGTCCATAACGCTTCGAGCGGTGCGGCGGGCGGTGGTCGATGCACAAAACACAGCGCCTCATACAATGGCGGAAGACGGACCGCGAGTCTCACCGCAGTCTGAATCAGGTGATCAAGCTGCTGCGTGTCGTCGCGATCTTCGCCCAGAATTTGCAGTGCTTGCGCGGTCAATTTGCGCCACGTGAGCTGATGCAGGCCTTCCGTAGTGGGGTATACCGGCGTCAGCGCCAGATCGGTCGGCACCTCGTGCACGCCATCGAGATAGCGGCATTCGGGATGTATCATCTCGAACGATTGAGGTCCACGGCGGACTTCGCCGAAGCAGCGCACCTTGCAGCCCTCGGTCATCCGCACTTGCTGCTCGCGCGTGAAATAGAAAAATCGCAATACCACGACGCCGCTCTGATCTTCCAGGCGAACCAGTAACGAACGGCGTCGCCCGAACTGCACCTGGCTACTCACCACCTTGCCCTCGATGACCACTTCCATCTTCGGGTGGAGCGCCGCGATTGGCGTGATGCGCGTGCGATCCTGGTAGCGCAACGGGAGGTGGAACACGACGTCACGAATGGTCGAGATCCCCAGCCGCGCGAGACGCTCCTGCGCGCGCGGGCCAACGCCGGCGAGCTTCAGGACCGGATCGTCGAGATCGAGCGAGGTTGCGCCGGGCAAACGAATCAGCGTGCAAATCAGCGAACTAAGATGGCGTCGACTTCCACCAGCGCACCGCGTGGCAGCGCGGCGACTTGCACCGTGGCGCGCGCCGGATATGGTGCCGTGAAATACTTCGTCATCACGTCGTTAAGAATCGCGAAGTGCGCTAAATCGACTAAATAGACGGTGAGGCGCACCGCGTGATCGAGCGTGACTCCGCTGGCGAGCGCGACCGCACGTAGATTTTCGAAGACCTGTACCACCTGCGGCCGTATGTCCTGACTGACGATTCCCATGGTGGTGGGCGATAACGGAATCTGCCCCGATAGATAGACGGTATCGCCAGACTGTATCGCCTGCGAATAGGCGCCGATCGCCTGCGGTGCCCCAGTAGTCTCAATAGCAATCTTGCGCATACCTTCTCCAGTGCTCATGGGCGACACGCGAGGTGTCAGGTTTTCTTGCGCACAATGCGCGCGACGGTCGCGATCCGCCGCGTCGCCCGGATGACATCGGCCAGATGCTTGCGATCGCGCACGCCGATAACCAGCCGCAAAGTCGAGTTGCGCGCATTTCGTTCGCTGATTTCGACTTCCTCAATATTCGCGTTGGCATCCGCAATGGAGGCCGCGATGGTCGCCAATGCTCCCCGCCGATTAATCACATCGAGCGCGAGTTCCACACTGAATTCACGTTCGATCACCGGGGCCCACTGTACATCGATCCATTTATCCGGCGCGCTGCGATATTCCGCCACATTCGGGCAGGTGGGTTGATGCACCACAATGCCGCGCCCAGCGGTGAGAAAGCCAATAATTGAATCGCCCGGGATCGGATAACAGCATTTCGGGAACGACACCACCATGCCTTCGGTGCCGCGAATCAGCAGGGGTGCCGGGGCGTCTGGCGCATCGCTGCGCCGACGGCGTTTACCGCTCAAATCAACCTCGGGTTGATCCTGAGTCAGCGCGCGCGCCACCAATGGCGTCAGCCGGTTGCCGAGACCAATTTCGCCGTAGAGTTTTTCGATGCCATCCAATTTGAAATTGCTTAGCACCGTTTCGAGGCGCTTGGCGTCAACCCGCTCGAGTGTGGTGCTGAGTGCGGCGAGTTCACGTTCCAGCATGCGCTTGCCGAGCACCCGTGCCTCATCCAGCTGCAGGTTCTTCAAGTAGTGGCGAATTGTCGCCCGTGCCTTACCGGTTACCACGAAAGTTAACCATGACGGATTCGGGCGCGCGCCCGGCGCGGTCACAATCTCGATGGTCTGCCCGGTTTCGAGCGGCGTACGCAACGGCGCGAGTCGTCGGTTGATGCGGCAGGCCACGCAGTTGTTGCCGAGATCGGTGTGAATCGTAAACGCGAAATCAACGGCGGTCGCCCCACGCGGCAGCGTAAGAATTTCGCCCTTGGGGGTGAATACATAAACCTGATCCGGGAACAGGTCGATCTTCACGTTCTCCAGAAATTCCTGTGAATCACCGGCCTGCGTTTGCATTTCCAGAATGCCGCGCAGCCATTCGCGGGCCCGCTTCTGGGCGCTCTTCGCCGCGCTTTCGCCCGTTTTATACAACCAGTGGGCGGCGATTCCGGCTTCTGCGACCTGATCCATTTCGCTGGTTCTAATCTGAACTTCAACCGGCACGCCATAGGGCCCGAACAACACCGTGTGCAGTGACTGGTAACCATTGGCTTTCGGGATCGCGATGTAATCTTTGAACTTGCCCGGCACCGGCTTGTAGAGACTGTGCAGCACCCCCAGTGCGCGATAGCAGGTATCGACCGTGTCCACGATCACGCGAAATGCATAGACGTCATGCACATCGGAAAATCCGAGGTGCTTTTCTTTCATCTTCTTGTAGATGCTGTAGAGATGTTTCTCGCGACCAAAGACTTGCGCCAGCAGACGTTCCTGACGCAGATGACGTTTGATGCGATCTTTGATCTTGTCGACGATTTCTTTGCGATTGCCGCGGATCCGCAGCATTTCTTTTTTGATGACGCGCTGCCGAAGCGGGAAAAGCGCCGCGAATCCCAGTTCTTCGAGTTCGAGTCGAATGGTATTGATGCCGAGACGTTGTGCGATCGGCGCGTAGATTTCCAAGGTTTCGCGCGCAATGCGACGGCGCTTGGCCGGGGCGAGCGCGCTCAGGGTCCGCATATTGTGCGTGCGGTCCGCAAGCTTGACCAAAATGACGCGAATGTCGGCGGCCATTGCCATCAACATGCGTTGAAAATTGCGGGCCTGGGCTTCAGCGTGAGATTCGAATTCAATCTGGGTGAGTTTGGACAGACCATCGACGATGGCGGCCACTTCGCTGCCGAATTCCTGCGCAATGCGTTCCTTGCCGACTTGGGTGTCTTCGATGACGTCGTGCAATAACGCCGCGATCAAGGTCTCGTGATCCATGTGCATGTCTGCCAGGATGCACGTGACTTCCAGTGGGTGGTTGATATACGCCTCGCCGGACTTGCGCAGCTGTCCAGCGTGGGCGGTGGCGCCGAAGTCATAGGCGCGGCGGAGTTCAGCGACCTGCGCAGGATCGAGATACGTGCCTGTGCGTTGGCAGAGTTCGTCGAGTTTTGTCTGTTCGATTTCTGCCAACATGGTCGGCGCCTAGCCGGCGGTCGGCCTTAAAACGTTTAGGGGTATTCCGGCGGGGTGGGTTCAGCCAAAAATTCTGCGGCGAGTTCGAACTCTTCAGCCGCGCGTTGCTTCGCTTCGAGTTCATCCAAAATGACTTTATTGATAAACCCGCCAGCGATTTCGCGCAGCGCAATCACCGTAGGTTTGTCGCCATCTTCCGGGACCAGCGGCGGGGTGCCGCGGGCGAGCTGGCGGGCACGGCGACTGGCGCACACCACCAGATCAAAGCGGTTATCAACGAACGGGAGGCAGTCTTCTATGGTAATTCTGGCCATGCGATTTTTCTCGATACAAGTTCTTGAAATGGATGGCGAAAGGATAACAGAGCAGCGCAAGTACGGCTATCTGCGCCGTGTGCAAAAGGGCTAATCCAGCGGAATTGGGGCGGACAAGGCAGTGCGCAGGCGTGTCGCGCGCACGATGGCGTGCAAATCGTCGGCCGCCCGCATGAACTCCTGGTTCACCACCAGGAACTCGTATTCGAGGTAATGCGAGGCTTCGGCAGCCGCTTCCTGCATCCGGCGAGCGATCACTTCCGGTCTATCTTCTCCCCGGGATTCCAAGCGCTTACGCAGTTCTGCCAGCGATGGTGGGAGGATGAACACCGTCACCACTTGCGGATACAGGGTCCGGATTCGCCGCGCACCCTGCCAATCGATCTCCAGTACTACATCCTGCCCCGCGGCCAAAGCGCGGTCGACGGCCGGGCGCGAAGTGCCATAGAAATTGCCAAAGACCTGGGCGTGCTCCAGAAATTCGTTCCGCGCGACCATGCCTTCGAAGGTCGGAATATCCACGAAAAAGTAGTCGCTCCCAGCCTGCTCGCCGGGCCGCATCCCGCGGGTGGTATGCGAAACCGATACCGTCAGCGCGTCAGTCCTGGCCACCAAGGCCTGGATCAGGCTGGTCTTACCGGCGCCGGAAGGGGCCGAGATGACATAAAGTTGGGCGCGGCGTGCCGTCATCATTAAAATTCGATTGGTTACTCGATATTTTGAATTTGTTCGCGGACCTGCTCGATTAGCACCTTGAGTTCAATCGAGGCGCCGGAGGTATCGACGTGGGCGGATTTCGAACCCAATGTATTTGCTTCGCGATTCAATTCCTGCATTAGAAAATCCAGCCGGCGCCCAATCGGTTCGCGTTGGTGGAGTACGCGTTGCACCTCGGCAAGGTGAGTCTCCAGGCGATCGAGTTCTTCGGCGACATCCAGGCGCTGGATCAATAACGCGCATTCCTGTTCTACCCGCACCGGATCAAGGGTGCCGGCCAGTTCCTGAATTCGCTGCGCGTGGCGCGCACGAATCACTTCGATAATCGCTGGCACCCGGGTGCGCATGGCGCGCGTGATATCGGCCATGGTGGCGCATCGTTGCAGCACCACCGCCTGCATTTTCTCGCCTTCACGTTCGCGCGTTTCGAGCAACTCAGCGAGTGCGAGGTCAAGTTGCTCCAGGGCGCTGCTCGCGAGTGCGTCGAAATCGATTTCGCGACTTTCCATCACCCCCGGCCAGCGCAGGACATCGAGCGGATTGAGCGGCGCTGCTTGCTGCATCAAGGCACCGACGGTCTGGGCCGCGGCGATCAATTGCCGCGCCAGCCCTTCGTTAATGCGAATTTGGGAATCCGTGCTCTGCGTGCTGTCCAGGCGCAGCGAGCAATCCACCTTGCCGCGATTAAGCCGCGCCGTGATTCGGTTGCGCACTTCGCCTTCAAGTGCACGCAGATCCTCTGGCAGGCGCAAACTGATTTCCACGTGGCGATGATTCACGGTCCGCAGCTCCCAGGCCATGCGTCCCCAGCTGCTGATACTTTCGAGCCGCGCGAAGGCGGTCATGCTGCGTGCCATAGAGACGATTCCAATTGAGGAGGTGAGCAAAGGCCGGGCGCCATCTTAGCCAGATCACTTCCGCTGTGC
Source organism: Klebsiella pneumoniae (assembly GCA_945861225.1). GTDB lineage: Bacteria > Pseudomonadota > Gammaproteobacteria > CAIKBL01. Next base: position 16,110 of record CAMATU010000039.1, read on the forward strand.
GATATACTCCGTGCCCGCCCACTAACGGTACTGACAATAATGACTCTTCGCCCCAGTGGCCGCGCGTCCGACGAGCTGCGCACGGTACGTTTCACGCGCAATTTCACCGTCCATGCCGAAGGCTCCGTGTTGGTGGAATTTGGTAACACCAAGGTGTTGTGCAACGCCACCATCGAAGACAAGCCACCGGCGTGGCTGAAGGGTAAGGGCGAAGGCTGGGTGACTGCGGAGTACGGCATGTTGCCGCGCGCCACGCACACTCGAAATCGGCGCGAGGCAGCGCAGGGCAAGCAAAGTGGTCGCACCCTTGAAATTCAGCGCCTGATCGGCCGCAGCTTGCGCGCAGTGGTTGATCGCGCCGCCTTGGGCGAGCGTTCGATTATGGTTGATTGCGATGTGCTGCAAGCCGATGGTGGCACGCGCACGGCGGCTATTACCGGCGGTTATGTCGCGCTCGTCGATGCTGTGAATACCTTGTTGCGCAATCGAGTAATCTCGAAGAATCCCATTCACGGGGTCATCGCGTCGGTCTCGGTCGGGATTTACAAGGGCATGCCAGTGCTCGATCTCGATTACGCCGAAGATTCCAATGCAGAAACCGACATGAATGTGATCATGAACAACGCGGGACACTTCGTGGAAGTGCAGGGCACGGCCGAAGGTCACGCCTTTCGTCGCGATGAGCTGAACACGCTGCTGGATCTCGCGAGTCGCGGGATCGAGCGGTTGATCAAGGCACAGGAAGTCGCACTCGCCGGTTAAGGTTCACCGTGTAGTCGAGCAGGAAGGTTTCAGACCATAGGGCGGAAAAGCGCAGCGCCTTCCGCCGGAGGCTGACGGTACTCGCAGTTTCACGAAGACTTCACCTTGATGTTCCGGAGTGGCCCATGGAGATCGTGTTAGCGACCGGCAATCTCGGCAAGGTGCGGGAACTGCAGGCCATGCTGGCCGGTACCCCGTACCACATCCTTCCACAAAGTGAATTCGCCTGCCCCGAAGTTGCGGAAACCGGCCTGAGTTTTGTTGAGAACGCGCTCATCAAAGCACGTCACGCTGCGCGCTTTACCGGCAGACCTGCGCTGGCCGATGACTCCGGGCTGGCCTGTGATGCACTCGACGGCGCGCCCGGGATCTACTCCGCGCGTTACGCCGGAAGCGGCGCGAGTGATATGGCCAACGTCGCGAAGCTGCTGCACGCGATGAACACTGTGCCGGCAGCCGCGCGCGGCTGCCGCTTCATCTGTGTGATGGTGTATCTCGCGCATGCGGCCGATCCATGCCCGCTGATCGCGCAGGGTGTGTGGGAGGGACAGGTGGCGCAGGCGCCGCGCGGGACCGAGGGCTTTGGCTACGATCCGGTCTTTGAAGTCCCGGCGCTCGGCCTTACAGCGGCCGAGTTGGTCGCCGCGCAAAAGCAGGCACTCAGTCACCGCGGGCAGGCCGTCACCGAGCTGATACGACTCTTGGCTATGCGCCACCCAGCGCCTTGAGCTAATGCCGATGTCTCCGCAGGAGATTCCGCTCGCGCTTTATGTGCACCTGCCGTGGTGTGTTCACAAATGCCCGTACTGCGATTTTAATTCCCACGAGGCAGGCCCGGCAGCGCTGCCCGAGGAGGCCTATGTCGAAGCGTTGCTGGCAGATCTTGCATTGGATGCGCCATGGGCGGCAGAGCGCACGGTGGGCTCTATCTTCATTGGTGGCGGTACCCCAAGCTTATTTTCCGGCGCCGCCATCACCCGCTTGCTGGCGGGTATTCGGCGCTTACTGCCGTTAGACGTCGCGGCCGAGATAACCTTGGAAGCGAATCCCGGGACCGTCGATGAGGCGCATTTCGCAGCGTATCGCGCAGCAGGCATCAATCGCCTGTCTTTGGGCTTACAAAGCATGCGCGACCCGCAGTTGAAACGTTTGGGCAGAGTGCATGGCGTAGCAGATTCGCTGCGCGCCGTCGCCACCGCCCGCGCGGTGGGTTTCACGAATCTGAATCTTGATTTGATGTTCGGCCTGCCCGGCGATCGCAAAGGCGATGCGCTGCGCGATCTAGCAAGCGTGCTTGCGCTCGCACCCGAACACCTTTCCTGGTACCAACTCACCTTGGAGCCTGGTACCGCGTTTGGCCGTCGCCCCCCCCGATTGCCGAGTCATGACCGCATCGCAGAGGACACCGAGGCCGGTGTCGCCTTGCTGGAAAACGCCGGTTTTGCGCGCTACGAGGTCTCGGCCTATGCACGTCCACAACGCATGTCTCGTCACAATTTGAACTACTGGGAGTTTGGGGATTATCTGGGAATTGGCGCCGGGGCGCACGGCAAACTGACGACTGCCGAGGGTATCCTGCGCACCGTCAAACGGCGCCATCCGAGCGGCTATCAGAAGGCCGCCGGGACCGCCGCCGCCCGCACTACTGAACTTTCGCAGGGCGCAGTGCTGATCACCGAATTCATGCTGAATGCGTCGCGCCTGACCGGCGGTTTCGCGCGCGCGCTGTTCAGTGCGCGCACTGGCTTGCCGCCAACCCTGCTGGAGGCGGGCATTGCCGCCGCCGCTGCGCGTGGGTGGTTGTCCGCCTCCGCCGATCACCTGCAACCCACCGCCCTTGGTTATCGCTTTCTGAACGACCTGCAGCTGCTTTTCGTGCCCTGATTCGCTTTTTTCGGTAGACTTCAAGTTGCGCGCGCCGCTGGTCGATAAGGCCTCAGAGATAGACCGAACTCTCGCCTTAATTTTCCTTATGTGGATCCGCTAATGCCATTAAATCTCCGGGAACAAACCGTCCTCATCGTTGATGATTTGCGCGAGATGCGAATGAGTCTGCGTGCCATCCTCGAATCACTCAACGTCAAGCAGATTGTCGAGGCGAAAAGCGCCGAAGAGGCGCATGTTCTGCTGACTAAGCATCGCCCCGATCTCGTGCTCTGCGATTACAACCTGGGCGACGGTAAAGACGGCCAGCAGTTCTTTGAAGAAGCCAAAGCTGAGCGGCTACTGCCGGCGCACAGTGTGTGGATCATGATCACCGCCGAAAACACCATGAACATGGTGATGGGCGTAGTCGAGAATAACCCGGATGGGTACCTGGTCAAGCCCATCAATAAATCGGTATTGCAAGTACGGCTGGAACGCGTGGTGGCGCGCAAGATGATTGTCAAAGATATTGAAAGCGCGCTGCACAACGGTGAATTCGAAGTTGCGCTCGCGCTCTGCGAGCGCCAGCTCGAAAAATACCCCGGCATGCGCTCTGACCTGTTGCGACTCAAAACCGAAGCACTGCTGCGCACGGGTGCGATTGATGTCGCGAGCGAGATCTGCGCAGAGGTATTGAATGAGCGTGACTTGACGTGGGCGTCGATCACGCTTGCGCGTGCGCGCTATCAGGGCGGTGATCTGCGCCAGGCAAAGACGCTGTTGACGCGCTTGATCGAAAATCAGCCGACCGCGCTCGAAGGCTACGAATGGCTGGCCCGCATTGAACGCGAACAGGGTGATGGCAAGGCGGCACAGCGGATCCTCGCGCAGGCCATTCAAGTCTCTCCAAAATCGATTCGACGCCAGCAGCGCCTGGGCGACCTCGCGCACGAGAATGCGGATTACCCGACTTCCGAAAAAGCGTATCGGCGCGCGATTCAGATGGGCGAAAATTCCTGCTTTGCGCGTCCCGATGATCAAGCGGGCGTAGTCGAGGCGGTGACTCAAATCAAGGGTGCAGCGGCAGGTCTCAAAGCACTCGGCGATTTCACCAAGCGGGCGGGGCGCCGTTTTGAGGCCGTCCCGCATTGGCGATTAGGCTTCGTTGAAGCGCGCCTGCTGCAGGAGACCGGCCAGCAAGAGGCCGCCACCATGGCCGCCGCACGTGCGCTAGAGGGCTACTACGTGGAGCAGGCGAATGTGGCACCGACTACGACTCTCGACTTAATCAAGGTGTGTTTCACTTGTGGCCAAGTCGAGGCGGCGCAAACCCTGGCCGATAAGGTGGTGCGGGAAAATCATGATCGCCAGGAGGTGATTACGGCGACGCTCGCGATGTTCGAATCCCTCGGCATGGCCGCCGAAGGCGCGGCATTGATCGAGAACGCGCAGAAGACAATTGTTGCCGTGAATAACCGGGGCGTGACCTTGGCCAAGGCGGGCGATTACGCCGCTGCGTTGAAATTGCTGACCCAGGCGTCGGATGAGTTGCCCGAAAATTTAACCGTCACGTTGAACGTGTTGCAGGCCGTGATGTTGCAAGTGCGGGCCGAAGGGCTGAGCGCGCAACGGCGCCTGCTCGTGACGGAATATCTCAGCCGCGCGATGCGGATCTCGCCGACTGGCGAGAAAGTGCTGCGCCTGCGCCAACAGTTTCAGAGCCTGTTGAATCAGGGTGCGAAACCGGTGGCAGCCGGACAGGCAGTCGGATGAACGCCGTGGCTGGCGCCGTGATTGACTATCGTGATGAACGCTTTGTTGATCTGCTCGCCAACTCCGTGCACGACATCAAAAACTCAATCGGACTTTTGTTGTCGGCCGCAGATGCACTGTCCGTGATTCCCCTCGCCGGTGAGGCGCGCGCCGATGTCTGCACCCTGCAGCACGAGGCGCGGCGCATCAACTACGATCTCATGCATCTGCTTGGGTTGTTCAAGTTTGAACGAACGCGCGCGGCGGTCCAGCTCAGCGTCGTGGATTGTCACGAATTGCTCGCCGAGCTGGCCGCGTTTAATGAAGAGTTGCTCGCCCAGCGTGGCATTGCACTGACCACCGATTGCCGCCTGGCGGGCGAAGGTTATTTTGACCGTGAGCTGGTGATCGGCGTACTGAATTCGATTGTCAATAATGCCTTTCGGCATGCCCATGCAAAGGTGGTCGTGACCTGCGAAGTCCGTGACGGCTACACCGTCTTTTCGATTGTGGATGATGGCGCCGGCTACGCACCCAAACTACTCGCTGCTGACCTCGATCAACCCGGGATGACTGCCTACCGCCATGGCAACACCGGGCTTGGCCTGTACTTCGCACGCCGAATCGCCGCCATGCACGAACACCGTGGCCGCCAAGGCCGCGTTGAATTGCGTAATGCGGCGGACCATGGCGGGGGGTGCTTCGAGTTGTGGCTGCCGTAACGCAGTACGGCACGCGCGCAAGAATTTCCTGCTAGTTCCCCTGGCGAACCGCGTGGTTCGCGTGATCTGCGCCACTTCAGCGCTCGATTCATCTCATCGTTTACAGAAGAAGCTTGTGTTCTCGCCCGCAATTCCGTTCAATCCAGTCCCCGGACAGTCGGGCTGGATTAGGCGCCGTTTCTTAACGCATGGATGACGACACATTTGTTGAAACGCGGCTGGGCTTCTTGCTTAAGAAGCCTGCGACTTGGCGTTTCGTGCCCGCGCCCTGGTCGCCCGCACAGCAACTGCATCCCACGCTCGATCACGATGCGGAATGGGATCTGTTTGCGAACAAGCCGTTCTGCGGCGCGATGAAACCGCCCGTGAATCCGCGCCATGCCTTCGCGACCTTGCAAGTCTCGGCGCGCCCAATGGTGCCGCCAAATGAGACCGAGGCAGCGGCAATGTTGGACGGGGTATTGGGGATTTTGCGGAACCAGAATCCTAATGCCGAAATCTTGGAGGCGACTTCGCGCGGCATGGTTGCTGGTTATCGCAGCAATTTATTGAAATGCCGGTTTTCCTTGCGCGTAGATCAGGAAGCGGTCTCAGTTGGTGTGATCAGCCGAACCTATGTGATTTTCGCGCCGCGCTATGTGTTCACCTTAGGCTTGTCCAGTAGTGATGATCCCGCGTTTTATGAGGAGGCGGAGTTCGCGGAGATTATTTCGTCGCTCCAGTTGACGTGAGCAACAACGTGCAGCGCACTACAAATAAACTGCCAGCACCACGCTCGCCACCGCGCTCGAAAGCAAAGTCGAGAGCACAATCGTTTTCGAAATCACTTCCTCGCGCAGGCCATAGCGCTTGGCGAATACATAGCCATTGACGCCAGATGGCATCGCTGCCAGCAAAACCGCGACCTGGGCCCATTCGCGTGGCACGCCAAGGGCGCCGCAGGCAAACCACACCAGGAGTGGATGCAGCACATTCTTGAGCATGAGCAGGACTGCGGCTGGTCCGAGCGCGCCGCGCATTGGGTATTGACCCAGCGACACGCCGAGCGACACCAACGCACAGCCCGGCGCGGTCTGCGCGAGTTTCTCGAGCAGGCTATCGAGCGCGCCTGTAGGCGCCTGGCCGGTGAGATTCGCGACGACACCAAAGGCGAGACACAAAATTACCGGATTAAAAAGCAGTTTGCCGAGTGCACGATGCCAGGGCATTGGCGAGCCGCTGCCGCGCGCACCGTAAACTTCAATCGTATAAGTGGCGAGCGTAAACAGAATTGAACTCTGCAGTGCAAGCAGCGTAAACAGCGGCACCGCGGAGGCTGAACCAAACGCCGCATCACACAGTGGCAAGCCCAGCATCACCATATTCGAATAGCACGCGCCCAGGCCGGCGATGCCCTGGCTGGGGCGATCCCAGCCGAAGTACTTGCGTGCGATGAGCACACCGGCGCCGAACATCGCGAGCGAAGGGACATAAAAAGCCAGGATCAGTCGCCACGGCAGCACCGCCGGCAGATCGGCGCGGGCGAGACTGCGAAATAGCAGCGCGGGGATCGCCACGTAGTACACAAACTTCGCGAGACCGTCGCTGGTGGTGGCATCGAATAAGCGTACGCGACACAGTGCGACACCGAGGGCGACCGCGCCGAACACCGGCGCGATGACGTTGAGGACGATGTTCAATTAACGAAGGGCAGGATGATACTCACGCAGATGCGCTGGTTGGTTGCGCCAGCTGCGGCCTGCCAGCAGGCCACCATCCACGACTAGCGCGTGCCCAACGACATACGAAGATTGCTCACTGGCGAGCCACACGGCGGCCTCAGCGATTTCTTCTGGCAGGCCGAAGCGCGGTAGGGGTTGATCGTTTTTCTGTAGCTCGCGAATTTTCTCCATGCGCGGTTTCCAGCGCTCATCGGTCACTCCCGTGTGGATGGGCGTTTCGATATTGCCGGGACAAATACAATTCACGCGAATGCCATCCTCGATCAATTCGAGCGCGGTCGAATGCGTGAAATGCATCACCGCCGCTTTGGCCGTGGTGTAGGCATGGGGACTTGCGCCGGCGATGAAGGCTGCGGCACTGGCGATGTTGATGATCGCACCAGTCTTGCGGGGCTGCATCACGCGTGCCGCGTGCTTGGTGCCGAGGAACACACTGCGCTGAATCACCGCATACGCATGGTCCCATTCGGCGAGCGAGGTCGCGGCGACCGGGCCAATCGCGCCGACGATGGCGGCGTTATTGATCAGGCAATCAAAGCGGCCCCAGCGTTCGGTGGTCGCCTCGATCGCATGCTTAAAATCCTGCTCTTCGCGCACATCGAGGTGGATATAGCTGGTCTCGCCACCGAGCTCAGCCGCCAGCCGCACGCCTTTCTCATCTTGAATATCCGCAATCATCACCCGATAACCAGCGTGCGCGAAGGCCTTGGCGCAACCGGCGCCGATGCCGCTCGCACCGCCGGTGACCAACATGACTTTGGCGTCACCAGGCATTCGGATTCACGAAGGGGCCACTCATCGCAGGCGCGTTATCAATCGGTGGGCCGGCATCGCAACCCATATTGCTGCTACGCGTGAAAATGGCGAGACCGATTTTTTTTGCGATGGGTGAATCGCCTGGCGTGTCACCGGGTTCGATTTCCGCGCGGGCGCACAGCTCGCCCCAGGTATGCAGATCTTCCACCATGCGGTGAACCACAGTGACCACGCGATCATTTGCCGGGCAATGGTATTCGTAGGTTGGCATATGACCCCCTACTTATCGAAATTTTTGGTGTTGTGATAACTCCGGGTGGTGGTCATCGCGCCGTAGGCAGAGTTGCCGAAGCTGTCACTCCCCATCGCTTTGCGGCGCATGACATTCGAACCCAGCAACACGCGCACCACCGGCGAGTCACTCGGCGTATCCCCGGGGGCGTGGTTGGCACGCGTGCAAACATCGCCCCAGGTTTTCACTTCTTCGGACATGCGATGCGTGACCTGGACGGTCTGATCGTTCGCGGCACAGTGGTAGTCATACATGGGCATGGTGGCCTCCTTCAAAGCTCGCAGAGAGGGTTCAAGATTAACATTAATCCGGCTTGCAGGCCGTGCCTGCGGCAGTGGCAGGTCACCCGCAGTCTCAGTCAATGACTGAGATGCCGACGGGATTATCCCCGGCGGTGCAGGATACGCCGCAGGGTCAGGTCTTGCATTGCCACACCCCCGTTGCACCGGGCAGCAACCAGGGGCACTCTTAAGTCCCCTGACGTCGGGATTGGTTCAAGGAGGAACCATGACAAGACCGCTGCGGATCGAATATCCCGGTGCGCATTACTATCTCACCGCGCGCGCCGATCGGCGCGATGTGCTGTTTCGGGACGAGGCGGACTACTGGCGCTTCCTCGCCCTGTTGGGCGAGGTGTGCGACCGTTACCACTATCAATGCTATGCCTATTGTCTGCTGCCGGCCCGTTACGTGCTGGTCTTGGCCACCACCGAGCCCAATCTCGCGCGCGGCGTGCGCCAGCTGAACGGGGTGTACTCGCAGGCCTACAACCGGCGGCACCTGAGCGACGGCCATTTGTTCGCCGGACGCTACCAGGCCATCCCCTTCGTGCGCGAGCAGCATTTGCTGCGGGCGTGTCGGGAAGTGCTGCGCTTGCCGGTCACCATGGGCCTGGCGACAGTGCCCGAGCATTGGCGCTGGAGCAGTTATCACGCAACCTTAGGGGATAGCGGGTCCCGTCTGCGCCGTTGGCTGGCAGTCAATGAGGTCCTGTCCGCCGTTCCAAGCGGTGGGGCATCCGCGCCGGAGGCGCTGCGCCGCTATCTCGCGTTGGCGGATACCAGCCCGCTGTTCGGCGGTGCCCAGCCCGTGTCAGCCATCCTGCGCGATACCGGGTTTCTGCCCCCGTGCGGCTGGAGCCGCGGCGATTCTGCCGAGATTCCGCGCCACGCGCGCGCTATAACCCCACCGCTAACGACTATTGTCGCCCACATTGCAGATCGCAAAGCGGCGATGCGCCACGCCTACGCCACAGGCCACTATTCGCTAAAGCAGATCGCGGCCCATTTTGGCGTGCATTACGCGACGGTCAGTCGCGCCGTTGGCCGCAGCCACACATGAGTCAGGTGGCGTGGTGGTTTTATGTGGTCTAAAGACAAGTGAGCCTGTGCCCTAACCGGAGGAAGCTAAATGGTGAAACGCGTGCCCGCCTTGCTCGCCTGTGGTACCTGGATGACCGGCTGGTGGACGCTCTATCCCTCCCTCGGCCCCAAAATCAAAGCCTATGGCTTATCGCGGCTAGGCACGACCGCAGATTACTTCTTCACCTA
>CAMATU010000040.1 GCA_945861225.1 Klebsiella pneumoniae
AGGCGAGGAAAAAGCAGATCTCGCTTTGCCACTGGGAAGCGCAGGAAGACAGCACCTTTCTCACTGTTGGAAGCGAGGATTCCGTCTTTAAGGAGATCCGCCAAAAGGGTTCGTGCGGTTCGTTCGCGCAGGCCAGTAATCCCCTGAACATCACCGCGCGCAATTTCACCGCGATGAAAAATCTCGGTCAGTAATGTCGCGGCCTCAGTTCGCAAACCCGTGATGCCCGCATAGGCGCGCAAGCGTCCGGCAAGGCCCTCAATATCGAACAACTCGCGCATGAAGCGCACCTGATCCAGACAAATTTTCAGGAACCAAATCGAAAAGTCCGCCAGTGCACTTTGAGAGAGGTTGCCCCTGCCGTCGAGATCGCCCTGCCGTGGCGTGTCGGCGTGGTCCATCATCCGTTTGTATTCGCCGACATCTTCCAGCCCGCGCGCCAGCCCTCTGGAGATCGACCATAACCCGTGCGCGCCAATCCCGGCCTTAAGGGCCATCGCATGACTCATCAGGCGGCTCGCCCGTCCGTTGCCGTCAGGAAAAGGGTGGATGTAGTTCAGTCGATGGTGCGCTGCCGGCAGTCCAAGAATGCGCTGCGCGGCACTCAGGCGCGTGAACGCATAGCGCTGTGCAAAATAATCCATGAAGTTGGCCACGACAGCGCTGCTCGGCGGCAGGTGGCGGCCCACTACGACGTCCTGCCCTGGATCATTGCGAAACTGCCCCGGCCTCATTACGAAGTCTCTGCCGTTACCAGTAATCCGAAGCAGGGGGTCGGGTGCTCCGAGATAGAAGTCGCGATGCAGGCGCTGGATAAAATCGACGCTGACCGGATCGGCCAAGCCACCAGTCGCATGCTGGGCGTCGATGATCTCCTGGAGTCGGATGTGGGCACGGGCCTCGATCTGAAGATGGCGCCGTACCTCGTCGGCATCGAGTTCGTCGGCCAGTGCCCGTTCGATGTCTCGCGGCCGCGTGTTGTGCCCCTCGATCAGGTTGGAGTAATAGCAGTTCATGACTCGCACCAGGCTCGCCAGACTGGCGGCGGTACGTGGATGTAGGCGGGCCCCGAGCTGACTAGCCGACGCCGGCAACTCCGTCAGCAAATCCAGCAGCTCTCCTCGCGGCTCCTCAACAAAGCAGGGCTCGATTCGGCTTGGATTCTCGACAGGAGGGCCAGCAGTTGACATTTGCCGATCTTAGAGGAAGCGTAGATCTCTGACTATAAAAAGGTTTAGCGTTGTTTGCTGGTGTCATTTTGCCGATACGGCTTGCCGATCCACTCCCAGCAATCGGTTGGAGTTGATGCCCTCGATATCGGTGCTGAACGCCGTCGGTTTGGAATGGCTGAGATGAACGTTCGTGCTCATCACCACCAGGCCCTCTACTCAGGTGCCGAAGTTGTACGCGTCGGTAAGCAACCAGTAAGTTCCCCACCTCACGTCAGCCGTTTGCGCTGAACGCGGATACCCTTATCTTAGAAACCTCAGTTGACCGCTTAAACACGTGAGTAAGCGTATGTCTGGAATGGGATCTGTCATTCAGATATGCGCCACCTTTTGGGTAAGGGTCGCTACGCCGCGCGCCCCGTGGCGCGCATGGCGGCGTTGCCACTCGTCGCAATAGCGAAGCTTGTCCCGCCTCATCGCGCCTTGCCCTGCACCCCACGGAACACACTGCACGCGCCGTTCAACTGAGGTTTCTAGCATGATGTATTACGCAGCGATTGACTCGCAACCAACAAATTCAGCCGCGGCCCAGCAAGGCCAGATATTCCGCAAGATTTCCCTGGTTGACGTACTTGCTGAAAGGATCGCATGTCGCGTCGGATTGCCAAACGTACTCGGTCATCACCGCCACCTGCTCGGCGTGGGGGCGGCCGTAGAGCTGCGCAATCACGCCAAGCGCCATGTCGGTGCCGGCCGAAACGCCTGAAGAGGTCACAAACTTGCCGTCTTCGACCCAGCGCGCCTGTTCCACCCAGTCAACCTTATCGCTCTGTGAAGTCGCGAGATTGAAGAACAGCTTGTTTGAAGTCGCACGTCGGCCATCGAGTAAACCGGCGCGGGCCAGAATCGCCGAACCGGAACACACCGACATCACCACCTCGGCCTGCGCGGCCTTACCCTGCAGAAACGCGCACATCGCTGCATTCCCGAGTTGTTCCATGGTGCCAATGCCGCCGGGCAGCAATACCAAATCGAGCATCGGTGCGGTGGTGAAATCGAATTCGGCGACGGTGCAGGGACCCTGCACCGAGCGTACCGGTCCGATCTGCTCGGCAATGGTGACGATCTTCAGCCCGTGTCCCGTTGAGCCGAACATCTCCAGCGGCCCGTAGAAATCGAGTAATTCAAAATCGGGATAAAGAACGGCGCCGAGGGTTCTCGGTTTGTGCGCAGCAGTCATCTTCGGGCTCCTGGTTAATCACGGCTAATGGCCATTCGCTGGACGATACTCCCTCCCATGGCAACGCGGCTAGCCTAAGCGCTCGCTACGATGGTCGCAAAGACGGCGACTTTCGCGTCGATCTTGCTCGCATGCGGCATCCCCCAGCGGGAAGTGGACCCGGCCGGACAATGTGTCGAGGTGTCATTGCGCGATCAGTTACCGAGGCTGGTGTTTGCGGACTCTGCGCGCGTCGATTGTGCGATAGCGTTTCGCCGCGCCGGCCCACCTGAGCGGAAAATCCCCTAAAATCAAATTGCACTTGGTGCCGCCGTGCACGGCAATCAACGAAGGAGCTCCTCATGTCAGCCGCAGCCCCCCATTCGTCGTCCCAGCCTGATGAAGTCGATGCCATCGTCGTCGGTGCCGGGTTCGCGGGACTCTACAGCGCGTATCGCCTGCGCGAGGCGGGTTTGTCGCTGCGTGCCTTTGAAAGGGGTGGCGGTGTCGGCGGCACGTGGTACTGGAATCGCTACCCCGGGGCGAGTTCCGATTCGGAGAGTTGGGTCTATTCGTTCACTTTTTCGGAAGCATTGGAACAGGAATGGACGTGGACTTGCCGCTTTCCCGAGCAGCCCGAGATCCTGCGCTACCTCGAACATGTCGCTGCGCGGTTCGATTTGAACTCCGCATTCGAATTCAACACCGCAGTCACTGGCGCGGCATATGACGAAGCTGCCAAGCGCTGGGTCGTCGAGACTCAACACGGCGCGCAGGTGCGCGCGAAATACCTGATCACCGCGGTCGGCTGTCTGTCGACTGCCCAGGTCCCCGACATCCCGGGACGCGATGATTTCAAGGGACGGTGGTATCACACCGGCCAATGGCCGCACGAACGGGTGGATTTCACCGGTCAGCGGGTCGGGGTGATTGGCACCGGTTCCTCCGGCATCCAGGCGATTCCGCTTATCGCCAAACAGGCCAAACACCTGACGGTCTTTCAGCGGACCCCGAACTTCAGTGTGCCGGCGCGCAATTCAGCGCTGGCGCCCGCCCGCGTCGCCGAGCTTAAGCGCAATATCCGGAAGATTCGCGAGACCTGTCGCTGGTCGACGATTGGTCAGCCCTATGACTGGAAAGACGTTGCGGCCACGCAGACCGATCCTGCGGAACTGCGCCGGCAACTCGAAGCCGATTGGGAAAAAGGCGGCTTCGAATGGATGTTCGGGAGCTTTCGCGATCTACTGGTGGACCGGCAGGCCAACGATCTCGCAGCCGACTTCGTGCGCGAGAAAATCCGCAGCATCGTCAAGGACCCGGAAGTCGCGCGTCGGCTGACTCCGCACGGCTATCCGATCGGGACCAAACGCCTACCGCTCGACGCGGGATATTTCGAAACCTTCAATCGTGACAATGTCGAACTGGTCGATCTCAGAGCAGCGCCGATTGAGGCAATCGTCCCCGACGGGATCCGCACGCGTGACCAAGTCCACGCGCTCGACGCCATCGTCTTTGCGACCGGTTTCGACGCCTTGACGGGCCCCCTGACGCGTCTCGGGATTCGCGGTCGCGGCGGACAGGCCCTCAAGACGAAGTGGGCGGCCGGCCCCGAGACCTATCTCGGCGTTTGTACTGCCGGCTTCCCCAACCTGTTCATGGTCACGGGACCCGGCAGCCCGTCGGTGCTCGGTAACATGCCGACCTCGATTGAACAGCATGTGGATTGGATCTGCGCCGCAATCACGCACCTGCGCCGACGTGGCGCGGAAATCTTCGAACCGACGCAGGAGGCGGAGCACGCGTGGGGTGCGCATGTCAAGGAGTTGGCGGACGCGACCCTTTTCCCGCAGACAGACTCGTGGTACATGGGCGCGAACATTCCGGGAAAACCGCGCGTATTCCTGCCCTACATCGGTGGCTTCGGGACCTACCGCAAGCTGTGTGCGGAGATCGCTGAGAAGGGTTACGAAGGATTCAAAATTTCCTAGTCACGCTGCGCGGAAGCCGCCGTGAAGGCATCTCTCGCGCTACGTACGCAGCGAACTCCTCTCTAGCTCTTTGTGTCGGACGAGTCGACTTACTGCACAGGTTCGGTGTGCGCGGTGGATGGGGGGTCGCCGCCGCGGGCCTGAGCAACGCCCCCCGGCCTTAAGCCGAGCACGCCGATACCCGGCAACTTCACCCCCAACCGGACGGGGTCAAAGCCGAACACCGCGCCCAGCACATTCACTTCCAGCCCTTCCTTCAGCGCGCCGAGAATGCCGACATAGCCGGCAATCGACAGCTGGTAGCCGGTACCGCTCGGTGCCGGTCCCACCCAGCGCCCGTCGGCGAGGAAATCCTTGCCGATCGCGGTGCCCGGCAACGCGAGCCCGAGCGCCGGCACCTCACGCGCAACGGCCGCGACGAACGTATTGCTATTGGGTCCCGGCCACAGCCGGTAGGTGTGGGGATAGCGATAGCGCGCGACCGCTGCTTCGAGCGCGGGAATCAGCGCCGCCGCCGCGGCTCCGCGCACCTCGTGAATGATCGCGGGCGGCGCGTCGTACCAGCGACGATCCGGCACATCGGGGCTCGATTCGACCACCGGCCGCCCTGCCCACGCGTTCCACCCGATCACCTGATGCACGACGTAGTGGTCCGCGTCGCGCCGCTTCGTCGCGATCCAGGTGTGCACCGCGAACAGCCCTCGCCAGTTGAACGCACGCGCCGCATAGACCTGTACGATTGCTTCGCGGGCGAGCGCCGGGTCGGGCGCGAGACCGGCGCTCGCGCGGCTCGCCGTGCGCCAATCGGCGTTGAGGCTGATCGCGCCGCTCACTGCCACGAGCAGCGGGCCGAGCAGGGTCAGTCCCAGTAACCAGTAGATCACCAAGGTCGCTCGGCGCCGGCGGGGTGTTCGGGCGCCTCTCCGATCATTCAATTAAAGCTCCAATCCATGGCTTCGTGCTGATCACATTCCCTGTCGATCAGAACGATGAGTCATTTTTTGCAATAGCGACTACCGGCTGCGCGATCCCAAATCCGCTTCCGGATAGTAGGGCAGATGCCGGTTCGCATCGAAGGCGGCGAAGAAATCCGGCCCACCGTTCAGCTGACCCACGCGCTCCGGATCCAGCATCATCGACTGGCGACGATAATTCCAGCTCTCGGGACACCAGCGCACCGCTTCGTTGAAGTGATGCTTGGCGCGTTCGAGCAGGCCTTGGGTGTAGAGGTAACGTCCGAGGCGCACATGATTGGCCGCCACCACGTCGTCGGGTTTTGGACCCTTCATACGGCGGCGCACCTCGTCCGCCGGCAGCACATAGCGGCTTGCCGCGCCATTTTTCACCCAATCGCGCAAGGCCTCGAGGTAGGTGTTGCGCACTTCCAAGCCGTGCGCGGCCGCGGCGTCCGGGACTTCGAAGGTGGTGCGGTCCATGTGCGGCACCATGTCGTAGGTTCCAGCCGATTCGACCGGTCGCACGATGCGGCCTTGTTCATCGATCCATACCGCCTGTGGCACGTTGCGCATGTTGTAAAGCTCGGCGACCACATGGCCCGCATCGATCAGACAGGGATAAGTCGGCGGTGCCTGCTGCGCCCACAGTTCGTTCGACCAGCCCATCAGGCGCGCCAGTACCGGCGGCCGTTCGGCAAGGTCCGTGCAGCGGATTTTCGCTTCGACGGCGGCGTTGCCGGCGGTGTCGAAGGCCACCGCGATCATCTCGAAACCCTGGTCCTTCAGCTCGACGTAGACGGCCTGCCACACGGACAGGTCAAAACTACAGCCTCAGTAGGAGCCCCAGGAGTGGAGGAAGACCTTCTTGCCGCGATACTCCGACAGCGCGTGCATGACGCCGTCGAGATCGGGCAAAGTAAAATCAGGTGCGTCGAGTGAAAACAGCGCAGCGTGACGCGCGTTCACGCTTTCGCCGAAGGCGATGACGTTCTCATCGCGCGTCAGCGGTTGACCCATATGGCGGGCGAACGCCGCCAGATCGATCCGTCCGGCAGCGTCGCGCCAGGCGTTATCGACACGCACGCACGCGTCGCCGCGGCACAGACCTGCGGCTTCGAGCTTCCAGCCGGTCGCGGTCTGCAGGTCGGCGGCGGATAGCCACAGCGCGTCGCCGCGGGCCTCGGCCTGAGGGAGCGTGGTGACCCGCGCATCGTAGAGAATGACAATTGGACTCATGGTGAGGTTCCTCGCTGGCAACGGGACTTCGAGTCGGCAATCTAGCATCCACGACGGACTGGTGTCGCTGAGTCGAGCACTGCGGCAGCCGGTCAGTCCCCCGGAATTTACCCTCACTCACTGCGCGGTGCCGCTTGCAGCCACACCACACGTCGAACCGTGTCTTGCCGGCGCGCGCCTCCACCGCCACGCCCAGCCGCCGCCCGGGACTGACCTCAGCCTTCACGTTGAGCTGACAAGCTAAGTGCGCTAGCGCACGGTAGGGCATCCTCTACGGCGTCCAGAATTTCGCTGGAAATGGCGCACCCGTGCTACTGGCTGTCCGCCGCGTCGGCGACAGTTTTTCCACCCGATGTCACAGGAGGTTTCGCGATGAAAAATTCAAAAATGCTGTTTATCAGCGTGTTCGCAGTCGTATTGTTGATGACAGCTTGCGATCGGCACGAAACTCCGGTCGAAAAAGCCGTCGAAAACACTAAGGACGCGCTCGATCTGCGCGAGCATGAAAAGTTGAAAGATGCTGCCGAAAACACCAAGGACGCGCTCGACGATGCCGTCGAAGGAATCAAAGACGAGACTAAGGGGGAATAGCGCACGATTATGGGCTCGGTAAAACCCACGCGAATCCCGCCTGAAAGGTTCAATGTCGTTTGAATTAATCCGCACACTTCTCTAAACGAAAGAAGCCATGCATAGCATGGCTGAGAAGATCGAAGGGAATGTCGGGATCCCCGATTGCGCTGGCTTCTCGGTGTCCCAGGATTTAAGTGGCTCGCGCACTCGCTAATTGACGCTACGACGCGCGCCCCCGTCTCCTCCCAGGACGAACTCGGGCAGCTTGCCCGTGACATGAACGAACTCGCGAAGGCGTTGGCCCGCACGGAACAAACCCGACGTCAATGGGTGGCCGATATTTCGCACGAACTGCGCACCCCGTTGTCGGTGCTTCGCGGAGAACTCGCGGCGCTGAAATCGGCGATCGCGAATCAAATGGGCTATTGACGAACGTCAAGTGAGTCCTCGACGGACAGGGATCCGTCGATATCGTCTGCGATTTCCACGGCTTTACGCTTCGCGGCAACGCTATCGACAAAGCCGCTGAGCTTGACCTTCCCCTCAAACGTATCCACCGAGATTTGGTGCGCCTTGGTTACCGGATCTGCGATCAGTGCTGCTTTCACCTTCGCGGAAACCGTGGTGTCATCCAGCACCGCGCCCGCAGTCCGATGCTCTTCGGCGCCCGCATAGCCGCCGGTCAATGTAAGCACAGCGGCAAGCGCCAAAAATTTCGCGATCTTCTTCATTATCGAATTCCTCTTTACAAATTTGAACGGTGCTGGTCGCGCTCGCCTGCGCGGGACCGCCAGCGGTATCCATCACCAGTGCACTTGGCATGCCATTCGCAACCGTTCGAAAAACACCCTCGCAACTGGGCACCGCATGCCTACCTGCGATTAGAAGTGAGAAAGTGCTTGCAACATTTACAACGATTAATGGTAGAACCTACGCATCGCGCCGGTGACCGGCGCTGGCGCTGGCTGTGTGCGGTGCCGCTGGCGATCGCGCTCTGCGCCTGTGGCGGGCCACAAATCCGCATCAGTGCACCGGCCTCTGGAAGTGCGTCTCCACCAGTGCTCACCGGCGATGGGGTTGCCTCCGAATCGCGAGGAAATTTGCTGGTTGACCAGGCGCTGCGAATCCCCGCCGCAGATAACTCAAATGATCATTTGTTGGATGCAGTGCGCACTGCTTGCCCATTGGCGCCGCTGGTGGCTGGCAATCAACTCACGATCTTGAACGACGGGCCGTCGACGTTTGAAGCGTTCGCCGAGACCGTTGGTAAGGCCAAGCATCATGTGCATCTGGAGACGTTCCTGTTCGCCGACGATGCGCTCGGCCAATCCTTTGCTGCGCTCCTCGTCGCCAAGCGGCAGCAAGGCGTCGAGGTGCGGGTACTCTACGATGGGATTGGCTCACTGGCTGCGGCTCCCGAATTCTTCCAGTCGCTGCGGCAGGCTGGCGTGGAAGTCGTCAGCTTTCGACCGGCAAGCGGCCTCAGCGATGCAGTCACCGGTCAGGTTAACCACCGAGATCATCGGAAGTTACTTGTCGTCGACGGCAGCGTGGCGTTCGTCGGCGGGATAAATATCAGCGGCACCTATAACCAGGATTCGAGTTCCTGGTCGGGACAGGAAGCCGCACTAACCGGCGGTTGGCGGGATGTGCAAATCAGAATGGAGGGCCCTGTCGTTCTCCAGTATCAAGCACTGTTTTTGTCGGCGTGGGTCCGCTCCGGCGGCGCGGTGGACGCATCTTCAACTGCGTATTATCCCAAACTCAGTATTCGTGGACGTTCGTTGGTTGCGGCGCTCGCCAGTGAATATGGCGAGCAGAGCGAAGCCGCGATACATGCTGCCTATCTGGCGGCCATCCACAATGCGAAGCAACGCGTGTGGATCACGCAAGCCTACTTTGCGCCCGACAAATCTTTGCTCGGCGCGCTGATCGCGGCGGCACGGCGCGGTGTCGACATTCGTATTCTGTTGCCCGGGTTCAGCGACTCCTCCACGGTGTTGTATGCCTCGCGATCGGTGTATGACCGGTTGTTGGAGAGCGGCGTGAAGATCTTCGAGTTCGAGGCGGGGTTTGTCCATGCGAAAACGGTCACTGTCGATGGCGCACTGTCCTTCGTCGGTTCTGCGAATATGGATTTTCGCAGTCTGCTGCACAACAACGAAATAGCAGCGGTCATTGTGGACGCGGTGGTCGCAGCGCAAATGGAAGCGACTTATCGCAGCGATCTGGCCAATTCACGCGAGATTCAACTCGCCGAATGGCGTAAGCGTTCGCTGCGCCAGCGGGCCATGGAGCGCGCGGCCACCCTCATGTGGTTCTGGATTTAATGCATCTGCGTGGATAAGCGCGATAACGCACGGTGACACCATTTTACTCATGGTCAACTGCGAGCGTTGACGCCTTGCTGTCGCGCTAAGTGCGAAATTATTCAGCGCTTGTCAGTGTTTGACTGACTGCATCAACACCACGTGACCGTTTGCGACTTCGTCGCGACGTAATGTTCGTCCACGCAGGCCCCGGCGAGGCGAGCATATTGATCAATGTCGAGGGGTGGAGTTTAAAGATGAAAAAGCTATTGCTTGCATTCCCTTTGCTGGCGTTGGGCGCAGTTGTGTCGGCGCAGGAATCAGGAAACATGCCGCCGTACACCTACGATCCGGGTCCGTATGCGGGTAACTGGGAATCAACGCTGACCGGTACCGGTCAATCGGACGATGATTTCGACAACTCGAATTTTGGTCTCACCGGTTCACTTGGGTACTACTTCAACAAAAACTTCATCGTTACGTTCAAGCAAGGCGTGCAGGCAAATGAAACCGGCGACAGTACGCTGGTCAACGGCAGATCAGTGATTCAGGCCGCTTATCAGTGGGATTTGGCCAAATGGCAACCCTATCTCGGTCTCAATGCGGGCGGCATTTATGGTGCCGGAATCGAAGATAACGCGATCGTCGGTCCCGAAGGCGGGATCAAGTATTTCGTCAACGAGAGCACCTTCATCTTCGGCAGTATCGCCTACGAAGTCCCCGTCGATGAGTGCTGCAAAGACGGAATAGTGCCCTATTCCCTCGGCATCGGTTTCGACTTCTAGTCCCCTTCATGACCTACGGCGGCATCGTCGAGACCGTGATGACTGCGCATCGTCCGTAGTCAATCGAACGTCCGCCAGGAGAATATTTGCAATGATGTTTACGTTAAAACGCACGCGCGTTATGGCAGCTGCGATCGTCCTCGCAGCCTACGCCGCTCGCCCACAGGCGCAGGCGAGTGATCTGCAGCCGAGTGAGGGCGACTTTAATCAGGCCCTGGCGCGCGATTATCAAGCGCTCGCGCAAATCGAGGATCGGTTGGGCGATCACCGCGATGCCCAGACTTATGCAAAACGCGCAACCGCCGCTGCAGCCGGCGAACCGACGGCGCCGGATCAGGTTGAACTGCGCCGAGCATTTCTGAAAGAGAAGTACGTTGCGGAGTTGTCCACTGCGCGTCAGCGCTTGGTGACAGCGCTCGGCAGCGCCGGGCGTGACCACGCACCCAGTACTGCGGCACGTGCCCAGACGTCTTATGACTGCTGGCTGGAGCAGGCCTCCGAGGACCTTCAGCCTGACGACATCGAAGCCTGCAAACAGGCCTTCCTGGTCGCCATCAGCGAAGTCGAAAACGCAGTAGCGCAGGTTGCCGTGCCGCCACCACCACCACCGCCCACGTCGCCACCGCCTGCGGAGGGCACGAAGATCGTGAGCCTCGACGGCACGCACTTCGATTTCGATAAAGCAACCTTGCGCCCCGCCGCGATCGCCAGACTCGAACATGCGATACAGATCATGAACGAGAGTCCGGCGCTTAGGGTGAGCGTCGAAGGTCACACCGACAATGTCGGTTCAGATGCCTACAACGAGGGATTATCGGTGCGCCGCGCCAAAGCCGTGTTCGATTACTTGGTCGGTCAGGGAATCGACGGTTCGCGCTTAACGTCTGTCGGGTATGGCGAAAGCCGACCGGCGGCAACCAACGACACGAACGAAGGGCGTGCGCAAAACCGGCGTGTCGATCTTGTCGTCGCGGGCGGCTGACCAAGCACTCACCAGGAACGTCGGTACGACAGCGTACAGACAGCGGATCCGCGGTTCGAATAGGCTCGTGCGTTCAAATTAAATGAGGATCTACGATGAAACAGTTTAATGTTCTATTTGGCACGCTCACGGCGGCCGCGCTCACGTTGGCGTGTGTCGATACCAGTGCGGGAATTACCAGCAGCAGCAACTTCGAGATGGCGTCGGACGTGGACGTCAACCGCATGGTGGCGGACAGTTCCTCGGCCATGCGTGATGATGGCGCAGCGCCTGCGCTCGGCGGCGAAGGTGACGGGGTCCCCGGCGGTAATGCGCCAAACCCTGAGCCCGATCGAGCGGTCGGCACGGTCGTGGATGACGCCGGCATCACGGGTGCCGTCAAGGCCAAGCTCCTCGCCGACACCCTGGTTAGCGGCATGAAGATTGACGTCGACACGCGGGCCGGCGTGGTTTATTTGACAGGCGACAACATGAATAGTCAGGCCGCAATCGACCAGGCCGTCAAGCTCGCCAAAGAGACCTCCGGGGTGAAGACCGTCGAGTCCAAACTTGCGGTGGGCGACATCAAGAGCTAAGCGTTGGCGCGGTTCGCGAGCACGTTCCGCGGGTGGGAACATGCTCGCGCGCCGGGTATGCAAGACAGCCGCTGGTCGGGTGGCTGAGCATGTTATGCACGGCTTGGGGATTCTGGTCGGCATAGTTCACGCCGAAATGGATCAGGATCGCGCGGCCACTGTTGCCGAGCAGCAGGTCGTAGGCCATCGCCCAGGGATTCTCACCGCGCTGGCGCGCGATTTCGGCGATGCTGCGCTCGCGTGGCGGCTTCGTTAGTGGCGCCGCGCTCACCCATCACATAGGCGCGTAGCGCACCGTGGGCGAGGAAGGCCGCGACGTCGAAGGTGCGCGGCACCGCGTCCAGTGCATCGAGACACTGCGGGAAGGTCTCCCAGTTGAATTTCATGCCCGCGCGCAGCGACGCGCCGGGAATGTCCTCGACACCTTCCATCGCGCCTGCACGCATCGAGATTATTGCCGCGGCAGCGTGACGCCCCATGCGATTCGCGGACCGCTTTTCGTTCACTCTCACCGGCGCGCTGTCGCGAGCCGCGCCAAGATCGTCGCGAGAGTGGTCGACGGCGCAAGGATCAAACTTCGCGCGGCTGCGCGTACGCGATCACGCGTGGCGCAGTCTAAATATTCCACCGGCGACTTGCCGTCGATGCGCGCTAACAGCAGGCCCGGCAGCAAGGCCGCCGCGCGTTGTTCAAAGGTCGCAATCGCTTCCCAGCTGACGTGCGCGAAATAAGCAGTCACGATGGCCTGAAAGGTCGCGAAATAGCGATCCGCGAGTGGCGGTCGGTGCGCGGCCTTTAGCAGCAGATGATTCAGCAAGAAGGCCAAATCAAACGCCGGATCGCCATACCAGGCAGTTTCGGCGTCGAGCAAAACCACCCCCTCGGGACCGATCAAACTGTTTTTAGGACTGACATCACCATGCACCAGCGCGAGCTTACGATGTTGTGTGGTGTCGACCAAGGCCATTAACTGTGGCGCAAGGTCCGAATGCACTCGGGCGCTTTCCACCAGATACGGTTCGAGACGAAGCGCATAAAAATTCGCGTCATGCGCGAAGGTCGTAGCCAAGGTCGAATCGCGCGCAGTTGCGGCGTGTAATTTGCCGAGCAGATTACCCATTAAAGTGCCGTGTTCGTGCGCCACCCGTCCCGCGAGCAATTCGGTTTTCCAGTTGCGATAGTGTTCCGGCGGCAGATACTCCATGACGAACGCGCCGCGGAGGTGATCGACCCCGAGCACTGACGGGACTTGTCGCGGCACGATCGTCGCCGCGATTTGCAGCCAGGCGGCTTCGGCGAAAACCCGCTCCACTGGCGCATACCACTCTTTTTGCACTTTGAGTTTCGGCAGGCATTGTTTAACGCAGTAGTCCCCGGCTTTGAGGCGCACCTGGAAAATGCTTGAGGAGACGCCGCCGGTGAGTAACGTTATCTCCGGGCGTTCATCCGGCTCCGCAAGATTCAGTTCGACGAGCATGCGCGCCAATTCGGACTGCTCACTGGCGAGATCGCAGAATTTCAGGGTCATCGCTCTAAACGGTGCCTGATGGCGAGTGGCAGCGCGCCGCGGCCGGCATAGCCGGTGATTCCGCTACCTTGACGTTCAACGCGTAAACCTGCATTCCACTTGGCCATGCGTTCCGAACGCGCGAACGATCCAACCTTGAGCTGGCCGGCGTTCCAGCCAATCGCCAAATGGGTAATCACCACATCTTCGGATTCACCGGAACGCGCCGAAACCACCGTCCCCCAGTTCGCCGTTTGGGCCTGTTTAAATGCCGCAAAGGTTTCGCTGATGGTGCCGACTTGATTCGGCTTTAACAGCGCGGCGTTGCAAGCGCCGTCGAGAATTGCCTGGCGCACAAGCTGCGCGTTACTCACCAGATAATCGTCGCCGATGATTTGAATGCGCTGCCCCATCGCGGCGGTGAACGCGCGCATGCCGTGATCGTCGTCTTCCGCGACGGGATCCTCCAGCGAGAGAATCGGGTAGCGCTCGATCCACTCACACAGCTGTGCCAACCAGCCATCCGTATCAAACTCGCGGGCCTCAAGACCCAGCCGATAGCGTCCGTTGCGTCCAAATTCGGACGCCGCGATGTCAAGCGCGATCATCGCGCGACCTTCGTGACCGGCGACGTTGATCGCTTCGGTTAAGGTTTTAAGCGCGTCTTCGTTGCTGTCGAACGCGGGCCACCACCCCCCTTCGTCCGCGACCCCGAAGCGGCAGCCGCGTTTGTCCATCAACTCACCGGCGACTCGGTAGATGTCAGCGCAAATGGCGAGGGCTTCGTCAAACGACTCGGCGCCGATCGGCATGACCAGAAAATCCTGAATATCGACCCGCCGACCAGCATGTGCGCCGCCGCCAAAAATCTGAATTTGCGGCAGGGGCATACGCACAGCCTGTGCGCCCGCCAAATAACGCCATAACGGAAGCCCGGCGCTGTGCGCAGCCGCCATCAGGGTGGCCATTGATGTCGCGATCAAGGCATTACCGCCCAGGGTTGCTTTAGTCGCGGACGGATCGAGTTCACACAGCCGTTGATCGATCGTTGCCTGTTCGCGAGCGTCCAGGCCGAGAAGCGCAGGTCCAATGATTTCGTTGACGTTATGCACCGCACGATTCACCCCATAGCCGCCAGCCATCGGCCCGCCGTCGCGGAGATCCACCGCTTCCCTCGAACCGCGCGAGGCACCGGCCGGCGCGATGCCGCGCCCGACGCTACCGTCGGCTAGAGTCACTTCGACTTCGACGGTCGGGCGTCCCCGGGAATCCCAGATCCTGAAACCTTCTACGGCGGCAATCGTGGTCGTCATACGCATCTTTGCTGCTGTGCCAGGTCGACTCATACCGCGCCTGAGTTCGCACTGCAAGCAATGGTTGTGGCCTGTCGCGCAAGACCGACATAATCGCCGACAGAGCACCTCACACCAAAGAATGAAAGGCCTGCATGGAACTTCACTACGACGAATACGGCAGTGGCGATCCGGTACTGCTCATTCACGGCCTGGGCGGCAGCAGTAATGTGTGGGGCGCGCAAGCGCCAGCCTTGTCGCGGTTTTTTCGGATCATCGTGCCCGATCTCCGGGGCGCGGGACGTAGCGCCGCGCGCGACGGGATCAACGTGACGACGATGGTCGCAGATCTAGTCGAATTACTGGATCGGCTTGCGATCACGCAAGCCCACACCATCGGTCACTCGTTCGGTAGCGTGCTCGCGCAGCACTTGGCGGTTAACCACCCGACCCGCGTAGGTCGACTCGGACTCATTGGGCCGATCCGCGCGCCCAGCGAAGCCGCGGTCAAAGCGTTGACCGAGCGTGCAGCCCAAGCGCGCCGAGAAGGCCTGGACGCAATTGCGAATGCCACAGTCCTGGTCGGCACTTCAGCACAAACCAGGGCAAGGAATCCGGCAAGCGCTGCCTTCGTGCGCGAAATGGTCATGCGCCAGGATCCCCAAGCCTATGCGGCGACCTGCGAGGCGATCGCCAATACCCAAGGGGCCGCCTTGGAAACCTTGCACTGTCCGAGTCTGGTGTTGACCGGCGACGAAGATGCCACCTCGCCGCCAGCCGCAGCGCGCGCGATAGCCACTGCACTTGAAGGCTCGACGTTCGCGATCGTCTCCCGCTGCGGACATTGGGCCCCGCTCGAGCAACCCGAAGCGGTGACGAATCATGTGATGAATTTTTTGTTCCAGAAATGAAGGTGGCAGTCCTGCCTGAGTTCTCTTAGGAGCACCGAAGCGATGGCAAAGATCTACCGTGACTATGACCAAGCAGGCCTGGACGCGCAGTACAACAACCGCGCGCGCTTCCCGAATTACGTCGAGCACTTTGCGAAGTGGGCGAAGTGGAGCGCCGAGACCCGTGCGGAGCTGCCCTGCTCGCTGGATATCGCCGTCGGTTCCTCCGAGTTCGCGAAAATAGACGTCTTCCCGGCCGAGGTCAGCGCCGCACCGCTCTACGTCTTTATCCACGGTGGCTATTGGTACTCGCTCGATAAATCCGACTACAGCTATGTCGCGCGGGGGATGCGCCCGCATGGCATCACCACGGCGGTGAATAATTTTGGGCTCGCGCCGGACCACGACATGGACGTCATCGTCGCGCACAACCGTGCGGCACTGGGGTGGTTGTGGCGTAACGCCGCGGCGTTCGGGGCGGATCGCCAGCGCATTTATCTGTGCGGCCATTCGGCGGGTGGACATCTGGCCTTGATGTTGCTTGGGACCGATTGGCCCGCGCTGGACCCTGAGCTACCGATCGATCTCGTCAAAGGTGTGTGCTCGATCGGCGGTATCCATGATCTCGAACCGATACGATGGTCGTTTCTGAATCAAAAGCTGCAGCTCTCCCCGGCCCAGGCCGCGCGGCATAGCCCAGTACATCTGCACTACCGCCATCGCGCACCGCTGTCGTTAGTCGTGGCAGTCGACGAATCCCCCGAATTTCATCGGCAATCCGAATTGATGCACGCCGTGTGGCAGTCCCTGGGCTACCCAGTTGAAGTCTTGGTGCCGGCGGATCTCGATCATTTCAGTGTCGTTAATGCGCTTGGCGATCCGGGGTGCGCGCTGGTGCAACATCAACTCGCGCAAATGCGCCTGGCCTTCAAAACACCTGACGAGGTTCACCGATGACTCCACAGCTATTCACCAACGTCCAGATTTTCGATGGTAACGGTACCGCCTGTTTCCCCGGCGAGGTGCTGGTGGAAGGCAATACGATCCGGGCGGTAGCGCCGGGGCCGCACAAGCTGCCGCGCGAAAGCGGGGTCGAAATTGTGGACGGCGGCGGTCGCACTTTGATGCCGGGCCTGGTCGAAGCGCATGCGCATATCACCTACAGCAACATGACCTACCTCAAAGAGCTTGGACAGCTACCACTCGAAGAGCACACCATGCTGACCTTGCAAAACGCCAAGCTCATGCTCGACTCTGGGTTTACCAGCCTGTATTCGGCGGCGTCTTCTAAAATGCGGCTCGAAGTCGCGGTGCGCAACGCGATTAACGCCGGCAAGTTCCCAGGACCACGGCTACGTGCCGCGTCGCCCGAAATCGTCGCCACCGGCGGCCTCGGCGACGAGCGACAGCTCCATCTGCATCACCAAGGGATCGAAGTGATTGCCGACGGCGCGGACGAAGTGCGGCGCGTGGTGCGCACCTTGATTCGCGAAGGTGTTGACACGATCAAGGTGAATATTTCAGGCGACAATTTCGTGCGCCCCGGGTTTGGGCAACGCCTGTCGTATACCGACGCCGAAGTTGCGGCGGCGGCGGAGGTCGCGCACGAGCGCGGTGCGTGGCTGTCCTGCCATGCGCGCGCCGATGCGGCCGTTCGACTTGGACTGAAATATGACTTCAGGGTGATCTACCACTGCGATTTCATCGAAGGCGAGACTTTTGATTTACTCGAAGCTAAACGCGATCGGATTTTTCTGGCGCCGGCGATCGGCGTCATCTATACCACTGCACATGAGGCGGAGAAATTCGGCATTAGTCGCGAAGTGGCCGAGCACATGGGAATGTTTGCGATGCTCGAACAAGCACCGCGGATCTATCAGGAACTCCGCAAGCGCGGACTGCGAATACTCCCGGGCGGCGACTACGGCTTCGCGTGGAATCCAATCGGCACCAATGCGCGCGATCTCGAACACTTCGTCAACATGTTCGGCTTTAGCCCTGGTGAAGCCTTGATGGCGGCGACCAAATGGGGCGGGCAGCTCATGGACATCCCGAATTTAGGCCTCGTTAAACCAGGCTATCTCGCCGATCTCCTGCTGGTCGACGGCGATCCCGTGCGCGACATCACGTGCCTGCAACACCGTGAGAAGATCGCGATGGTGATGAAGGACGGCGTTTATTACAAAACGCCACGTGGCCCGGCGAACACGGGGCCGCGAACGGCGTCGGTGCGCTCGGTATGGGAAACGGCTTAGGCCGGGACATCCATGCGCGCCGTGTTGCACTATCGCGCGAGCCCACTACTGGCAGCGGGTTTGCGGCGCGCAGCCCCGGGCTGGCTCGAGACCGTCATTGTCGAGGACGATGACAGTGTGGGTTTGCATGCCGCACTGAAGGAAGCCGAGGTGCTGCTCCACGTGCTGACCCCGGCGAACCAAGTTTTGCTCGCCGCGGCGCCCCGTCTACGCCTGATCCAGAAAATCGGCGTCGGGGTCAACACGATTGACCTGGTCGCGGCCAAAGCACGTGGAATTCGGGTCGCCAACATGCCGGGCACGAATTCGCAGGCGGTGTGTGAGCTTACTTTGGCGTTGATGCTGGCGTGCTTGCGGCAGCTCGTGCCGTTTGATCGCGCGACCCGCGCCGGTGCCGGCTGGTCGCTGCCCTTGGAAACACTCGATCGACAGCGCGAAATCCACGGTAAAACCGTGGGCCTGGTAGGTTTCGGCGAAGTCGCGCGGCGCCTGATGCCCGTGCTGCGCGCCTTGGGCGCGACTGTTCTGTACTGCGCGCGATCCGATCATCAGGCCGGGGACGCGACCTCTGTCCGCTTCGACGAGTTGCTGCGACGTTCAGACATTATTTCTCTGCACCTGCCCCTGGTCCCGGCCACCGAACACCTGATTGGCGACGCGCAATTGCGCGCGATGAAGCCCGGCGTGGTCATTATCAACACCGCCCGCGGCGGCTTGATTGACCAAGACGCGTTGACCGCGGCGCTGAAATCGGGTGCCGTCAGCGCCGCCGGACTCGATGTGTTTGCCGACGAGCCAGTCACCACGCGATCACCGTTGTGTGAGTTGCCGAATGTCGTGGTGATGCCGCATCTCGCCTGGCTCACGAACGAAACCCTCGCGCGCAGTTTCGAGCTCGCGGTCGAAAACTGCCGCCGCCTGCGTGATGACGAACCTCTGTTGAATGAGATTATGCTGTAACGATCCCTTAGGAGAATCGGCAAGTTCACCACCACGAAAGACCTGATGCTACCAACCACCGTGACGGGTTCATGGCCGCGACCACGCTGGTTTGACAAAAGTTTGTGGGGGCGCAATTTGTCGGATGCCATGACCGATATCGAGTACCGCGAAAAATTCCTCGATGCCGTGGCTTCGGTGTTGAGCGATCAAGAACAGGCGGGCCTGGATATTCTGGCCAACGGCGACTATCACCTCGACGAAAATCTCGGGGGCTTGGCGTGGTTGCTCTACCCGGCAGAGCGGATGTGCGGGGTCGCGCATGCTGAGACTTATCCAGCGACCGAGGAATGGAGTTTCCCGGCGGGCACGATTTTGAATGAAGTGATGGGTGGCTGGCGTTACCCGGCAGTGACGGACAAAGTCAGTCGCGGGCGCTCGTGGGAATTCGCGAAGATTTCAGGAGCTACGCGAACTCGCGGCCGCGGGTTGCAAAGCCATTCAAATCGAAGACCCCATGATCCATCTCGCCGCGCCGGCCAATCCGCGCAGCAGATCCACTGCTGCAAATCGATCGAACCGCGGTTAGGCAGCGCACCTTGACCGGTGGCAATCGCAATTAGCGCGGGAAACCCTGTGCCACGGATTAATGCGCTAACGGATCCGGCCGTAGTTGTACTTGCGCGACACATGAGCGCGGGACTTCAGAATGCAGCACCGGATCGAGCTTATTTTTTGCCCGCAGGAGCAAAAGGCAAGCCCTGGCACCCGAACTCGCGATTTCCATCGCCAGTCCTTCCTTGCGTTAATCTCCGGATGCACTAACGCGCGTCGATCACGACGAGTTCGCGCGCGATGAAAAACGTCATGTTGGGCATGTCGATGAACAATTCGCCGTCGGCGAGATCATCCTTGCCGCCCTGCGAGTCGAACGAATCCGCGAGCGCCTGTGCGCTCTCGAAATAGACATGGGCGACGCCGTCGAAGCGTGGGCGCGCGTAGGCATAGGCTTCATCAATTAACTGGGATTGCACGTAACGCTTAATCCCGGGCATCTTCATCGCCACCACTGCGTGGATCTCTCGCCAGTGTTTCCTAAACTCCAGCGGGGTCAGTCCTGGTTTTGCGCCGAGTTGGAAAATCCCTTTCACGAGTCCCGCGGCGGGGACATCGTTGACGATGTGGTCCGTGGTCGCCATCCATTCAACCCGCCCCATGTCGATGAAATTCGGTTCATCCGCCAGCGCACCTTGAAGGTACTCCTGGGTGTTCCGCAGCGCGGCCGCCGCGTCCAACCCATCGAGAAACACTTCGGCCACGCCATCGTAGGCCGAGTTCTGGCTGATGCCGGGGATCCGGTGGCTCTGCACATAGCGGCGCAGCTGCGGTATTTTCATTGCGATCGGTCCATGCACCTCGCGCCAATAACGATGGAATTCCGCCTCGTCGATGCTGGGTTTGCGGGTAATAAAGTAATGCAGGTGAATCATGCTCAAGGCTCCCATCGATAACGGGCGTTGAGCTTACGATTGATTTCGGTAAAAGTCGCCGGGCTCGGAGGTCGTGCTTGATGTAGGAATGCACTCTAGCGGTTTCAGGGTGCGTATCGGGTGTCAGAGCTTGTTTTTTGCCTGCCGGAGCAAAAGACAAGCTCTGACACCCAGAACATGCCCTGACACCCAGAACATGCCCCCGCGTACCGTGCACCGCGACTTGATCCCCTCCCGGATTGAGCTCCCGCCACGCGTCGTCTGATAGTGCCCGGGTGATGA
Source organism: Klebsiella pneumoniae (assembly GCA_945861225.1). GTDB lineage: Bacteria > Pseudomonadota > Gammaproteobacteria > CAIKBL01. The sequence continues at coordinate 20,448 of CAMATU010000040.1, forward strand.
ACAGGCTAGAGTCGTCGCGGAACGTCACCGAGATCGCGCCAGGCAGATAGTCGGCGAGCACGACAACCGGGCGTCGCGACCGAACTCTTGGTGGCCATCAATTCATTGTTGCGCTATGCGCCCGGCGCCAAGACGCAGGCGGAAAGGTGGTTCAGACGAATGTCTCAGACGGTGCAGTTCGGCGACTCGCGCGCCACGGAAATCGACTATGTCGGTGGCAAGGGTGCGAGCCTCGCGCGGCTGTCGCAAGGCAATTTTCCGGTTCCACCCGGTTTCACAATCACCACTGAAGCCTACGCTGCGTTCATTCGCGAGAATGCCTTGGTCGAGCGGATCGCGCCGATCATCAACGGCCTGAACTACGGCGACTTCGAAGACCTCGAGCGGCGAACCGAGGCGATTCGGACCTTGGTCGTGAACGGAACGTTCCCCGCGGACCTGCACGCAGACATCGCACGACGGTACCGCGCACTGGGCGATGATCGCCGCGTCGCGGTGCGGTCCTCGGCAACCGCCGAAGATCTGCCGGACGCTTCTTTCGCCGGCCAGCACGACACTTACCTCGATGTGAAGACCCTCAATGGGATCGTGGACGCGACCAAGCGGTGTTGGGCCTCGCTGTGGACGGCGCGGGCGACGTCCTACCGCCATACGCAGCGCATCGAGCACCTGGACGTCGGGGTGGCAGTCGTCATTCAGCAGATGGTCGACGCCGACGTGGCCGGTGTCCTGTTCACCGCAAACCCGGTCACCACGGCGACCGACGAGGCGGTGATCGACGCCAGCTGGGGTCTCGGCGAAGCAATCGTCGCGGCCCTCGTGACCCCGGACTCCTTCATCGTCAAACTCCCGACCCTCCGCGTAAAGGAAAAAACGCTCGGCTCGAAGGCGGTGAAGATCGTCCGCAATCCCGACACCGGCGTGGGGACGGTCGAGGTCGCGGTGCCCGCAGCGGATCGCGAGCGCTTCTGTCTGACTGACCGCGAGGCGCTAGAGCTGACCGAGCTCGGCCTGCGCGTAATGGCGTTCTACGGCGGGTTCCCACAGGACCTCGAATTCGCGATCGCCGACGGCAAGATCCACCTGCTGCAGTCCCGTCAGGTCACGGGTGTCGAGTTCACGTGGGACGAAGACCTCGACTACTGGCACATCCTGCCCGAGGACGAAGACGTAATCTTGAGCCGCAGCATGTCCGACGAAGTGTGGCATGGCGCGATCACGCCGCTCTTCTATACCACCCGCGGGCGGATGCTGCACGAAGCACACGCCGCCACCCACAAGATGTGGGGGCTCAAATCGCAGAATTATCGCTACTACAAGGCGTGGAAGGCCGGCGCCTACTACAACACGAAGGTGGAGATTTCCGACGTGACCTACATGTGTCCGCCGCCCATGCGGCACATGGTGGTACAGCACATCGCGATCCCTGATCGGCAGGGCGTCCTCGACGCACCTTTCAGCTACCTGGCGTTGGCCAGGCGGATCTACCGCAACGGCAGGCTGTTCCCCCGGTACGGGATGTACGGCTGGATCAAGATGCTCAAGCACTACGTCTACGAGCGCGTCGCCGAGGCGCGCGGCCTTGCCGACGAAGCGTTGCGCAAGCTGTCCGATGCCGAACTCATCCGTTACACGATCGATCGCGTCGGATTCGAGCACCAGTACATCATCGATGTGTGGAACGGGTTCTTCTTCAACATGCGGCTGATGATGCTCACGCTCGCCTACATGGTCCAGCAATGGTACGACGGCGATAACGACATGGCGGGCACTGATCTGATCACGGGTACCGAGCGACGGAGCGCCACTGTCATCGAGAACGGCACGCTGTGGGCGCTCTCAACGGAGATCCGCCGCTCGCAGACGCTGCTGAAGGATTTCACCGAGCACCAGGACGGTGATTTTCTCCGCGCGCTCGAGAAGCACGCGGAAGGGCGAGCCTGGCTCGCGAAGTACCAGGCATTACTCGACAAGAGTGGCCACCGTGGCCATGCCGACCGCGATTTCTATTTCAAACGACGCATTGAAGATCCCGCCCTCGACTATCGCGCGTTTCAATCGTTCCTGACGGTCGACGAAGCACATGATCCCGAACACCTCGAGGCTCAGAGCAACCGGCGCCGCGAAGCGGCCTATGCGGATGTGGTCGGGAACATTCGTCGCAAGCCATTCGGCTTCCTGAAGGCCTGGGCGTTCAACCACGTTTACCGGTACGTCCAGACGTTGCTGTGGCTGCGCGACGACCACCGGGACTACGTGGACATCGCGACGTTCACGTACAAGCGGTGCTTCCTCGAGATCAACCGGCGACTGCTGGCGCGCGGCCTGTTCGAAACCGAGCGGGACTTCTGGTTCCTGACGGACCGGGACGTCTATCGCCTCCTTGAGGGCGCGGCGCTGACACCGCTCATGAAGGCCAAGATCAAGGCGCGCATGACGGCCTTTGATCGCGCGGATCGTCGGGCGACGAGTCCGCCGATGTACATGAAGAACAACCGGCCTGTCTCGTTCGAGGAGGAGGCCGGCGACGGCCTGCACGGCGTCGGGATCAGCCGGGGGATCGTGACGGGCCCGGCGCGCATCGTGAAGGAGCTGAAGGACATCGGACGCGTCCAGCATGGCGACATCATGGTGGTGTTCGCGACGGATCCGGGGTGGACACCGGTCTTTCTCGTCATTAGCGGGCTCGTGATCGAGACCGGCGGACTGCTGTCGCATGGCGCCTCCATCTCGCGCGAGTACGGCATTCCCGCAGTCCAACTTCCGGGCGCAATGCAGCGCATCCCGGATGGCGCCGTCATCACAATCAACGGCACCTCGGGCACCATCCAGCTCGAAGACGACGCGGTGCCGGAGGTCCACCCGGAGGCGACGACCGACGGGCTGGATGTGGGCAGTGTCGTATTCGAGTAGCGACCGCGAATTTTAACCCGGCCTTGATGGCACAGTACTTTTGAGACCGTTTGATTGAAGCCTTGATAAACCTCAATGGAAAGGGAGAGCGTAATGGCAATTTCTACCGACGTTTACACACTCGAATGGTTACGACATCACACCTCGGATGAACTGGTCGAACTCTGGCGCACACTCGAGGCGCCGACTTTGGAAGAAATGAATGGCGAATATCAGGGACACATGATTTATCCGCTGTCGATCGTCCACGCCAAGATCCGCAAGGTGGAAGGACCGGGTGAGTGGTTTGGAAAGGCCTTTGCGCCGATTCCCCACGACCGATTTCCGGGCCAGGGTTACAACCTGTGGTTCCAGCCGGGAGGATTGGTCCGCACCATGCGGTTCGCGGGCGAAATCAACAAGTCGCTGATCGACGGGAAGCCGGCCTTGATGGGCTACTACAGCGCCTTCATGAGCCACAACAAGGACAACGGGATGACTAACGAGGTGCGGAAACTGAAGGATGGCCTCTTCGTCGGCATCATCAGCACGCGCACCGACCATGCCTACTGGGGGCCGGTTGATTCAGGAACCGGCCGTGGCAAGCCGCATGCCTGGATTATGCGCGGTCCGATCGGACCGTGGCGGGGTGTCGACGACTTGCAGGTCGATTCGGCAGTCGCGCGCTAGGCGCCAAACCCTGGCGGCACGGGCGTGTCCATTACCCATTGCGTGCCGTCGAATAAAACGTGCGCAGGCCGCTCGCCGATCTGGCTCAGGTGATGCACGATTGCCCCCGCGGCGGCGTCCCACCACAGTATCGTCGCCGCGGGCGGCTCCATCACCACGGCGAGATAGGGATCCGGTCGCAGGTCGAGCGCGGCTTGCTGCGCGGTCGATGGGCAGACCGACGCAATCGTGCCGCCGAAGCGCGTGACAATCGGGCGATGAATGTGCCCGGACACCACATGAAGCACCTGCCGGTGAGATTCCAGCAGCCGAGCCAACGCAGCCGCGCCTTCGAAACCCATTGAATCCATCACCATCAACCCCGTACGAAACGGGGGATGGTGCATGAAGATTACGGTGGGGCGTTCGGGTGCCTCTAGCAAGCGTGCGTCCAGCCACTGCATGCGCGTATCGCACAAGCGCCCGCCGTGCTCGCCTGGAATGAGTGTGTCGAGTCCAATCAGCCTAACTGGCCAGTCCTCTACCGTGTATTGCAGAAATCCCTCGCGCGGCAGATAGCGGCCAGCGCTGAATGCAGCGCGCATGGCTTCCCGTTCATCGTGATTGCCCGGAATCACGTACAACGGTGCCTTCAGGGCTGACAATATCTCTCGCAAGCGGCCGTATTCGGCCGGCGATCCGCCATCAACGGTGTCGCCCGTCAGCAATACCACATCGAGCTGCGGCGTGAGTGCGTTCAGATGGCGAACCGCACGTTCCAGATTTCCGGCGGTGTCGTAGTTCCGGTCAAGCAAGCCGCCGGGCAATTGCACATGCGTATCTGAGATCTGCGCGATCAACATGGTGTGCTCTGGTGCCTCACTATTGATCCTAGAAACAGCAGTTGACCGCTTACTCATGTGTTTAAGCGGTCAACTGCTGTTTCTAGGTTAAAAACTCAAACGGCCATCACGGCGTTTTCGATGTTCGTTAACAGGAACCTTGATGTTGAATGAAACACGGGCACCTTGCCGTACGTGACGGTCATGAGCCACGCCATAAATGGCCACCGGTCGAAGCTCACCGTCATCGACGCCACCGTTGCCAGCAACATCATCGGTCGATGTTACGTCGGGCAGGCCCCGATAAGCGATACCGACGGCCACGAGTGCGCCGAACATCACCATCTCGGTATTCATCATCCCGCGCGAACGGGTAGGTGAGCACGGCCAGCATTCTTGATGGCGATTCCGCCATTGGCGGTCAAGTTTCGTGATGTTTTGGTAGGGGTCCCCATCAGGGATCTTGATTAAAAGACCCCCTCCGGGGAGTCTCCGGTTACCAAGCCAGGAGACTCCCGAAGTGTGC
>CAMATU010000041.1 GCA_945861225.1 Klebsiella pneumoniae
ACTTCAACCTCGAGGCCTTTGCGCACTACGCGTTCTATAATCCGCATGAAACGCGGATTGAAATGCATTTGATTAGTAGGCGTGAACAACAGGTGCGCGTTGGCGGTGAAACCTTCGATTTCGCGGCCGGCGAGACCCTGCACACCGAAAACTCGTACAAATACAGCGTGCAGAGTTTTCAAACCCTGGCGCGTGAGGCGGGCTTCGAGCCACGTCAGGTGTGGTGTGACGAACATGACTGGTTCAGCGTGCACTGGCTGGTCGCCCCACCTTAAATCCACGCTGTCGCGCGCGCAATTTTCTAAACAACTCTTGAGGAATCGCCATGGGTCCACTTGCCGGAATCAAAATCATCGAACTCGCCGGCATCGGCCCTGGCCCCTTCGCAGCAATGCTCCTCGCCGACATGGGCGCAACCGTGATCAGAATTGATCGCACGCAAAAGGCCGACCTTGGCGTTGATCTGCCGCCGCGCATGAATGTGATGAATCGCGGCCGGCGTTCGGTGGCGGTGGATTTGAAATCAAAGGCCGGCATTGAAGTGGTACTGCGTCTCGTCAGCGAGGCCGACGCGTTGCTCGAAGGCTTCAGGCCCGGCGTGACGGAGCGCTTAGGCCTCGGACCGGAAGTGTGCCTCGCACGCAATCCGCGTCTGGTCTATGGGCGCATGACTGGCTATGGGCAGGACGGTCCGATGTCCAGCGTGGCCGGTCACGATATCAATTACATCGCGTTGGCCGGCGTCCTCAACGCCATTGGCGAGAAGGGCCGCAAGCCCGTCCATCCACTCAACCTGGTCGGGGATTTTGGCGGCGGCGGCATGTTTCTGGTGTTCGGCCTGCTGTGCGGAATTATTGAGGCGAAATCCTCGGGCAAGGGCCAGGTGGTGGATGTGGGCATGACTGAAGGATCGGCGTTGCTCGCCAACATGTTCTTCAGCTTCCGCGCCATGAATGCCTGGACCGAGCAACGCGGCGACAATGTGCTCGATGGCGGCTCACATTTCTATGACACCTATGAAACCAAGGACGGCGGCTATCTCGCGGTGGGCGCGATCGAGAAAGTCTTCTATGTGAAGCTGCTGCAGTTGATGGGACTGAATCCAGCAGAGTTCGAACCCCAGCACGATAAATCCCGTTGGCCCGCCTGGAAAGCGCGCTTAAGCGAAGTCTTCAAGACCAAAACGCGCGACGAATGGACCGCGCTCATGGCGCATGAAGACGCCTGCGTGATGCCGGTATTGACCACCAGCGAAGCGATGGTTCATCCGCACAATCTGGAGCGCAAAGTTTTCGTCACCCATGAAGGAGTCGAACAGGTGGCACCCAGTCCACGCTTCAGCCGTACGGTGCCGACGCTGGGTCTCGTGCCGCCGAAACCCGGCGAACACTCGGCGGCGGTGTTGCAGGAATTCGGCTTCTCAAGCGCCGAAATCGCGCAGCTCACGGCGGGCGGTGCGATTGCCTAGAAGGGTCCAGTTTGTTTAGGGCTGCTCCTCCTCGTGGGAGGAGCAGCCTCAGTTCAAGCCGGTACTGGTGCCACGTGATCGGTAAACAAACTCAAGTCCACGCCCTCGCCCACCAGCAGATCGCGCCGCGCGACAAATTTAGGCTTTACCAGCCATACCAGCAGCGGCAGCACCACTAACGCGAGCACCATGTTGATCGCCATGATGACAATCAACAGCAAACCCATATCCGCCACAAACTTAAGACCGGACAGGAAATACCACGGTGCAATCCCCAGCGCCATGATGGTCGCGGTAAACATGATGGCCTTGCCGGTGGTCCGCAGCGCCGCCGTGATCGCCAGTCCCCAGTCATTGTTATGCGCGTGATACTCCTCGCAAATTCGTGACAATAGATAAATGCCGTAATCGATGCCGACACCAAGACCAATGGCAGCCACAATCAACGAGTTCACATCAAGGCCCACGCCAAGCAGATGCATCGAAGCATTCAACACCTGGTTGGCCAGATTTACCGGTATCAGCAACAACAAGCCCGCCGCGAGTGAACGATACGCATACGACGCCGCCAGCAGAATCAGCAGGTTCAAGGAGCCGATACAAACCAAATGAAAACGTTCAATCACATGGTTGACCGCCTGCTGTAACGCGATGGTGCCGGTGCCAAGACGCACGGTGAAATTTTTATGATCCTCGCCGACCGCCGCGACCGCCGTGCGGGCAGCGGCGAGGGCGGCATCGACAGTTTCCTGCTTGTTGTCCTTGTACCAAAGCGAAACTGTGCCGTCATGCCACCTGAAATCGACCACATGATTAAAATTCTTGGCACTGGTACCCATGGTGACGGCAAAGCCTGCCGCACTCATGGATCGCTGGACATCATCCAACGGCCCCCATTTTGGGTTGCCGCCATTAAACAAACGATTCCCCTCACCCATGTAGTCTGCAAACGATAACGTCGCGCGCGGTGGCGACTCCCCCTGTTCGAGAAGGTTTTGCAGCTTCTGCATGGTTTGGATGGTTTCAACCTTCTGAACTTCGAGATCCGGGCTTTTCTTGTTCTTTGCTTCGAGCACAAGTTCAAGCGTGTTCACCCCCGGGAAGTGCGCGTTGATCTGACGCACCCCGGTATTGAATTCCGAGTCATCCCATAGCAGGCCACTGCCCTCGACCGGATTGCCGATTTTGATTTGCATCGCGGTATAGATTGCGAAGGCCGCGCCAATCACGACCACGGCCGTGGTTACCCGTGCACGAGGCCCAAACGACCAACTCGCGATTTCCCCCAGCGCTGCCTGAAAGCGACGGTGAACGCCGGATTTTCGCCCGTGGCCGATCAGCTGCTCGACATTGCGCGGTGGCGGCAACGAGGCGAGCAGCAGGGAGATCAGCACGACCCCGGTCGGGATCAACCACACGGCCCACATCCCGCAGAAAATCGCATGTCGAACCATGGCGGGGATCGGCGCAAAGCCCACAATAAAAATCCCGAGAATATCGGTGACGATGCCGAGCACGCTCGGCGCCATCATCACGCCCATGGTGATCTCTGCCGCTTTCACCCGATCCTTGACCTGCGAATAGATCTCATAGAAGCGTTCCGTAAACTGTACACAATGCGAGAACGAACGCGCGGTCAGTAACAGCGGCACCACCATTAACAGCGGTTCGATTGAGATATTCAGCCAGCCTACCAACCCGAAAGCCCAAATCGCGGCAGTGAGACTGGTCACGATTGGCGTGATCACGCCCACCAGATTACGCATGTACAACATCAGGGCCACGATCAGAGAGCCCAGGGTCACGCAGAAAATCCCGATCATCTCGCGCTCATACTGGTAAACCCAGCCGATTAAAATTGGCTGGCCCGCAAGATAAACATCGTGATTCTCGTCGCGCGCCGCGACGACCAAATCCTGCAGGTGCTTAAAGACCACGCCGTAATCGAGCTTGTGCTCGATAAAGTTTGCCGTGACCAAGGTTGCCGTATCGTCGCGCGATATGAGGAACACGCGGACATTGGGCGATTTATCCACTAATGCACGAAAGCGCGCGACTTCTTCTGCAGTCGTTGGCGCGCGATCCTCCATCAACGGGCGCATATCGATCCCTGCGGCAGTCGCCTCGCTGTAGCGCGCCTTGGTGCTGGCGACCGAGAGAATCATGTCGTGATCGACGGCGGGCACCAGATCGATATCGCGCGTGAGCTGGTAGACCTTGTGCAAGGTTTCGGCGTTGTAGATGTCACCGTGCTTGCGCTTGATCATGATCGCAACCGATAACGGATTGCCGAAATCGGGATGGTCTTTGAAGACCTGCACGAAGGGATCGTCGGTGGGCAATAAATCCGAGAATATAGTTGCGAGACGAACCCGGGGCAGGCCTGCCGCGAAGAAGGCAGTGATTAGGATGAACAGTGCCCACGCAAACGTGCGGTGTGCGAGGACCCACCGCGCGAGGCGGTAGCGTAGTGAATACATAGGACTCCCCGAAAGTTGTTATCGTTAGCGCAACCTGTAGGAAACCTACCCGATTCCGACGCTAAAGGCCAACCACCGAGGCGCCATGGTGGATGCTGCATAGCGGCATCCCCTGCTCCTCGCCACGCCGGGCGTGTGGTACTGCGCGTTGGTACCACTACCGCCCGTCGCCTAGCGCGATCTCAGCCGAGTTTCACCGGAATAAAAATCTCGGCATCATCGCGCTTCACCAGCAGGGCGATTTGCCCCGGCGCTTTTTCGATCAAAGATTTGAGTTCTGCAAGATCGCTTACGCTATTTGAATTCACCGCCAGGATGATGTCCCCGCTGCGCACGCCGGCCCGCGCCGCTGCGCCTTCGGCCCGCTCGACCAGCACGCCCTGGGTCGCACCTGAAGCTTGCCGGGTCTGCGGATCGAGTTCGCGGACTACGACGCCCAGTCGCCCTGGATTGCCGTTCGGTGTCGCCTTATCCGCTACCGCAACGGTGTTTTCGGCGGTGCCCAGTTCAACCTCAACGGTGCTGCGTTTGCCATTACGGATAATCTCCAGTTTGATGTCGCGCCCTGGCGGTAGCTCAGCGATCATCCGCGAGAGCATGGCGGAATCGTCGATGACGACGTCATTGACGGCGATAATCACATCGCCTGGCTTAATCCCCGCCTTGTCCGCCGCAAAATCTGCCTGCACCGCCCCGACCAGCGCCCCCGTTGGACGCGGCAAACCAAAGGAATCGGCCAGCTCCTGATTGATCGATTGCACTGTCACACCCATACGACCGCGGGTGACCGTGCCATGCGCCACCAACTGATTCTGCACATTCATCGCGAGATCGATCGGAATCGCGAACGACAACCCCATGTAGCCGCCACTGCGGCTGTAGATTTGTGAATTGACGCCCACCACTTCGCCACGCAGATTAAGTAGTGGACCGCCGGAATTACCCGGATTCAAGGCGACATCGGTTTGGATAAACGGCACATATCCGCTGTTCGGCAGCGAGCGCGTTTTTGCGCTCACAACACCCGCGCTCACCGTATGATCAAAGCCGAATGGCGACCCGATCGCGATCACCCATTCCCCGACTTTCAACGCGTTCGCATCGCCCATTTTCAAGGTAGGCAGATTAGATACCGGCAATTTCAGGACCGCGACATCGGTCGCTTCATCGATACCGATTACCTTAGCCTTGAGTTCGCGCTTGTCAGCGAGCAAGACTGAAACCTCATCCGCGTCTTCAATCACATGTGCATTGGTCAGCACATAGCCATCCGCACTGATGATAAAACCTGAGCCCTGACCACGTTGGGCGGGACCTTCTTCGCTGCCTGGCGGCGGTCCGAAGCGCCGAAAAAATTCGAAGCCGGGGTTGCCCGGTGACATCCCCGGCGGGAAGCCTTGCTCTGGTCCGGAGAAACCGGTGGGCATGGCTTTGGTTACCTGAATACTCACTACCGCGGGCGAGGCCTGAGCCACGAGTTCGGTAAAATCTGGCAGGCCATAATTGGTTGGCAGCGGTGTAGCGGCCTCAGCTACCGCGACAATTTGCTCCACGCCATTGAAGTGATTCACGCCGGTCACGAGCAACGCGCCTGCTACCGCAGCCGCGAGTAGTTTGTTCTTCGTCATCTGATTAGCTCCATAAGGTGCCAAGCACCGATGGGCGTTGAAGCTACGCCGGCTGGCTTAAGGGGAACTTAAGGGGAGTGTCCTATCGCGGCTGAAGCCGCTCCTACAGCAGCCTTTCCATTCTCGTAGGAGCGGCTTTAGCCGCGATGGGCGCCAAGCAACCAATCACGCGCACTCGTGGCTGCGGTGCCGCTACCCCCTACGCAGGGAGCACCAAATTGTGTATCACTGATGGTGTCCGCTGTACCGGTAACCGCACGATGAATTTGGCCCCCACTCCACCCGGTCCCGTCCCCACCTGGATTTCTCCCCCATGCAGCTCCACCACGCGCTTGACGATCGCGAGCCCCAGCCCACTGCCCTGCGCCGGAGTGCCCGGGATGCGATAGAAACGATCAAATACCCGTTCCCGTTCGGCGGGCGGAATGCCGGGGCCACTGTCTGTGACCTGCAAGACGAGCGCCGTGGATTCCGTGGTGAGATCGACTGCCACCGTGCCCTGCGCGGGCGTATAACGTACGGCATTGTCGAGCAGATTGAGCAGCAAGCTGCGCAGACCGGCAGGATTCCCTTCCAGCAATGCCTGCGGCGCAAGGGCGACATGCAAAGAAATTCCGGCTTGCGCCGCGCGCGGTTCAAGTTCATGCACACAGGCGCGCGCAAGCTCGGTCAGATCGACCATCGGCCACGCTGACTCTGCGCTGTCCGCATCCAAGCGCGCATACGCGAGCAAGCGCTCCACGAGGTGCGTGGAGCGCTGCACACCGGCCGTGAGTGCAGTGATGGCTTCACGCTGATCGTCGGGGGCTTGCGCGCGCGCCAGCAATTGCGTTTGTAACTGTAGGGCGGTAAGCGGCGTGCGCAGTTCGTGCGCTGCATCGGCCATGAATTCACGCTGCCGTGCGAGCGCCTGCTGCAGCCGCGCGATCAAATCGTTCAACGCCTCCACCATCAAACGCGCTTCAAGGGGCAGACCGGAGGTCGCGAGTGGCGTCAGGCGGCTAGCGTCGCGCGCGCCGATGGTATCCGCGAGTTGCCGCAGTGGCGCCAGGACTCGCCCGACCAGCCACCACACCAGCAGCGCCAGGGCCGGCAGTACGGCCAACAGCGGATAGAGAATTTTAAGCGCAGCCTGCGCCGCAAGTTGACGACGAAGATCCATCGGTTGTGCGATCTGTACGAGATGTGCACCCAGGGTCACTGCGTAGACTCGCCAGTCGCGTCCTTCGGCTCTGATGTTGGCATAGCCCAACGCCTGACTCCGTGGGAGCACCACGTCACGGTGCGACAGATACACGCGCTGGCCACGCCAATCCCAGGCCTGGATCACGAAATCCTGCTCGGGGTCGGGCTCAGGCACGACCACAGTGCCAAGCATGTTGGCCTTGTCGCGCATTGCCAGCGCCTGCTGGCGCAATTGATAATCCAGCAACTGATCGATTTCGTGGCGCGCCCAGTAGTACGTCGCACCCGTCGCAATTACCGTGGTCACCGTAATTGCGGATAACAACACCAGCAGTAAGCGATAACGCAGCGACATTTCAGTTGGCTTTTCGCGGTTTATGGATAATCGGCAGGAGGCCTAGCGCTTGCTATCGCTTAAGGTATACCCCAGCCCGCGCACCGTATGAATAAAACGTTCACCAAGTTTCTTGCGCAGGTGATGGATGTGTACTTCCACGGCGTTACTCGCGACTTCTTCTTCCCATCCATACAGACGTTCTTCGAGCTGCGCGCGCGAAAACACTGCTTGTGGGCGTTCCATTAAGGCGAGAAAAATCGCGAACTCGCGCGCGGACAGCGCGAGTTGCTGCCCACCTTGGAGCACTTCGTGGGTCGCTGGATTCAGGCTTACGCCGCCATATTCCAAGCTGCCCTGGGCGTGCCCACTGGCGCGGCGCGCAACCGCGCGAATGCGTGCTGCGAGTTCATCCAGATCGAATGGCTTGACCAGATAATCATCGGCGCCAAGATCAAGCCCGCGCACGCGATCATCCAATTGGTCACGGGCGGTAACGATGATCACCGGCAGCTTCCGCGCAGTGCGGCGTAGATCCGCGAGCACTTTCAGACCGTCCTTGAGCGGTAGCCCGAGGTCCAAAATCAGCAACTCGTAAGGCGTAGTGAGTAACGCCGCCTCGACCTGCGATCCATCACGCACCCAATCCACGCTATGCCCTTCCTGCTGCAGGCCCTTGCGGAGCGCCGCGCCAATCATCGCGTCATCTTCCGCCAGCAGTAATCTCACGCTGTGATTCTCCACCTTAGGGCGCACTATCGAGCGCTATGCGAGTCTGCCGTGATGAAAGCCGTTCAATTAGACCACGGAGGCACGGAGTTCACGGAGAGAATCCAATCTAATCCTCCGTGACCTCCGTGACCTCCGTGCCACCGTGGTTAATCCAAATCTTTAGCTGCTCAGCGCTTTATCCCGAGTAATTTCATTTCGTGTTCGAGGGTTTCCGCGAGGCCCACCGACAGCGCCCGGGGTTGGAAACCAAGTTCTGCTTTCGCTTTGGCGTTGTCACCAATGTAGGTAAGGCCGCTGCTGATCTGCATTGCCTCCGCAGAGTAGGTGGCGGGCAACGGAATATATTTTTCAAGAATCCGCAACGGCTTGACCAGCGGTTTGAACAAGAACGACGGCGCCACCAAGGGCGCCCGTCGGCCACACAGTTTTGAAGCCAGCTCGAAGCTTTCGGCCAGGGTATGCGTTTGTCCGCAGACAATATATTTCTCGCCGACTTTGCCGCGTTCCATCGCGAGCACATGCGCCCGCGCGACGTCTTCCACATGCGCCCACGAGAATGAAGTTTCACGCGGCACCATCGGCAATCGCCGCTTCAGGAATTGGACCAACATCTCGCGCACGCTGCTGGTGTCGCCAGGACCATAAATCAACCCAGGCATCACGATCACCAGCGGCAAACCTTGCGCAATCATCTGCTCTGCCAATTCATGCGCAGCCGCTTTGGTCCGGTCATATTCGCTGAGATGCGTGCCGGTGAAGCGATAACTTTCGTTAACCAACTGCCCGTGCGTATCCGAATTGACCGCCAACGTGCTGGTGTAAACTCCCTTCGGGATTTCAAGTTCACGCATGAGCTCAAGCACATTGCGGGTGCCATCGATATTGGTCGGCGCGGCAGGGCTTTGATCGCGCGCCCCGACCTTGTACCAGGCCGCCACATGAAACACCCCATCCACCCCGGCCATCGGCTCACGCATGCTGGATTTATCAGTCACATCGCCGGTATACAAAGTTGCCCCGAGGCGCGTTAGCGCACCCGCTGCAGCTGGTGTGCGCACCAGGCAGCGCACCTCATGACCGGCCTCGCGCAACAGACGCGCGAGGTAGCCCCCCACGAATCCGGTCGCACCGGTCAGAAAATACCGCATCTCGCCTCCTGCTATTGGGACTTCTGGGCGCCAGTGTAGGGAATCTTCACGTGGAGCGCGCGGGCCCGCGAAGCAGGGTAGGATCGAAACTCAACTGGCGACCCTAAACCGCTGCCTTGTGCGGCCCAGCCTAAGGATTCGACGATGCGCAAACCCGCTGACGTTGCGGCTGAATCAGATCTGCAGTCGCTGTGGATGCCTTTCACGCATAACCGACTTTTCAAGAAGCAGCCGCGCATGGTCGTGCAGGCGCAGGGGATGTATTACACCACGGCGGATGGCCGGCAGTTGCTCGATGGCCTCTCCGGCTTATGGTGTAGCAATGCGGGACATCGGCATCCGAAGATTGTCGAAGCCGTAAAGCAGCAACTGGATGTGCTCGATTATGCACCGCCATTTCAAACCAGCCACGACAAGGCGTTTGACTTGGCGAATGCGCTGACTGCGGCCACGGGCCACGGGTTCGAGCAGGTGTTCTTCACCAATTCCGGCTCCGAAGCCGTGGATACTGCGCTCAAAATCGCGCTCGCCTATCACAAGGCGCGCGGCGAAGGCGGTCGCTTTCGACTGATCGGCCGCGCCAAGGGCTATCACGGGGTCGGCTTCGGTGGTATCTCGGTAGGTGGCATGGTTGCCAATCGCAAAGCGTTCGCTAGTGCCTTACTGCCCGGGGTCGATCATCTCCCGCATACGCACGATCTGGCCCAGATGGCCTACTCGCGTGGCCAACCGACCTGGGGCGCCCATCTTGCCGATGAACTCGAGCGGCTGGTCCAGTTGCACGATGCCTCTACAATCGCCGCCGTCATCGTTGAACCCATGCAAGGTTCGGCCGGCGTGATTGTGCCGCCAGTGGGCTACCTCGAGCGCCTGCGTGAACTGTGTACCCGCCACGGCATCTTGCTCATCTTCGATGAAGTGATCACGGGCTTCGGCCGAATCGGGCCTTTATTCTCGGCGGATCGCTTCGGCGTAGTGCCGGATATCCTGGCCTTTGCCAAAGGGATCACCAGCGGGGTGGTGCCGCTAGGCGGCGCCTTGGTCCAAAAAAAGGTATACGAGGCGTTCATGCACGGTCCTGAACATCTCGTTGAATTTTTCCACGGCTACACCTACTCCGGCCATCCGTTGGGCTGCGCGGCCGGTCTCGCCGCGCTGGAGGTTTATCGATCTGAGGGATTGTTCGCGCGCGGTGCGGCGCTGGCCCCGGTCCTTGAAGATGCCATGCACTCTCTGCGCGGCGAGCCGCATGTGATCGACGTGCGCAATTTGGGCCTTGCTGCAGCGGTCGAACTGGAACCGCGTGCCGCTGCGCCTACCACGCGCGCGATGGAAATTTTCCATCATTGCTTTGACCACGGCGCAATGGTGCGCTATTCGGGCGATATGATCGCGCTTGGGCCTGCACTGATCATCTCCGAGACGCAGATTACACAATTGGTGGATCTCGTTAGGCAGGCGATTCGGGCGGTCCCGTGAAGAATAAGATTTACCGTGGAGAACACCGTCAGTGCGCGTCATCCCGGGCGAAGACCCGGGATCCAGGGGCGCCCGGTGTTAAAGATGGATCCCGGATAAGCGCTGCGCGCTTTCCGGGATGACGAAGTAAGTTTCAGCGCTATTCTGAATTTCCCCGGCTCAAGTAAAGGAAGTCCGCTATGAGATATTGCCCCCAGTGTGCACAACCGCTCCGACGCATCGAAGTCGGTGGGAAAGCGCGCGATACGTGTATGGATAATCGCTGCGGTTTTGTGAACTGGAACAATCCAGTGCCGGTGGTCGGCGGAGTGGTCGAATGGAATGATCAGGTCATTCTGGTCCGCAATGTGGGCTGGCCCACGAATTGGTATGGCTTGGTAACCGGCTTCCTCGAAGCTGGCGAAATGCCCGAGGAAGCCATCGTGCGCGAGGTGAAAGAAGAAATTGGTCTCGATGCCGAGTTGAAATCCTTCATCGGCATGTACGAGTTCTATCGCAAGAACCAATTGCTGATCTGCTATCACCTCACCGTGAACTCCGGCGAGGTGCGCATTCCGCCCGATGAAATTGCCGACTACAAGTGGGTGCCGATTACGACTGTGCAACCCTGGACCGCCGGCACCGGTCACGCGCTGCGCGATTGGTTGCGAACCCGCGGCATCGAACGTGACATGCGCGATTTTGGCGACATCAACAATTAAATCGCGACCACCAACGTTCTTCCTGTAGGAGCGGCTTCAGCCGCGATGCAGACGATCCCGGCGCGCCGCCGGCACGGGATCAAGCCCCGAGGTGCCCCAGGGATGACAGCGGGCGAGCCGTTTTAGCGTAAGCCAGGTACCGCGCGCAGCGCCATGGACTTCCAATGCTTCGAGGCAATACTCGGAGCAACTTGGCAGATGCCGGCAGCGCGGCCCGAGCCACGGTGAGAGCGTGTAGCGGTAGAGATAGACCAGCGCTTTAAGCAGACGCGAAATC
Organism: Klebsiella pneumoniae; assembly: GCA_945861225.1. Lineage (GTDB taxonomy): Bacteria > Pseudomonadota > Gammaproteobacteria > CAIKBL01. The sequence goes on from CAMATU010000041.1 coordinate 11,433, forward strand.
ACCGGCGCCGTTGCTCACGCGGAGGCACGGGCCTCGTCGCTTGGCAGCTCCGCTTTCGCAAATCGTTGGCTGCAGTAATAGCAATCGACACTCGCTTTGCCTTCGAATTGCAGGTACACCAGCGGGTGCCCCAACGCGCCACCGCCGCCATCGCAGCCGACCGTCTCGTCAGTACTTTTCACGCGAATGATTTTGCCTGGCTCCATGCGATTCTCCCATGATCGTTGCCGACCATGACCAAATTGACGATGTGTCCTATAGTAACAGACAACATCGTGGAGAGACTTGGCAGCTATGAGCGACGTACGTTACACGGAAGATCATGTGTGGGTGTCAATCGACGACGACGGCGTCGCAATGATCGGGATTTCCGATTACGCCCAGGAACAGCTGGGCGATATCGTCTATGTACAGTTGCCGGATATTGGCCGCGATATCGAGCAAAGCGAAGATGCGGTGATGATTGAATCGGTGAAAACCACGGGCGAGGTGAAGTGTCCGCTGGCCGGGCGCGTGATTGAAGTCAACGAGACGCTGACTGATGCGCCTGAACGTGTGAATGAATCCCCGCTTGAGGACGGTTGGTTGTTCAAGCTGGAACCCACCGATGAAACCCAGTTCGAAGATCTCATGGATGCCGATGACTACGAGGATTTCATCAGCAGCCTGGAGTGATCACCTGGGCCAGGCACGGCAACCCACTCGAAGCCCGTGGATCACCGCTCCGCTCCTCGCAACGACGGGCAATGGTTGGGTGTCACGAGGCGTTTAAAACTGCGCCTCGAAGCGGGCCAGGATCGGCGCAATCTTTTCTCCCATATTCATCTGTGGCTCAGAAGGCTCCTTACCTTCACGCTTTTCGCGCGCGGCGATAATGGCCTGAGCGCGCGCGAAAGCCGCGCTAAACGAGAACGTCTGGGACAATGCCTGCTTGAAATACGCCTCGCCGAAATACGTCCACGCATTTTCATGGGCGCAGCCAAACGAAGACTTATGCTTGGCCGCCGCGGTGATGAGCAGGGTCTCCGGACTTGCCAGGTCTGCCATGAACTGGCCAGCGTAGCAGGCCGAGAGCACTACCACTCGCCAATGAATCCCTGCCTCATCTAGCGCCGCGCGGAGCTCTGCAGGATGTAAGGTATTCAAGCCGAGGTCGCCCAGTTCAATGGCGAATTCTCCTCGCTCGGAGCCGTGCGAAGTCATGAACAGGAAAAGGATGTCCTCTGCGGGCTGCATCTTCTTCGCCAACTCGCGGAGCGCCCTGCCTAAATTCGAGCGATTGGCCAGCGGATGTTCAGCGAGTGTCGCGCGATTATTAATGAGGCGCACCACGCGCGATTCAGCACCAAAACGCGCGCCCATGAGGCGACTCACCTGCAATGCTTCGCGTTTAAACACGTCCTCTTCGCCATAGCCGGCAAATGCGATCACGAAAAGTTCAGAGCGCCCAGGATTGCCCGGCACCACGTCGGCCAGCGCGCGCCGTAACAGCCCTGGCTGACGATAATAAATATCCTCCACATCAAGCGCTGCCGCGCCCGCCGCAGGATCGGTGTCAAACAATGGATGGTCGGGCAGCAGATGGATGTTGAGGTAGAGGCCCGCCGCATAGAGCGTGGCATAACCAAGACCACGCAGACCAAGACGGCCGCGCGCAACTTGCAGGGCCGGCACAAAAATTGCGACCTGCCACGCGAAGACGAATTGCCATAAATACCGACTCGCGAGGCCAAAGCTGTCCGGCGCGACCAGTGGCCACGCAGTGACTACCGCAAGCCATACCACCCACACGATCACATCCGCTGCGGCGAGTGCAACGGCAAGCGGAAGAAACGCCAGGCGGCCGCGATCTAGCGCAACAATCACGGCGACCACCAGCAGCCACAAGTACCCACGTGCCGCCTCGGCGACCACGCCCCAGGGTGCAAGGGGAGCGGCCACCAGCACATGCCGCCAATCGGCGAGTAGCGCGCAGCCCCAACCGAGCGCGAGTAGCAACAGCAACTGGCCCACGCTGGGCAGAGGCTCAGGCCGACGCAGGAATGCCAGTCGAACACCCTGCCAAAGATTCGTAAAAAGTTGCCGATGCATTGCGGGAAAACCGGAATTAAGGCCCAATGGAAGCGCATACCGGCCAGGTGGGTCGGTCATGCAAATCGGAGAAAAAATGCCTCTGACTCAGGCAGCGCTGCAGTGTACCGAGGCGGGTGGGGATCTGACGAGCCCGTGGCGTCGTGTCAGCTTGCCATGCCACTTAGTAGAACAGTATCAAGTAAGGATTTGACTGGATGATTAGTGCCACTGAGCGGCGCGCCCTGCGCGCCCGAGCCCATGCCCTGAAGCCTGTCGTGCTCCTCGGGCAGCACGGACTGACACCCGCGGTGAGCGCCGCTATCGATGAAGCGCTAACAGCGCATGAGTTGATCAAGATTCGGTTGCGTGGTGTGGAGCGCGAAGATCGCGCTGCCACCATCAGCGATATTGCTACCCGCATGCAGGCGGACGTGGTCAACGCCATCGGTCATATCCTGACCTTATTCCGCGCCAAACCAGCGCCCGCTACACCACCGGCCGCGCCGCGCAAGAAAAAGCCCATCCGCCGCGTTGCGCCTGCGCGCGCTGTGCCGCGCGCTGCAGACAATCCACGGCGCACCACGGCGCCGCGCAAATCACCCGTCAGGAGGGGTCCTAAATGAAAGTAACCAAAACGATAGTGGATTTAGTGGTGCTCGGCGCCGGACCTGGCGGCTATACGGCAGCATTTCGCGCTGCCGATCTCGGTTTATCGGTAGCGCTCGTCGAGCGCGATCCCACGCTCGGCGGCGTGTGCTTGAATGTCGGCTGCATCCCTTCCAAGGCGCTATTGCACGCCGCCAAAGTGATTAGCGATGCGCGCGAGATCGCGCCTCACGGCATCGTGTTCGGCGCGCCAAAGATCGAACTCGACAAACTGCGCGCGTGGAAACAGAGGGTTGTCAGTCAATTAACCGGTGGTCTGCAAGCACTCGCGAAGCAGCGCAAAGTGACCGTCGTTAATGGCTTGGGGGTATTCACTTCACCGACCACACTCAATGTCACCGCTGATTCAAACGTGACTGAACTTACGTTCACCCAAGCGATCATCGCGGCCGGCTCCGAGCCGGTGCGTCTGCCGGGTCTGCCCGAGGGTGATCCGCGCATTATGGATTCCAGCGGTGCGCTCGCGTTGCAGGATATTCCGGCGCGACTGCTGGTGGTCGGCGGGGGCATCATCGGCCTTGAAATGGCGATGGTCTACGCCGAGCTTGGTAGCCAGGTCACGGTGGTTGAATTAACCGATGGCTTGATGCCGGGGGCCGATCGTGATCTCGTCAAGCCGCTTGAGAAGCGCTTGAAGGGTTTGCTCGCAGCGATTCATGTTGGCACTAAAGTTACTGGCATCACGGCCACGCCGAAGGCGCTGGAAGTCGCATTCGAAGGCAAGAATGCGCCGGCCCAGGCCGCGTTTGATCGCGTGCTGGTCGCCGTCGGGCGCCGCCCGAATGGCAAACTCATTGGGGTGGAGGCCGCGGGTGTCGCGGTGGACGAACGCGGCTTCATCACCACTGATCGCCAGAAACGCACCAATGTGCCGCACATCTTCGCGATAGGGGACGTGACGCACGGTCCCATGCTCGCGCACAAGGCCAGCCATGAAGGCAAAGTCGCCGCCGAAGTCGCGGCCGGACATAAGGCTGGCTTCGACGCGCGAGTAATTCCGTCTGTCGCATATACCGATCCGGAAGTGGCGTGGGTGGGCCTCACCGAAACCGAGGCAAAAGCGCAGGGCATTGCCTACGAGAAAGCGGTCTTTCCATGGGCGGCAAGTGGCCGCGCGCTGAGCTTGGGCCGCAGCGAGGGTTCCACGAAGCTACTGTTCGATGTCCAGGATCGACGAATTATCGGCGCAGGAATCGTAGGCACCAGTGCCGGGGACTTGATCGCCGAAGCGGCGCTCGCCATCGAAATGAACTGTGATGCGGAGGATATCGGACTCACAATTCATCCGCATCCCACCTTATCCGAGACTGTGGCGATGGCGGCCGAAATGTTTGCTGGCACGATTACGGATTTGTATGTGCCCAAAAAGAAAGAAGCCTGACGGGAATGGCAATTACTTAATGCATACCGTCATCCCGGGCGGAGTGACGCAGTCACGTAGACCCGGGATCCAGGGGCCTTTGATTAAGGGCATGGATCCCGGATATTTGCTGGCGCAAATTCCGGGATGACGGAGGGGCCAAGTTCGGCCTGTTTAGCGATTTCACAGCTTAAGTAAGTGTCATTCAGGCCTGACGGGTACACGAACAAGGACTCACGAGATGTGTGGCGTGTCCTTAAGCCGCGCTGCGGCGCCGGTCCTTTTTCAAGTCCGGCAACAGCAAGCTCATCGCTTCGATCACTGCCTCATCCGCTTCAGTCATGATTTCTTCTACTGCCAGCTCGTCCAGTTTGGTCAAGGTGACTGCGACGGTATCAAAAGGCGGTACTGGTTCGTCAGTCTCCGACGCCCACATCGCCGCGCGACTGATTGCGGCGCCCATGTGAATCATCGAGACCTCATGCGCGAGGGCCGGCGGGGCATCCGCAATATCCCGGGTGTGCAATTCGATGGGCGTATAGATGGTATCGGGTAATTGCCAGCGCTTAAGCAATTCTGCGCTCGCCATCGCGTAGTCATAACCCAAGTGTTCGCGCTGAACTTCTGCGAACGGTAGTTGGCGCCGAATCGCCGCATCGCGCAGCTCGCTGTAGAGCGGAGGTTCTTTGGCGGCAATGATTAAATTAGCGACCTCGTGCAGGAGCCCTGCTACGAATAAACGCTCGGCGTTACGAATACCGCAGCGCCGTGCGGTAATTCGCGCCACGATCGCGCAATAAATACTCCGCCGCCAGAAATCATAGATATCCAGCGCCTTGGATTGAATCTTGAACAAGGTGCCGACGGCAGCACTGGCCAATGCAAGGTCATGGACCTGGTTAAGGCCGAGGATTTGCACCGCGCGCCCAATGGAATCCACCTTGGCCGGCAAGCCCACATAGGCGCTATTGGCGATGCGCAAGATGCGGCTCGTGAGCCCTGCATCGTTGCCGATTACTGCGGTCAGTTCGTCCAACGAAGAATCGGGATCGTTGACCAGTTCCTGAATCCGCAAATAGGCCTTGGGCAGTGGCGCAACCTCTTTGACATCCTTCAGCAGCAGTTCGAGTTCCATAAAGCGTCTCCCGGGTCCAATGGGCGGTGGCCAATGTACGGCCGTCCCCTTCGCTAGCGGCGAACTTGCGGTGCCCCTTAAGCCTGAAGATTGCGACCGGATCGACATTGCGCACTGGTTCCTCGTCGCTTCCCCCCCTCCCTGGCTTCCGCTACACTCCGCGCCGCTGCTGAGTAGGACCTCAATCCTGCCCTGAAGTAGACATCCGGAGAGGTGGCAGAGTGGTCGAATGCGGCTGACTCGAAATCAGCTGTGCCTTTGCGGGCACCGGGGGTTCGAATCCCTCCCTCTCCGCCAAATAAGAAAGCCCCTTCAATGGGGCTTTCTTATTTGGCGGAGCTGGGGCGCGGATGAGAACCCCGCGGTTCGACAAACTCGCAAAGCGAGTTTGGACGCACGTAGTGCGCCCCGCAGGGGTGAGCGTGCGCAGCAAGCGCACGCGAATCAATCCCTCCCGCAGGTAACGCTGGCGCTAATCCTCGAACAATCGGTGCCGCCTGTGGTCGCAAGTCGCTAACTGGCCTTCCGATTCGCGTAGAACAGTTTCAAGTAATCCGGCGATAGTTTGTCGACACCCTTCGCCGCCGCGTGTTCGGCAATCTTGGCGCCCACGGCGGCCGTGAGCTCACCCGACCGCTTCGTCTCGGCCCAATCTGCCCAGTGATAATCAAGATGCAGGAAGCGTAAAAAACTTTCCGCCGAGAGCGCTTTCGAGGCGGTGGCGCTGGAGTGGTACCACAAGCAGCTGCATACCTGGGTGTCGCACCATGCGGACGACGTTAAGCGTCGTCTTGAGTCCAATATTTTCCCCGTCCTCTCTCACCGAAACGGGCTTTAACCCCGATGTGATTGAGCGCCAGCTTGCGCACGGTGAACGTAACGAAGTAAGGGGCGCCTATAACCGCGCCGAATACCTGTCAGAGCGTAAGCGCATGATGCAGCACTGGGCGGATTATCTCGACTCCATTGCCGCAGGAGCGAAGGTAATACCGCTCCCTAGCCACCCCAAATAACAGTTTTCCGTGCCAAGTACCAGTGTTTGCCCGCACCTAACCCAGCCTTTGCAAACGCTTCGGCGGTTGCGTCAGCTCCATCAAGAAATGCCTCGAAAGGGTTGCGGCGGACTGAGAACACCAGGCTTCGGCTAGAAAGTTGCTCGGTGTTCCAGGCTCAAGTAGGTGAGGTTGATATCGAAGTATCGTGCTCAACGCAAACGCAAATAAATAGTCTGCCAGCAAAGGATGCCACTGCATCGTCTTGTCGCTCAATTCAATTTCCGGGACAAATAGCCAGACAGGCGGTTTCGCTTCGAACGCAGACGGAAATGCGTACGGCGTTAGGGTCTCTGTGGCTTCTGCTGCTGTTTCAGCCAGTACTTTCTTATACGTTTCGTCATCGACAAACTGACGCTTTGACCCCTGTAAAATGACCGCCATATGCAGCGCTTGAGTGGTTAAGCCGTGTGAAACTAACCAATCAGTCTTATCATTCTCGGAAAATTCTGGAATCGACTCCAGGCGACAATTTTCAATCGATGTCGCGACCGCTTTTTCAGAATCGCCAATGAATAAGTAGTCTACCCACACCTCGTTGCCGACAACCCTCAGAAGCGACTGGCAATGTGCAGTACTGCATTTAACCCCGAAAAGCTCCTTGCTTTCAGCAGCCACATCGAGACAGTGTCCAATCACGTTCTCCAAAGAGATTGTGATCGTTTTCGGATGCGGCCAGTGGGAATTGGTGACAGCCTCATAGAAGTGACTAAAAATATTCTGTCGCCCGCCTACACTGGGTGGATCGATCTTAATTTTGAAATCGAGAATGGATTGTATTGTTTGTGGCGCTGAGTGAATTCCATGCAATGTCGAGGCAGTCGTCAGCTCTTCATAGGAGGATTTGGACTTGTGGACAAGCACGGCCTTTGTCAGGTTGAGGAACGAGTAGTAATAGAGCAGACCGGCTGATCGCCAATTCGATTTCAAGGCATCTAGAAAATAGATTTTCGCCTGGTCTATGAACGTCGCGCTCTTTTCGACAGTGTTTGCATAGCCGGTTTGCGCGCCTAGAAACCGCGTCATGACTAGCTGTTGCCACAATTGCTCCAACACATCACTTGATGTTTGCAATGTCTGCGGCGCTCTCTGACCAAGAGGCAGAAATTCTATAAAAGCCATTTAAGCCGCCTCAATATCCCCACTCCGCATGCCGCACCGGCAACAGATTGAGCTGCTCCCGTCGTAACTGCCAATTCGGCATAAATTTATCCATCAGCGCGACAAAGCGCGCGTTGTGGGTTGGCTCAATAAGGTGGGCCATTTCATGCACCACGATGTATTCGAGGCATCGGCGCGGCTTCATGGCCAGTTCCGTGTTAAGGCGAATATCGTGGCGAGTAGGATTACAGCTCCCCCATTTCGTTTTCATTTGCTGCACGTAAATGTGATTAACCTGCACGCCCATGCGCGGGGCCCATTTCGCGACCACGCGAGCAGCAACCTCCTTGACCTGTACTCGATACCACTGGGCAACGACTGCCTGCTTCGTCTCCTGACTCGCGCCTGGGCGTACGCGCAGCAGGAGCCGGCTGTGGCTTAGGCTTACCTCCGGCGCTGAATCTTCAAGGATTATCTTGAGCAGGTAGCGTTTTCCCCACACGTAATGACTTTCTCGGTTCAGGTATTCTCGCGGCGTCTCCCGGTCTTGTGCGCGCAATTTTCTCTGCTGCTGTTTTATCCAAGGTAACTTTGAGATGGCGAAGACGCGAATGGTATCGAGGCTCATGTGGGCCGGTGCCGCAATCCGTACCTTACCCAACGGCGGGTACACACTGAGATGGACGTTCTTGATGTTCTTGCGCACCACGTCCACCGCAATCTCACCCAAGCGAACCTGCGCGTTCATCAATACTCCCGTTGCGCCGAGACGATCAGGAACAACCGTTCCACCATGTCGGTATCGTTCACGAATTCATAAATGATTCTCTTGATCTCGCGCTCCTTGGGCAGCGCGCCACGCCAGCCATCCGGTCGTCGCGCCCGGATGGCCGTGTCCAAGCGTAACGCCAGATCGAGCGCTGAACCCGGTTCTCTGTCCCCATAGGCTGGGACAGGGGCGGCCACGGAACCTTCGGCAGCCAATGCCAGATCCCGCACGAGTTGGTTGTAGATCGCGCGCAGGCCGGCGCTCTTCCTCAGTTGCTCTGGCGTATCGTCCGCCGTCCCGGCCTGCACCTGCCTGGCGACCTCAGCCATCCGTTTCAAGTACTCTTCGTATTCGATTCGCTGCGCCCGGAGGTCGGCGAGGATTTCTCTCAGCAGCGCGGACATCTTGTCGTAGAACGCCGGGTCGTTCAGGTGTTCCTTGATAATGGTACTGCGAACATTGTTGGCGATGGTTTCCGCGACTGCGGCCTGATTGCCTTTGATGCCCTCCGGCAAGCCGTTGATGGCGTCCGCCATGCCGGATTTGGAGATGAGCGCCAGCAGCCCGATGTCATCGATGTCAGAAATCTTGCGCGGTGCCTTCGCTTCGATATAGGTATCGATGAGATGCCGCATGTCGGCCTCGTAAGCCTTGAGGTCGATGGTCTCGTTGCTGGCATGCCTGATGATCTCGCGGAGCTTCAGGTAGCGGTCCAGGTCCCGCTTGATGTGAGTGATTTGGCCATCGCTGTAACCCGCCCGTGGCAAATCGTTAGCGATGTTGGCATAGGCACGCACCAGTGCGGCGGTGGCTTTGTAAAGCGCCACTCGTTGGGGCTCATGCGTTTTGAGATCGTCGGCCAGCTCTGTGTTACCGCAGAAGTAATGGATGTGTTCTAACTCACCCCTCGGCGGTTGCACAGGGTCACAGAGCAATGCGACTGCTTCCAGCGCCTCATCCAGCCGCGCCTGCCCGGTCTTCAGACGGTCCTGCATAAGCACCTCGGGGCTGGCACCGCCGGCAGTGTGATCCAGTTCGGCCGTATACACCTGCAGCGCCCCGGTGCCCTCATCATTCACCAGCTTCTTGAACAGATCTTTATAGTCCACGATGTGGCCGTAGAGCTTGTCGTCACCGTCGAGCCGGTTCGTGCGGCAGATCGCCTGAAACAAGCCATGGTCCTGCATCGACTTATCGATGTAGAGATAGGTGCAGGGCGGCGCGTCAAAGCCGGTGAGCAGTTTGTCCACCACGATCAGCAATTTCATGTTTGCCGGCTGTGATTTGAACAGCGCCTTGGCGTCGTCTTCGTAGGTTTCGGTTTTGCTTTTGCCCGGCTTCGGCTGGATATCTGTGAGCAGTGCGGTGTAGGTGTGGTAGAGGAATTGCTTTTCGGTCTCGGTATTCGCGCCGGTGTCCTCCAGGGTGATGTCCTTGGTTTGCGGGTTGTAGGAGGTAATGATCGCGCACTTATCCCGCAAGCCTGTCGCCGGCCGCTGAAAAAGTTCGAAGTATTTGCTGGCTTCGTAGATGCTTGAAGCCACCAGAATCGCATTCCCACGTTCACTGCTAAGACGTGGCTGCACCCCGAAGTCAAACACAATGTCGGCCACCACGCGCTCCATGCGTGAGCGGGAGCTCAGCACTTTCTGCAAGGTGCCCCATTGCTCGCGCAGCGCCGCCTTCTGCCAATCGTTCAAGCCTTGGGTCTTGGCTTCGAACCAGGCGTCAATCTTGTCCTGCGCGCCGAGGCCCTGCTCGATATCGCGGGCCTCATACACCAAATCCAGCACCACCTTATCCTCGACCGCCTCGCCGAATTTGTAAGTGTGAATGTACCCCCCGAACACTTCGAGGCTGGTTGCCCTGTCCTGTTTCAGCAGCGGCGTGCCGGTAAAGCCGATGAACACCGCCCCAGGCAGCATGGCCTGCATGGTCTTGTGCAGCTTGCCGGTTTGCGTGCGGTGGCATTCGTCCACGAACACGAACAACTCGCCGACGGTGGGGCTCGGCTGTCTTTTCAATTCCTCGATAAAGGCGTCGAAATCGTCCACGCCTTTCTTGCCGAACTTGTGCACCAGCGAGCAGAGCAGGCGCGGCTTTGGCTGGCTGAGTTGCGCCATGAGATCCTGGCCGCTGCTGGTGCGGTGGATGGTTTCGCCAGCGTCGGCAAAAACGCCGCTGATCTGTTTGTCGAGTTCATCGCGGTCGGTCACGATGAGCACACGCGCGTTGGCCTTTTTTTCCAGAATCCACTTGGCCAGCAGCACCATCACGATGCTTTTCCCGCTGCCCTGGGTGTGCCAGATAATCCCACCCTTGTAATCGTTGACGTGGCGCTGCGCCGCCTTCACGCCAAAATACTGGTGCACCCGCGGCAGTTTCTTCACGCCGCCATCGAAGACCACGAAGTCATGCAGCAGCTCGATGAGCCGCGCTTTGCAGCACATCTTGAGCAGATATTTGTCGAGCTTGAAGCGGCTGTTGTCCGTCTCGTCTTCCTTCCATTTCAGGAAATACTTTTCTTCGGTCTTAATCGATCCGTAGCGCAGGCCCTCCGAGTCATTCCCGGCAAAGACCATCTGCACGGTCGTGAAAAACCAAGCGTTGAACGCCTGCTGCTGATTGGAGAGGAGCTGGCGGATGCCGTCGCCAATGGAGGTGTGGCTGTTCTTCAGCTCAATGACCGCCACCGCGATCCCGTTTACGTACAGCACGAGATCTGGCCGGCGTTCCAGATTGCCGTTCAGTGTCACTTCTTCGGCAAAGGCAAAGTCGTTCTTCGCCGGTTGTGCCCAGTTGATCAGCCAAATGTCTTCGGTGTTGTCGCCCGCTTGCGTCTTCACTTTCACCGCATAGCGCAGCAGACCATAGACCGCTTTGTTGTTGTCGTAGAGGCTGCGGTTGGGGTTGTCTGCCTCCACTCTAAGCAGGTAGACGGCGCGGCTTATCTGTTCCGGCGTATAGCCCGCATGGGTGAGATAAGGGGTGAGCAGTCCCTCTTCGATGTTGCTGTTGGCGGGCCGGTCCGACCAATCGCCGAGATAGCGATAGTTCAGCTCGTCGCGATACAGGGCGATGAGCCGTTGCTGGGTGGCGCGCTCTGGCTGGCCGATGGCATTCATGTTCACCCGTTGATCTCCTGCTCGAGCTTGCGGAGCGTTGCCATGATTGCACCGAAGGTAGGAACCTCACCAAATATCATGTGGGTCATCGCGCGATAATCCGTTTCAACCGTGCGCAAGACGTGAGTGACCGGCACGAGGCGCAAGGTCCCGGGCACCGCCAGGTCGTAGCGCGCCCAGGCCCGCGGGTAAAAGCGTTGCTTGAATTCCACCACGTCGGCCAGGAGTGCGATATCCGCCAACGCGAGATCCTTGGCCGGGGCGGCCGCGATTTTCGCGAGATCGTAGTAGTGGCGGGAATAGCGGGACGGTTGCGGCGTGGCCGCGGGACGATGTGCCTCCTGGTGCAGGATGGTCGCCTTCTCCCAGAACGTGCGTTCCACCTTGATCACCTTCACAGGCCATTGCTGCTTGGCGAACACGTGTGGGAAAGCGGCAGCGGCATAGCAACTGATGGTACGTTCCTCGTGCGGCAACCAGGAAGCCAGCGGACCAATCTCCAGCCGGACCTCGGGCCGCAGATAAGTATCGGGAAACGCGCCGGGATAACGGACATTGATCACCTGCGGATCGTCCGGCGCGATCGCGCAACGGCAGGTGTTACCGAGCGCCGCCGCAACGGCGGTCAACAACGGTCCGCCGATATACGTTTGCGCTTGTGCGTTGATGGCGTCATTCAAGCGCTCCTGCGCGGCTTTGTGGCGATTCGCGAGCGGATCTTCACCGCTTAAGACCTGCCAATCGAGGACCAGGTCAATGTCTTCCGAGAACCGTTCAATCAAGCCGTAAGCCTTGGCCAGGCTGGTGCCGCCCTTGAACATCAGCAAGCGCGCGAGTTCCGGTTGGCGGAACAAGCGCTCAAGCACCCACGTGACCCAGAAATCTTTCTCCACCACCGCGGGAGTGGTGCCGAGTTGCGCCGCGGTTTCGGCAAACAGCGCATTGCGCTCCGCGGCGGGAAGTTGCACCACGCTGTCCATCAATCAGCCGCGCCACACGCCTGCTTGATGAACTGGTAGATCCAGCCGGTGACCGCGCGCGTGTCTTTGAGGATCGCTGCGCGCACGTTCGGCGGCAGCCGCTGGCGGAGGGTCTTGATCACGGCCGGGTCGACACGCGCCTTGCCGAGCGCCTTCAGTGCCTGCACCACCAAGCCACTTTCCCGATATTTGAAACCGGCGTCTTTCAAGGCGGATTTTTGGAACGCGAGCGTGTGCGCGGCGATCGCGTACTCGCGGCTCGGCCCATCGGAAAGGTAAAGCCACTTGCCCGGGACCTGGGTGGAGAGCCCCAGCAGATTCAGCGCCGCGTCGCCGGTGGGCTGGATGCGCCAGTTGAATTTGCGCGCCAGCGCCTGGGCCACCTGGTCGATATCCGGGCTCAGGGTTTGGGCCAGCAGTTCGCTGTAGCGAGGATAGTCGTAAACCCCGCGACAAACCCGGCGAATCTTGCCGGCCTTGGCCAGAGCGGAAAGCGCCTGATGGATATTGACGTCCCTGAATCCGGCGACAAAATCTATCTTGGTGAACGCCCAACCCCTGCCGCGCCCATAGATTCTTGAAAGTATTTTTTGGTCAATGGGTTGCATGGGAATCAGGGCTGATTATTTTCAGATAAAAGAGAGTGTTTTACTGAAAATAGCACACTCGGCGCGGAAGGCCAGCAGCCCTTGAGGCGGAGGCTTCAAGCGCGCGCCGCGAACGCGACTATCACGGTGCTGCGTGCCGCGCTCGGGCTAGTCGATGGTACTCAAACGAGGCGGGTTCTCCCGGTGAGGAGTTCCTGCATCATGGTCTGTTTGAGGGCGCGGGTCTTGTCCCGCCGCAGCGTAAGCGCCGCCAGCTCCGCGTCCATGTCCCCCAGCACCCCGGCGATCGCGGTTTGTTCGGGGAGGGGTGGGATGTGAATGGGCGATTCGAGAAGCGTTATGTTCTCAAAGTTGACCTGACTTTCGGCCATGCCGGTCGTCCGCTGGTCCAAATACAACTGAGAGTCACGGGCGGAGATGGCGGCGGCCAGCATGAGCGGAACAACTTTGTCTGGACGAGGCCGCAGTCCAATCATCT